>JAVVRI010000001.1:0-39662 GCA_036654795.1 Tannerellaceae bacterium
TCAGCCAAGGGTAGTATGCCGCACCATAGGATAAAAAGTTTGAGCCAACGCCTTCTTGAAAATCATTTATTTGAGTGTCGATACTTGTACGCTCGCTTTCCTTGGGATAGATGTCGAGCAAGGCGAATCGGTTTTTCATTGTGTCACCACAATGTTGCAACATGGCTGTGAGCACCTTGTTGAATGCAGTTACGTCTGCTATGTTTACCGCCTCAGGGATTGCAACCATCGTTATTTCACGCACGAGTTCCAGGGTGTGCAATGCCGAGATAAGGGTGGAGCTGTCTATTGTTTGGGTCTTTTCATACTTTCCTGCCGAAACGACATAACAAGTGCTGCCTCCGTTGGCAAAGAATAGCATCATGTGATGATATAAGGTATAGGGGGAAGCGCCCATAACAAACAAGGACGTTCTTTTGGTAAACGTCTTTTCTGGAGGCTGGTTCCCTGTTTTGAAAGTAAATGTTTCTTCTTTTTCTTCTACTATTTTCTCTTGCAAGACATTCGCCGGCGGGGCTATGACGAGTTTAGCCGCTTCTTCCGTCAGATTTTTCAAATCATCTGCTGTAAATCCTGCATAATAAGTCTGCAGGTCTATCTTTATATCCAGCATTGGCGCTCCGCCAAAGTATTTCATAAACTCCGTCATCGACGAAATCTTCATCGGTTTATTCGTAAGGTCGTCATCCCCGTTCTGTGCGCTCTCGGTATAACCGATGAAGGCGGGAATGGCCGTTTCGGCTTCGACTACCGAATTGCCGAATGCGTTCTTCTCTTTGATGTAAACGCCGGGTGTTTTGTATTCTCCCATAATTTTAAATTTAAAGGTTTATATTGTAATCAGTGTCATTAAATATCTATTTGCTCTGTCAATAGTAGCAGACTTGCTGCATACAGTCGATTCGACTACTTTGAAACCTCCCGAGTATAGGCGATTCCACTTGCCTGAGCAAGATGCGTTTGGGTAATTCTTCTTCACTACCTTTTACCACAAGCCGCAGGCGGCATTCATAAGTGGAGCGAACAGGTATGGCATCCGTGGATTTAACGCACCAGGCTTCTCTCCCGTAGGCTTGCGTTTTATAGAATTGGCAGAATGCAACCTGACCTGTGGTGTCTTCCAATTGCAACTCTCCACTCGGCACGCTGCCATCATCGTTGCGAGGCAGGAAAATATATTCCCAATATCGTTTCGGTGTATGGAAATGCAGTCGGCATACTTCGGGAGCCTCCGCTTTGGCGGCTTCTATGAGCTTTTGCGTCAAGTGCAAGTGAACCGTGCAGAGGGATGAACCTATTTTTCGTTTTCCGTCTGCCAAGCGAATAGCGGAAGCTGCATCCTTCTCTTCTGCCGGCAGTGGAAGTTGTAGCCTATAAGCAGCAGTCGGACAGAAATCTTTCCATTCGGTGTATAACACGAAATTCGGGTCGGAGCTAACACTTAGTTCCAGTTCCAACACATCGTTTGTGGCATCTGCGCTTGCCGCATCAAAAAGCACCTCCCATTCATTGGCAGCCAGTTGGCGAAACAGCAGTCCGCGTTGCCGTGCCAATGATTTTCCTTGTGGTGAAAGGCGACACTCTAGGGCGGCACACGGTTTGCCTACGAAATAGTCGTGTTCCGTAATGATGCGATATAAAGGCCGATAGCTTTCCATCTCTTTCTTCTTATTCTAAATTATAAACTCACCGTCTGTTTTCGTGACAGACTTCCGCTGGCCGTTATTTCTTCCGCATCAATCAACAACCGTCGTATCTTGCACATCACCGATGGATAGTATTGTCCGCCAAGCGTAGTCCAGATGTTATTGGCATCCTGTGTGGACAAAGATACGATTTCGATGGAATAATCTACAGAATCTATATCGAATCTGGGTACGGACTGCACGAATTTCAAACTGTCCGAAAGTACGGACAAAGACTCTGCATATCGCTTCTCATCATAAACGGCAGCCAGCATGATGTTGAGGTTCAGCAGGAGCGGCGGTGTCATGCGGGTATAACCTTCCATTGTGCGCCGGACAGGAGCGGAAATGCCACTGGCCGTCTCACGTTCCACGCTAATGAGCGTCACTACCATCTTGTTCGGCTTTATCTCGGCACTGTTTCCAATGAAGCCCACTTCCACCATCCCTTCGGGTTGACGATGCAGGGCTGATAAGTATTCGTTCAGGCGGGAGGCGTAGTATGTCAGAATTTTCTTTATCATATCTTCATCAATTTGTTTTCAACACTTTCTATAATAATATCCGTCATGCACTCATCTCCGCGAATCCAAAGTTAATCAAATAAAATAAAACCTTGAGATGTCATAGTTTCATCTCAAGGTTTTATTTTGTTTTACAATACGGTTTTTTTGATCGATAGCTTACTTTATAATCCGCTAAAATCCACGTCAGAGAATAAGAGGGAGGGAATGCGCCAACTAGAGGAGAGGCGTGGGTCGTTGCCGACTTCTGCCAGATTGCTCCAGAGAGTGATCATGTTTCCGGTAACGTTCATCTCGGAGATGGGCGTTGTAAGCTTACCGTTTTCAATAAGGAAGCCCTCTACACCATACGAGAAGTCTCCCGTCGTGCTGTTGCAGTTTCCACCATTAAATCCTGTGATTAGGATACCTTTGTCTACTCCGGCAATAAGGCCGTCCGTATTCTTGTTGCCCATTGTCATGGTCAGGATGGAGGGCGAACTGATGGTCGGTGCTACGTTCATTTTGTTCGCAGAGTAGGTATCGATATAATAGGTTTTCAGCACTCCGTTTTCAAATACGGGCATGCGTTTAGTGGCTATTCCTTCACTGTCGAAATAGCGAGCACCGGCTGATTGGTGTAAATGAGGTTCGTCTATTAGCGTTACATTGTCGCCTACTACCTTTTGATCCAGTTTATCCAGCATGAAAGAGTTTTTTTGCTGTATGGAAGAGCCGTAGAGGGCATCTATCACCGGAGAGAGCAATCGTCCTGAGTTCATATTGTCTACTACCATTGTGTATTTTCCGGAGGCTACTTTTTGTTGCCCTAGTTTACGTATAACACGTTCCATAGCCTTCTGTCCTAATCCCTGTTTGATGAGTACATCGTAGTAGAGCGAGGAGTCATACCAATAAGATTCGGGACGAGCATCACCTTCGCCCCGGATACTTACGCTGGCCACCAAACTGTAAGAAGACCCGGAGGTTTCTCCTTCGAAGCCATTACTAGTTACCATGTATTTGAAATCCTTCTCATCGTTGTATGAGGAGTTGGCGGAGATGATCCGTTCGTCCTTTCCGAAGAGTTCATCGCACGTGTTCATGGCAAGCTTAACCTTGTCGTCTGTCTGTATAGCATCAAAGTGAGGGTCTATTAAGTCCAGATCAGCTCCTTCTCCTTTATAATAACGAGAGGGGTCAGGCAGGGTACGCGCTTTGTCTTCCGCCAAGAAGCGAGTAGCGTCAATACCTTCTTTAATGAACTTAGCAAGCTCTTTTTTGTCCAGACGATTGGTTGAGAATGAACCATAGCGACCGTCTACATAGAGTTGGATAGCTAGTCCGTTTTCCGAAGCCTGTTGCAGGCGATCTATTTTCATGTCTCTTATTTCGAACGAACTGCTTGATCCGTTGTATAAGCTCACACGCGATGCTTGGCAACCATTTTCCAATGCATACTTCATGGCCCATTGTGCCAGTTCCTTATTTTCGTTTGTTATCATAATTAGTTTTCTCCTCCTACTGTAAGTTTACTAACCAAGGCAGAGGGCATACCGCAAGTTACGGGGCATGATTGCCCGTCTTTGCCACATGTCCACGTACCGTTATCCATCTTATAATTATTACCCACCATTGTGATGTCGGCCAATGCTTTGGGGCCGTTTCCGATGATGTTTACATCCTTTATAGGTTGCGTCAGTTTGCCGTTTTCGATCAGATAGCCATCCTTTACGAAGAAGGTAAAATCTCCGGCACCAATCTGCACTTGTCCATTGGTGAAGTTTGCAGCATAAATACCCTGTTTTACGGTAGAGATCATCTCCTCTTCTGTTACATTTCCAGCCTCCATGTAGGTAGCCCGCATACGGGGGATAGGCATTTGGCGGAAAGACTCGCGCCGTCCGTTTCCGGTAGAGGGAATGCCGTAGTGCTTGGCGCTGATGCGGTCGTGCAGGTAGCTTGTCAGGATGCCTTCTTTGATGATATAGGTTTTCTGTCCATCCACACCTTCATCGTCCACATTGATCGAGCCGCGGTTGAAGGGGATCGTTCCATCATCTACCACATTGATATGTTCATTGCAAACCTTTTTGTTTAGTTGGTCGGAGAAGATAGAGGTGTTTTTACGGTTGAAATCAGCCTCAAAGGCATGTCCAATGGCTTCATGAAGGAGGATACCGGATCCTCCGGCACCCATCACGACTGGCATTTCTCCACCCTTGGGTTTGATAGCTTGAAAGAGGATAGACGTTTTATCGACAGCCTCTTTAGCCAGTTCATTAATCAGATTATCCGTCAAGAACTCAGCCCCCATACGGAAGGCGCGGGCGGCGTATGAATTCTCTATCTTACCGTCGGATTCCATAATACAAACGACGCTTAGCGTTATCATGGGGCGATAGTCGTAGTACATCTGTCCTTCGGAGTTGCAGAAGAAAATATGGCTTGTTGTGTCGCCCAAAGATGCCATTACTTTATGCACACGTGGGTCAAGGGAAAAGACTTTATCATTCAGCTTTTGCAAAAAAGGCATTTTCTCTTTGACTGCAAACTCATCCCAAGGGGTTTGTACACCGTAGAAGTTGTTCTTAAGAGGCTTCTCCGTCAGGTTGGCTACTTTTTGAAGAGTAGTGCTATTGGCTATACGGGCAGCTGTGCGGGCGGCAGTGAGCATCTCGTCCAGTGTTACGTTTTCCACATAGGCATAACCGGTCTGGTCGCCTGATAGGACGCGTACACCCACCCCGAAGTCAATATTTGACGAGGCTCGATTTACGGCACCATCTTGCAAACCAATGTTATTTCGATAAGAATGCTCGAAGAACAAATCAGCATAGTCGCCACCTTTTTCAAGTGCGGCGGTGAGTACTTTTTTCAGATCGCTTTCGCCAATGCCAAAGTGATCCATAGCGAATAAGATGCCGGCTGCTTTGTCAGCGTCGTTTGCTCCACAAGCTCCTAAAAGTGCCGGGGCTGCTAACGAGCCTAGCATAACCAGACCTCCTGTCTTAATAAATTCACGTCGATTTAGGTTCATATTTATAGATTTATATTATTTCTTGCCCATTCCATTACACCTGCCGGCGGACGCTCTGCCAATAATTCTTTTTTCATGAAGTCCATATAAGGGGCTACATGTGCAAAGAATTTCTTATAACCGACACACAGATAGTTGAGTCCCGGCTCGCCGTCTGTCGTATGCAGAAAGCGGTTCTTCGGGCATTCACCATTGCAGGCAAATAGATATTCGCATGCCCGACATTGTGCAGGCAGTTTATCTTGTTTATCAGCGCCAAAACGGAGCTGTTCGGGACTATACATCATCTCTGTGATGGTTTTTGTCTGGATATTTCCCAGTTTGTATTCTGGAAACACGTAGTGGTCGCAGGCATAGATGTCACCGTTAAACTCCATCACGCCGGCATGTCCGCATGTCCGAGCCAAGGTGCATATTCCGGGCTGTTCGCCTACCCAGTTAGCTAAGGTGGAATCGAATAGCTGGACGTAATAGTTCCCTACATCTTCCTTT
Organism: Tannerellaceae bacterium; assembly: GCA_036654795.1. Classification (GTDB taxonomy): domain Bacteria; phylum Bacteroidota; class Bacteroidia; order Bacteroidales; family Tannerellaceae; genus JAVVRI01. The sequence goes on from JAVVRI010000001.1 coordinate 5,721, forward strand.
AGCCATTCATCGAATATAGCACAAAGAAAGTCGCCCCACCGCTCCGCATCCACACTAAATGGAGCCAGTTCGATATCTGCATTTTGCTGGTCAGGAGAGGTGAGGAGTGTCCCGTCTGCATGCCGTCCCATCCGCTCTACGATAGGAGCAAATTGGATATAATGACAATCCATCTCTTTGAAGAAGTTATAAAACTCCAGCGGATAGTCTACGTTATAATCGTTGACCACCGCCATCGCATTGTATTCTACTTCATATTTTTTAAGCAAGTCGATTCCTTTCATTACCTTAACGAAGGAGGGAAGCCCTTGCCGATTTCGTCTATATTCATCGTGAAACTCCTGTGGCCCGTCAATGGAGACGCCTACCAGAAAGTTATTGTCCTTAAAGAAGCGACACCAATCGCGAGTTAGCAGCGTGCCGTTCGTTTGTATGCAATTATCAATCTGCCGTCCGTTGCCATATTTCTTTTGCAGCTCCAACGCCTTCCGGTAGAAACTAAGGGGACGCATCAAGGTTTCGCCCCCATGCCATGTAAAAAGCACTTCGGGTGTTGTCTGGCAGGCCAAGTATTCCTGAATAAACTTTTCAAGCAACTGATCGGTCATGATGTGATTTTTCACTTCAGGATACAGTTTGTTCTTCTCCAGATAGTAGCAGTATTCGCATGCCAAGTTACACACCGAACCGACTGGTTTCAGCATAACGTAAATTGGTTTAGCAAAAGGAGAGATGAAGGGTTTACTCATGATACTGTTTTTTTCTTTTAGATTTCGTTTTACAAAGATAAAAGGTCTATTCGGATTTATAGCCATTATAGGAGTGAAAAAAAGGCGCTTAGCGCTTTTTATTCCTTTTGTAATGATTATAGTCGATAATAAAGCCTTCACACATCCAGTTGGCTAATGCTTGGCGGTTATCGCTTAGGATAATACGTTTCTGGTCAAAACTATTCTGGATGTTGCCTAGTTCCACAAATGCGGACACAACTTGTGTGTTACGCAATACATAGAGGTTACGTTGATCTACCGTACCGCTAAACCCACGTCCCGGTTGATGCCGGCTGTATTTCTTTTCGAACGTTGATTTGAATGTTTTTGCCAAACGACGACTGGCGGGACTCTTTACCGAATGGTAGAAGAAAACATCCGTCTGATGGCTCTTACTACGACTATCTACATGAATGAAAAGCGCACGACTGTAGGAAGTCTGATTTTTCTTGTTGAGCGTGTTGATCTGTCGGCATCGCTGATCCAGACGTTGTAGTTGGCTAAGGGGAATGGGGTTCCCCATACAAGTTTCTCGTTTGCTATTATTCAATATCTGATTGTTTCGTATGCCGTCCTTGGCATCTTGTATGATGATTTCTACTTTCGCACCACGCATCATCAAATTACGAGCTAGTCGAAGCATGATGTCATACGCGTATTCATCTTCGTGCAGTTCGGCTCTGCCCATCTTTCCGATTGCACCCGGATCGGGGCCTCCATGCCCACTGACTAGATAAAACTGAGCCCCCTTTAGCTCAGAGGAGTTTATGGGAAAGGAGGCCAATGCTTTGCCGAACAATGGTTCGTAATGGCCGCGTCTGTCCCGTTCCCTACCAGACTTACGGTGTGCTCTCTCCTGAGCTTGCAAAGGGGTTGATATGATAAAAAGGAAAAGTAGTAGCCGTAGTGTGTTTTGTATAAACATAAGTTCTATCAGTATATATTCAGCGTGTAAAGATAAGTAAAACTTTTTTTCCTATCCCTTTTTCAACCTTTTATTCTTCGGGCATAAACTTTTCAGTGCTCAACGGATTATGTATGTTTCTTTGGTAGATAGTGGAGCCTCGATGTCCTATCTTTTGTAGCAGCTCCGTGCCTACAAAATACTGCAAATCATTTTGGGCGCTGTATTTGCTGCAATGATTTAAAGCACGATAGGTGGTAGAGGTGATATAGTCGTGCCGATCCAGATACCAAATAAGGCGTGAACGACGCTCGTCGATGTCAAAATCCTCAAGCTTTGGAGTCGATTCTTTGTAGATAGGCATAACTTTCAAGTTATGTTTCAATTTCTTATCGCACCTGAAAGCTACATTTTTAAAATGTACTGATTCGCTACGGAGCTCCTTTGCCTCCATCACCGGACGCGATTGGAGTGTAGGCGTTAGGTATCCTATCCCTTCAATGTAAACGGTATATCCATCCTTCAGCTGTCGAGCGGTATATTGTGCTAATACTGCCAACGCCCCTTTCATGTCGGCAGACGAGATAGAAGAGGTGTCCTGTGCATATTGTGCTATTTCTTCCGTTCCTACCGTCCCCTGTGATATCAGCCGGGGGTGTAAAGCTTGTTTTTCAATCTCCCTCTTTGGGTTAGGATTACGTTCCATTTTGTATTCCGCGGCCATCTTGCTTCGTTTTATTGATGAGTACACATTATTTTAATCTGAATATAACTAATTATTAATAGGCCGACAGTTGTCGGCTTATAGGCTGACTGTAGTCGATCTATAAGCCGACAACTGTCGGTCTATAGGTTGGCAATTGTCGGCTTACTAATAATTAGTATGCAAAGATATAAAGTATAGGTATAAAAAGAAAAACAAAACAGTGAAAAAAAAAACGGCTCATGTGCAAAAGTCCGTGGATGACGATTGCTCCTGTCTAACCAAATATCATACAAAACTAAACCTTACCCAGTTCCTCAAGCAATGCTCTTCTCGTCGGATACATAACTTTTAATTTTCTGACCAGATCCGTAGCCATAGGGCGGGCTCCCAACTTTATCATTCGCTGTATATATCGGCATGCGGCTTGATAATGTCCCCGTCCCATATTACGTTCCAGATAGGTAAGTATGAGGTTCCTATAAAGGGTTGCCAACTCATTGGGATAAGAGTCCGCTAGATATTGTTCCGCATCGGCAATGCGCTCAAAACTGACGTTCTGTCGGAGTAATTCAAACAATTTATCCCACTGCAATTCCCAGATGTACAATTGTGAGATGCGATTATAATCAATCCAACGACTTCCGTCTTTTATATCTTTAATAAGACCGCTTAAATAATCATGCCATTGATCTTGGGGGACAAGAGATTTCAGCAGTTCATAATAATATTTCAAAGGATGGTAACGCCCGTTTGAATGAATAAAAAAGTAGCGGGCAAACTGAATTATATTTTTTACATCTCCGGTTTGCTGATAGGCCGTCAATAGATAATTACGCCAATTATCAGCCAACCCGGGAGCATCTTTTTCATCTCTGGCAATCCCTTCAGACGCCAGACTCTCGACCTTCGGGTAATCCTTTGCATTCAGGGCTTTTTCTATTAATTCGACTCTGAATTGTGAATTAGAAAGGTTATTCTCTATAAATCGGGCAGCTGCCTCGTGGCTTTCTGTCTTTTTGATGAGTTCCAACATTAGTTCCTGAGCTTTTTTATAGTCCCAGTCCCAACTTTTCCCATTCGGTTTTATTTTATCCAAAGCCGACTTTATTTTTTCTTTTTCCTGTTTGGTTTTCACAAGTTTAATGCCTAATTCTATTGGTGTAAAGTGCCAATCCCAGCCTTTCAGTGAATCCCTCTCAACGGAGGCTTTGTTACGCCTCTAAGCTGAACCTTGAACTGATATTCCATGATATTGCTGAATTAGTAGTTTATGCTTTCAAAAATACAATGTTGACTTGACATTTTGGCATATTGGATATAAAATTTGCATTCTTTTATGCTTTAATTGAGTTCATACAACAATTACTGAAGTCTATAGTAACTATTCAGCGATTATGGGGTCAGCCGATTATGTTTTCTGTCAGTAATGTCATAAAAAAAGCCGTAAATTATTAATTTACGGCTTTTTTAGTGTGACCGCGACAGGATTCAAACCTGTAACCTGCTGATCCGTAGTCAGCTACTCTATTCAGTTGAGCCACGCGGCCATTGTTCTTGATTGCGAGTACAAAGGTAGTCCTTTCTTTTATACTTGCAAATAAATTAGCAACTTTTTTCTAATTAATCTAGCATTTTAGGGTTAAAGATCAGGTAACCGATGTTCAATCCAAAGTTGAAATTCTTAGTTGGATAGCTGTATCCGTTGGCATACAAGCTGATAGAGGCAAATGGCAGTTGCAGCACAAAAGCAGCTTCGCCCATGTACCGAAACGTGTTAAAAAACTTGCCATAATAGGGAACAGCCCGATATGAATTCTCAGATTGCATCATTTCCTTTTTCTTAATATCATATAACGGGGCAAAACCATACAAATCCAACTGAAAATGGAATAGTTTACTTAACTTTAGTATTGGCGAGATGCCGATGGCCACATATTGATTGGCTCGAAATGCTTCATTGAAGACAATCTTGCTGTGCGGAGTGGGGGTAAAGGCTGGCGCTTGCAGGATAGAGGCTGTATAGTTGTTCATCAGATTTTTGCTAGAAATCACCATCTCGGCCAAGTATCCTAGGTTGAAATGATCGTTTAACTCCTGATATTGCTGCCAATGGCCTTTCATCTGTAACCAACTGTCGGTTGTTTTTTCATACGGATTGTCCAACGTAGGGATGGAGGGAGTATAAGCTGACTTCCCTGTTACATACTCAGCAATCAGAAACTGTTGTTTTCCTTTGATTGGGTATTGTTTGGCGTTCAGCGAATTTTGCTCAATGCTGAGCGAACCGCAAAACAGGCTGTAACGGCTACGGTCGAAGGTTGTATTCGAGAACTGTATGTTGGAGGTCTGAAAATAATAATCGTTCAGTTGGCCATACGCAAAGCCGATTTCCGCTTTCGCACGATTAAGGAAGGGGAAGCCTAGCTTTACACGCGTAAATAGCTCATCTTGCTTGATAAAGGCTGGTAGCACGTCTTCGTAAAACAGAGACTGGCTTTCGGAATAACGTTTGTCTGAATAGACACCTTCCCAATTTATATATGTGGGTATCAAGGTTTGCAAATAGACACGCCCGTTCAGCAATGCGCCGCTAAAGGAGTTTCCCACTTGAAAGTTTGCATTCACATCAGCCGCAAAACGACCCAAGTACTGATATCCCAAGCCTAAAAATAGCTGGTTAGCCTGATGCGAAGAGACGTTACCCCCAAAGCTAATGGTGATTTCCTCTTTCATCGTAACTTTCAGGTAGAGGTCGAAAGCCTTTTCTTTTCTGTTATAGACAGCATGGGGCATGATCTCCTTAATCTTTGAGTAGGTCAGCATCTTAAAATATGCGCGTTTGAACTCTTCCATCGAAAACTCGCGGTTAAAGTCCCGATGCAATTGTGCTTCAATGTATTTGCGTTGCGATTCGCTAACGCCGGTTACATAGATGTTTCTAAATATCAATGGGGGGAGTCCCTCTTTGTATGTTTTTCTCCGTTCGGTTACTTCGGCTAACGGCACGGAGCTCTTTACTCGTCCTTTGATGGAATCTATCATGGCCATAGTGCGTCTATACCCAATGTCCATTAGTGCCTTTCCTTTCTGGAAATCGAGCAGAGAAACATCGGGAAAGTTAAACTTGAGCGTCATGCCGAGTTCTTCAGGAACTTCGTAGTCGGTCTTCTGCATAATCATAGTTTCCAACTGGTTGTAGGGGTTGTCGGACGGTTTGTTGTTTCCTCCAGATACGACTGAGCCGAAGATGAAGTCCGGATGAAAAGAGTCTTCCATCGGTGTAACCGGGAAATTATCATAGATTCCACCGTCAAAGAGTGGCACGCTGTCCTTCCATATCGGCTGAAAAACAAAAGGAAAACTCATGGAGGCACGTACGGCATCACCCAAATCTCCATTCTTGAAAACAACCGCTTTTTTACCATATATATCGGATGCTATGCAGCGGAAGGGTATGAAAAGATTGTCGAAATTCCACCCGGACTTGGCTGTTGCTTGGGAGAAAAGAGCCATAAATGCCTGATTCATCTGAATTGGGTTGATTAGACTTTGCGGAAAGAAGCTGGCTTTGATTTGTAACGAATCGGACATATCAATCGAGAAATGGGCGAATTCGGGGGTGGCTATTGGCTTTTTAAAATAATAGACGTACTCAGTCTCTACCGTACCGGTTTGCCAGTATCCAAATTCTTTTGAAAGCATTAGTGCCAACATCTCCTCAGGTGAGTAACCCATTGCATATAGGCTGCCAATAATCGCGCCGATGGACGTACCGGTTATATAATCAATAGGAATATTGCTCTCTTCGAGTGCTTTGATAACACCGATATGAGCAGCCCCTTTCGCGCCACCACCGCTCAATACCAAGCCTACTTTCTGAGCGGATATAGGGGAGATAATCATGACTGAAAAAACTACAGAGAGGATGATATGCTTCATATACTGGAATTTCTTTTTTCTTATCCAAAAGTAAAGGATATTTCTTAATTGGCAAGTATATCCAAACACTTTTTTTTAAATTCGGCTTCTTGTACGATAACAAGAAAGGGGGCGCTTCCGGTTTGGAAACGTCCCCTTTTTTAGTATTATTCAGATATAAGTCGAAATTAACCAATCATTTGCACACTGCGCTTGATAAAGCTGCTTAGCGCTTCCCCTTTCAGCATACCGCTTCCTAAGAGGGCAAGGTCTATCAGCTGGCTAACCATTTTATTGCCGCCGGCATATTCTGACAAGATGGCATTGCTCTGTTCGCGAAGTTCGTCCAGTTTATGGTTCGTGTTGGTCATATCTTCTTTTTCCTGAGCAGTAACCTCTTCCTCCTTCTTTTTATCCTGTATGGCGCGCAAGTCTTCCTGACGGGCTTTCCAGCCTTTGATGTCGGCAAGGATTGGGTTTAGTTTGTCGGCACAAGCCTGCTCTTCGTCGGTTAGCACCTTCTTTACCAGCGAATGGTCAGTGTTCAACACTAGGTTGTAGCTATCCGGCATTTCACCGTAGAACGACATTCCGGGTTGCATGGCCGACATTTCTCGCATACGGCGCATGTACTCGCTTTGCGTAAGCATTACCGGGTTTGCGTTTTCGCCCAGTGCTTCGAAGGTTACGTAGAATTCAGCTTTGTTTAGTTTCGGCATCTGGCTCTTAAATACTTCCTGTAAAGCGTTTTTTTGTTCTTCTGCCAACTCTACTTTGTTGGTGTTTTCCTTACGAATCAGGTTGTCTATCGTATCGCTGTCTACACGAACGAAGTGAGTCTTTTCAAACTTCTGTTCCATTTGGCTGACGGCATGCACATCTAACTGTCCGTCCATTATCAAGACATTATAGCCCTTGTCCTTGGCAGCCTGAATGTAGCTGTATTGATCGTCCTTGTTGTTGCTGTATAGGTAGATCAAGCTACCGTCTTTGTCTGTTTGGTTTTCTTTTACCAGCGTGCGGTACTCTTCGAATGTATAGCATTTACTATCCACATCCTTCAGTAAGGCAAACTTGGCAGCACGGTCGTAGAACTTTTCGTCACTCAGCATGCCGTATTGGATAAAGAGTTTCAAGCTTTCCCATTTTTCTTCAAACTGCACGCGGTCGGATTTGAATATTTCTTCCAAACGGTCGGCTACCTTTTTTGTTATGTGACTTGAGATCTTTTTTACGTTCTGGTCACTCTGTAAATAGGAACGGGATACATTCAGTGGAATATCCGGCGAATCGAGTACACCATGTAGCAGAGTAAGGAATTCGGGTACGATGCCTTCAACAGAATCTGTAACGAATACCTGGTTGCAGTAGAGTTGAATCTTATTACGATTCATGTCAATATTACTCTTGATGCGGGGGAAATAGAGAATACCGGTCAGGTTGAACGGATAGTCCACATTCAGGTGAATCCAGAACAGAGGCTCTTCGCTCATCGGATAGAGATCCTGATAGAACTTCTTATAATCGGCATCTGTCATGTCGGCCGGCTTGCGCACCCAAGCCGGCTGTGTGTCGTTTACCAAATTGTCGGCGTCGGTATCTACTTGCTTGCCATCTTTCCATTCCTGTTTCTTTCCAAAAGCGATGGGGATGGGGAGGAAGCGGCAGTACTTCGTAAGTAGTCCGTTTATTTTGTCTTTATTGAGGAAGTCCTTGTTTTCGTCGTCTATGTAAAGGATAATATCCGTACCGCGGTCCGCTTTCTCAGTCTCTTCCATGCTGTATTCAGGCGTACCGTCGCAACTCCATTTCATAGCTACTGCTCCCTCTTTGAACGAGCGTGTTACAATCTCTACCTTTTTAGATACCATAAAAGAAGAATAGAAGCCCAGACCAAAATGGCCAATGATGGAGGCAGCATCCTTTTTGTATTTTTCAACAAACTCTTCAGCACCGGAGAAGGCGATCTGGTTGATATATTTATCAATTTCTTCGGCCGTCATACCAATACCACGGTCTGATATGGTTATGGTGTTTTCGTCGAATTTTATCCGAACAGTCAAGTCGTCTAGTTCACCTTTAAATTCGCCAACAGACGAAAGCGTCTTCAACTTTTGAGTTGCATCCACTGCGTTCGATACTAATTCACGCAGAAAAATTTCATGGTCGCTATACAAAAACTTTTTAATAATGGGGAAGATGTTATCACTTGTAACACCAATGTTTCCTTGTTTGCTCATGATTAATCAATTATGTTTGTTCTAATTTTGTTAGTAAAACTATTGTAAAAACATTTAGTCTTTTAAATTCTACAATTGCTATTATCAATACAAATTGGATGCCAAACGCTAATTTGCAAATTAGAAATACGTATCTGCGCCTATTTGATGACACAATGACATACTTTTGATATTTCTAATCCATTGCTATAACTTTCCAATATCATTACTTAGTTTTTTAAATGTCTAGCTTTAGACAATGGCGCTTAATTTTCGGCAAAAAAAAATGTCAGACAACAAGTGTCTGACATTTTGACTATTCTAGCGACAGAAACTCTGTTTAGGCTTCTCTCTTTTCTACTACTGTAGTAATCTTTTGCTCTTCTTTATTAAAGCTTACCACGATGGTGTCCCCTTCAACAACGGAAGCGCGGATAATCATTTCGGCCATTTCGTCCTCCAAATATTTCTGGATAGCTCGTTTGAGCGGACGGGCGCCAAACTGCACATCGTAACCTTTACTGGCAATGAAGTCCTTCGCTTCGTCGGTCAATACTAAGGTGTAACCCAGCTTTGAAACACGTTCGTAAAGGCCTTTCAACTCAATGTCTATGATCTTGTGAATGGCTTCCTTATCCAGTTGATCGAACATTACAATATCATCCACACGATTCAAAAATTCAGGGGCAAAGGCTTTATTGAGCGCTTTTTGAATAACACTTCGTGAGAAGTCACGATCCGTTTCGCCGACACCTTGCATATTAAAACCAACACCACGACCAAAATCTTTTAACTGACGCGTACCAATATTAGAAGTCATGATCAGAATGGTGTTTTTGAAGTCTATTCGTCTGCCAAGACTGTCAGTTAAACGTCCTTCATCCAATACCTGCAACAACAAGTTGAACACATCTGGATGCGCCTTTTCGATTTCATCGAGCAACACAACCGAATAGGGTTTACGGCGTACCTTTTCAGTCAACTGTCCGCCTTCTTCGTATCCGATGTATCCCGGAGGTGCCCCGATTAGGCGGGAAACTGCAAATTTCTCCAAATATTCGCTCATGTCAATACGGATTAAGGAGTCTGCCGAGTCAAAAAGATATTCCGCCAACTTCTTGGCTAAATGCGTTTTGCCGACACCTGTAGGGCCTAGAAACATAAAGGTTCCGATTGGTTTGTTCGGATCTTTCAACCCGACACGGTTGCGCTGGATGGCTTTTACAATCTTCTGAACGGCATCGTCCTGACCAATCACTTTTGCTTTCAAGTTGTCGCTCATTTCGAGTAACCGGAGGTTTTCAGCCTTTGCTATTCGTTGTACCGGTACACCGGACATCATGGCAACTACTTCTGCCACTTTTTCTTCGTCTACCGTTTCGCGATGCTCTTGCAGTTCGAGCTCCCATTTGGCTTTGGCGGCTTCTAGTTGTAGGAGGAACTGGCGTTCTTTGTCACGAAAACTGGCTGCCAACTCAAAGTTCTGGGATTTTACGGCCGCCAGCTTATCTTTCTTTGTCTCTTCAATTTTTGCTTCGAGTTCTTCGATGCTCTTTGGCACAACTATATTAGATATATGTACGCGCGAGCCGGATTCGTCTAAAGCATCAATGGCTTTGTCTGGAAAATTACGGTCGCTGATATATCGTTCTGTCAATGATACGCAAGCTTTCAGAGCTTCGGGGGTGTAGATTACATTGTGATGCTCTTCGTAACGAGCCGTAATGTTTTGTAGGATCTGCAAGGTCTCTTCGGCAGTTGTCGGGTCGACAATTACTTTTTGGAATCGTCGTTCCAAAGCGCCGTCTTTTTCAATATTCTTACGATATTCATCAAGCGTTGTGGCGCCAATACATTGTATTTCGCCACGCGCCAAGGCCGGCTTCAGCATATTGGCAGCGTCCATTGAGCCGGAAGCAGAGCCTGCCCCAACAATGGTATGAATTTCGTCTATAAAGAGGATTATATTCGGATTTTTAGAAAGCTCATTTAGAATGGCTTTGATGCGTTCCTCAAACTGTCCGCGATATTTTGTGCCGGCAACAACCGAAGCCATGTCCAGACTAATCACACGCTTGTCGAAGAGTATACGTGATACTTTCCGTTGAATAATACGAAGAGCAAGTCCTTCTACAATAGCTGATTTACCTACACCTGGCTCTCCAATCAGTACCGGGTTGTTCTTTTTACGACGGCTAAGGATTTGCGCCAAACGCTCAATCTCTTTTTCACGACCAACGATGGGATCAAGGCGATTTTCGGCAGCAGCACGGGTCATATCGGTACCGAAATTATCCAATACAGGTGTGTCGTTGGGTGACTTTGGCTGTGTAATTCCACTACCAGAAGTTGGGCGAATGGGCTCTTTGCGGGATGAGAATGTATCCTCGTCATCTTCCTCGTCGTCATCGGTATAGCCATCCGATATTTCATCTTCTTCGATACGGGTAACTCCAGTGCCACTTACTAAATTATTAAACACACTACGATAAGTAACGCCAACCACCTTTAATGCTTTAGCAGCCACATTAAGTTCTTCTTTCAATATAGCTAGCAACAAATGTTCGGTACCGGTTTCCTCACTTTTAAAGATGCGCGATTCAAGCATGCTCATGCGTAATACTCGTTCGGTCGTTTTACTGATCGCTATTTCATGTTGTACGTTTCCTTCGACATCAAATACGTTTTTTATCTCCCGCTCAATTCTCTTTTTAATCTCAGATGTATTCACATTCAGTTCGCGTAATACTTGGAAGGCCTTTCCTTCACCATCGCGCAAGATGCCTAATAATAAATGTTCCGGACCAAGATAAGTGTTCTGAAGCCTTATTGCTTCTTCACGGCTATACTCAATCACATCAATCAATCTTTTTGAATAATTATTCTTCATACTATATTATATATGTACTATGAGAATGCAAAATTAGTAAACTCTCTCGAGTAATCATCAAAATCCATGCCATTATTCTTGATTGGGGGATGAAAAGTCAGGGCAACCGCACCAAAGTTAAGTTTTAGGCTTAAAAGCAGATGGTTTGAATCCAGTAAGTCATTCGTTCGAACGATTAGTACTTTCGATGCTAACAGTTAGTTCAAAGCATTCTTCTTATTATGCGTTTGGGCTAGCTCATAATTAATTTTGAGCTAGCTCGTAACCTATTTTGAGCAGGCTCAAAATAGGTTACGAGCTGGCTCAAAAGAATAATAACATATGGCAAAAAAGATAAAACGTCCCGTCTTTTTCATTAATATACTGCATGTTAATGCTAATACATCGGCATGTAGTACAACTGTTGGCTACTATTTATTGAAAAGGTATACAAATTGAGAAGCTTTGAACCTTAAATTTTGGTGCGGTTGCCCTCATGAAAAGCTTGGAATAGTAAATTTTCACGTCAAAAGCTTTCGTAGTACACGGAAAAGCACTACTTTAGTGCAATTTTTCAGACAAAAAGAACAGAGTGTAACTAATATAAACATAAATGATTGATCAAGACAGAATTATAAAGATTAACATAGAGGATGAGATGAAATCAGCATACATTGACTATTCAATGTCTGTGATTGTTTCGCGTGCTCTTCCGGATGTTAGGGATGGCTTTAAGCCGGTTCACCGCCGTGTATTATTTGGAATGAATGAACTGGGAAATACATCCGATAAAGCTTATAAGAAATCTGCCAGAATTGTTGGTGAAGTTTTAGGTAAATACCATCCTCATGGAGATTCATCCGTATATTATGCGATGGTTCGTATGGCGCAAACTTGGTCATTACGCTATCCGTTAGTAGACGGTCAGGGTAACTTTGGTTCAGTAGACGGTGATAGTCCTGCAGCAATGCGTTATACTGAAGCTCGTTTAAGCAAGTTAGCTGAAGAGATGCTTCGGGATATTGATAAAGAGACAGTGGACTTTCAATTGAACTTTGATGATACGCTAAAGGAACCAACCGTTCTGCCAACGCGTATACCGAATCTGCTGATAAACGGCGCATCAGGTATTGCTGTAGGTATGGCAACAAATATGCCGCCTCACAACATGAGCGAAGTGTTGAATGCTTGTATGGCATATATTGACACACATGGAGAGATTGATATTGCAGGTCTGATGGAGCATGTAAAAGCTCCTGATTTTCCAACCGGTGCAACCATTTATGGATTTGCCGGTGTGAAAGAGGCTTTCGAAACGGGTAGGGGACGTGTTATCCTACGTGGTAAAGCTGAGATTGAGCAGGAAAATAATCATGAAAAGATCATTATTAGTGAAATTCCTTACCTTGTTAATAAGGCGGAACTAATTAAATATATTGCCGACTTGGTTGGCGAAAAGCGTATTGAGGGAATCTCAAATGTAAACGATGAGTCAGACCGTTCGGGTATGCGTATTGTCGTTGATATAAAACGTGATGCTAATTCAAGCGTTGTGCTCAATAAGCTTTACAAGCTGACGGCTCTTCAATCCTCATTCAGCGTAAATAACATTGCGTTAGTAAATGGTCGTCCACGTTTGTTGAACTTGAAAGATATGATTATGGCTTTTGTTGACCATCGTCACGAAGTCGTTCTCCGCCGCACTCAATTTGATTTAAGAAAGGCAGAGGAAAGAGCTCACATTCTGGAAGGCCTAATCATTGCATCTGATAATATAGATGAAGTAATAGCTATCATTAAATCGTCAAAAAGCCCGGCAGAGGCTATGGAGCGATTAATGGAGCGTTTCTCATTATCTGACGTTCAATCGCGTGCTATTGTTGAAATGAAACTGCGTCAGTTGACTGGTCTCGAACAAGACAAGTTGCGTGGTGAATATAACGAGATTGAGAAATTGATTACCTATTTAAAAGAAATACTTGAGAACGAAGATCTTTGTATGAAGGTAGTAAAAGACGAACTACAAGAAATCAAGGACAAATTTGGTGATGAACGTAAGACAGACATTATTTATGCTTCCGAAGAGTTGAATCCGGAAGACTTCTATGCTGATGATGAGATGATTATTACCATTTCTCATTTGGGATACATCAAACGTACACCGCTTAGCGAATTTCGTGCACAAGGTCGTGGTGGAGTAGGGGCTAAGGGCTCAGAAACCCGTGATGAAGACTTTGTGGAATATATCTATCCTGCTTCCATGCACGCCACGATGCTGTTTTTTACGGCTAAGGGTAAGTGTTATTGGCTGAAAGTGTTCGAAATACCTGAAGGTGCCAAAAACGCAAAGGGTAGAGCTATTCAAAACTTACTGAACATCGAATCAGGAGATAAGGTAAATGCTTTTATCCGCGTTAAGAATTTGACAACAGATACTGACTTTATCAATTCTCATTATTTATTATTCTGTACGAAGAAAGGAGTTATCAAGAAAACATTACTTGAAGCCTATTCTCGTCCACGTCAGAATGGTGTGAATGCGATTACTTTACGTGAAGATGACGGCTTGATACAAGTTTGTATGACAAACGGGAAGAACGAAGTAATTATTGCCAACCGCAATGGTCGTGCTATTCGTTTCAACGAAAGTGCTGTTCGTGTGATGGGACGTACTGCTGCCGGTGTACGTGGTATGACATTGGACGGAGAAAAGGATGAAGTAATTGGTATGATTTGCGTAAAAGACAAAGAATCTGAAACAATTCTGGTCGTATCCGAACAAGGATATGGTAAGCGTTCGAGCATAGATGATTATCGCATAACAAACCGTGGTGGAAAAGGGGTAAAGACTCTTAATATTACCGATAAAACAGGTAATTTAGTAGATGTTAAGAACGTAACAGATGAAAATGACCTAATGATCATCAATAAGTCAGGAATTACCATTCGTATGAAGGTGGCTGATTTGAGTGTTATTGGTCGTGCTACACAAGGCGTTCGCCTGATCAACTTAGAAAAACGTAATGATGAAATAGCTTCTGTATGTAAGGTTATGTCTGAATCTGAAGAAAATCTGGCTGCGGAAAAAGCAGAACGGGAAGCTTTGGAAGAAAGAAAAACACAAACAATCAAACCATTGATCAACGAGTTATTTGATGAAACAGACGAAGTGAATGACGTGGAAGGAATAGATGAATCTATTCCGGACGATGTCGACAAGGATGGAGACGAAATAAACGAATAATTTAAATAAATAGAAATATTAATCTCAAATTACTATCGCAATGAAACGAGTATTATTAACAGTCGCATTATGTATTGCAGCATCCGCCTCTTTCGCTCAGAAAAAAGCCGTAAACGAGGCTCAGGGTATTGCAAAAGGAGAAAAACCGGATTTTGGAGAGGCCAAAACATTAATTAAAGGTGCTTTGGATAACCCGGAAAGTAAAGACGATGCTAAAACTTGGTATGTGGCTGGCTTTATTGAAGATCAGCAATTTAGCGTTGAAAGGACCAAACAGGTATTAGGTCAGAAACCGAATGAGCCTGTAATGTATGAGGCTTTAATTAGCATTTGGCCTTACTTCAAGAAAGCGTATGATCTTGATCAAAAGCCAAACGAAAAAGGCAAAGTAAAGCCTAAATTCACGAAGGATATTAAAGGTATCGTTGGTGCTAACCATGTATATTATATCAATGGTGGCGCTTATTTTTTTGAACAGAAGGATTATAAGAAAGCTTATGATTTCTTTGATCAGTATTTGCAGATCTCTGACTCTCCAATGTTTAAAGACGAACCTGTAGCAGCTAGAGACTCTAACTTTATGACCGTTCAGTTCTATGCTGCCGTGGCTGCTACACAATTAGGAGATTCTAAATTAGCTATAGCTGCTCTTGAACGCGCAAAGAATATGGATTACAGAGCAAACGATGTATATCAATATCTGTGTTATGAATATAACCAAGCTAAAGATACCGTGAATTATGAAAGAATTCTAGAAGAAGGTCTGAATAAATTTCCGGAAGAAAAGTATTATCTGATGAGCTTAATTAATAATTATATTTATTCAAACAGAAACGAAAAAGCAATTGAATATTTGAACACTGCTATCGCTAAAGAACCGACCAACGCTCAACTTTACGATGTGATGGGACGTGTTTATGAAACTGGCTTGAAGGATTATCCGAATGCCGAAAAGTTCTTTGCTAAAGCCTTGGAAACAGATGCAAACTATACAGATGCATTGTCTAATCTAGGTCGTGTATACTATAACCAAGGTGTAAACAAGCAAGGTGAAGCCAACTTGATTAATGACAGCAAGCAATATCAGGAAGAATTAGGTAAAGCTAAAGATCTTTTCAAAAAGGCTCTTCCTTACTTTGAAAAAGCACATCAATTGAAACCCGAAGATGTTGAAAATATGACAGCATTGAGAGGTATCTATTACAACCTAAACATGGGTGCAGAGTTCGATGCTATTGAAGCTAAAATGAAAAAATAAAAAATACGATAATAATTTGTATTTGACAAACAAATGGTTCCTATTGATGTTTAAGCACATCAATAGGAACCATTTGTTTGTATGTAATTTTGTGTAATGATATTTCTATAATAAAACTTTGAGTTCATTTAAACATTATACTTTCAAGTATTGTTATAATAGTACACTCAATAAGAATAGTATTTGTTTTTTCATATAAGTAGAGTTTGTTATTTGTTAGTCCGTATGTAACTGGGAAGTTGTGTACGGACTTTATTTTTCTATAAGTAGACTAGGTTTAAACACTCTATTAAACATAATCATAATTATAAGTATAATGAGAATAATTACTAAATCATAGGCGGTGACCCTTTTGTACCATTCTTTTTTGAGAGTACAAAAATACATCTTTCTTTTTTAACTCAGAAATCTTTGATTCAGAAAACACAGGTTTTTACTAGTGCCCCATCATACTTCAGCCTTTTTAAATTTAAGAATAAAGTTTGTTTGCTGAGAGTATGTAAAGTAATGTGTATCTTTGCTGCACAAATAATTCTAAATCATGGAGCAAAAAGACGAAATAATACTTCTTAATATCAATGGAGCGGATCGCCCGGGTGTTACAGCGGCACTTACTGAGATCTTAGCCAAGAATAATGCAGTAATCTTGGATATTGGTCAAGCTGATATTCATAGTAATTTGTCCTTAGGTATATTGTTTCTGAGTACAGAGGGAAATGCTGGAAATATCTTAAAAGATTTGCTGTTTAAAAGCTATGAACTTGGGGTTAATATTCGTTTTAATCCGATTACGGAAGAAGAATATAACCAGTGGGTAGGTATGCAAGGTAAAAATCGATACATTATTACGATCTTAGGACGTAAATTGACTGCTAAACAGATTGCAGGGGTAACGCGTATCGTTGCCGATCAAGACATGAACATTGATGATATTAAACGATTAACCGGGCGTATTCCATTAGATGAAAATGAGCGTACACCGAAGGCCAGTGTTGAATTTTCAGTACGTGGCACACCGATAGACAAAGAACTTATGAAGGCTGCCTTTATGAAGCTCACAACCGAACAAGAAATGGACATTTCTTTTCAGGAAGAGAGCATGTATCGTCGCATGCGTCGTTTAATTTGTTTTGATATGGACTCTACATTGATAGAAACGGAAGTAATAGACGAACTGGCTATACGTGCCGGCGTTGGCGATGAAGTAAAGGCTATAACTGAAGCAGCTATGCGAGGAGAAATAGATTTCAGTGAAAGTTTTCGCCAACGTTGCGCATTATTGAAAGGTCTAGATGTGTCCGTTCTGCAAGAAATTGCCGAGAATTTACCTATTACTGAAGGAGTAGATCGCCTTATGCGTATTCTTAAAAAAGTAGGTTTTAAAATTGCCATTCTTTCCGGTGGATTTACCTACTTTGGAAATTATTTGAAGCAAAAGTATAATATCGACTATGTATATGCAAATGATTTGGAGATTGAAGATGGTAAGTTGACAGGTCGTCATTTAGGTGACATTGTGGATGGAAAACGCAAGGCGGAACTATTACGTCTGATTGCTCAAGTTGAGAATGTAGACATCCGCCAAACGGTAGCGGTTGGTGATGGTGCAAACGACCTTCCTATGATTAGTATTGCGGGCTTAGGTATTGCTTTTCACGCCAAACCAAAAGTAAAAGCTACTGCTAAGCAGTCTATTTCTACCATTGGACTAGACGGCATACTCTACTTTTTAGGCTACAAAGATTCTTTTTTAGATGATAATATGTAATTCATAAAACAATAAAAGCTATGATTAGACACATCGTAATGTTCAAACTTAACGAGTTTGCTACACCGGCAAACAAACTAATTAAAATGCAGGAAATAAAGACTGCGCTCGAAGCATTGATAGATAAAATAGATGTCCTACATAAAATTCATGTAGACTTCAATTGCAATTCGGACGAAGTTTGGGATCTGATTTTGACTACCGAATTAAACACTCTGGAAGACGTAAAAACATACGCCAACCATCCCGAACATGTAGCAGTTTCGAAAGGACTAATCGGCCCGGTAAAGGCCGATCGTGCCTGTGTAGACTATGAATTTTAAGCCAAAAGCTTGATTTGAGAGATGTATCCTTGTTCACGAATTTCGCGAAATAGGTCGCTATACGATGATTGAGCCTTTACATTTACTTTATAAGTAATTATGGACGTATTCTTTTCATAATTGTGCTCATATGAAAGACTTACGATAAATATGTTCCTGCTTTCTAACACTTTACGGATTGCTTTCAGATCTGGTGTAGCCGTAGAACAGTTTATCGTAAGTATTTTATTAACTCCATCCAGAAACATTCTTTTTTCTAGTTGCTCCAGCGAAACCAGAACAAATAAAGTCAGTGCCGTTGTTATGATTGCAGGGATATACATGCCTGCACCAACGGCTAGGCCGATGACTGCCATTACCCATATACATGCTGCTGTAGTCAGTCCATGAATGCTGCCATGGCTCTGTATGATAGCTCCTGCGCCAAGGAAACCAATACCGGTGAGTACTTGTGCCGCAATACGTCCCGGATCTCCGTTCAGAAAATTCGGATAGGATTGCGGAATCCAGATCGATATCAGCATTGCAGCCGTTGAACCCATACAAATCAAAGTGAAAGTACGCATGCCAGCATCACGTCTTCTAAACTGACGTTCCACTCCCACAATAGCTCCTAGTACAAAACTAATCAGCAATTTTATAGCTGCTGTGTAGGGCGTAATCTGGGTGTTTTTTAGTATTTCGTTCAGTGATTCGAATAGAGTTGTATCCATAATAATGCATTTATTTTAGACTTGTAGAGCACCTGTTAACTCAGAAACAGACTTAAATCCATGGCGATCGCAGTAGTCATTTAACCCATCAATTACCTTGATTGAGACGGTCGGATCAACAAAATTATAGGTGCCAATTTGTATCGCAGCGGCACCAGCTAACATGAATTCGACAGCGTCTTTCCAACAAGAAATACCACCTAAACCTATGATAGGTATCTTTACCGCTTGATAAGTTTGCCATACCATTCGGAGGGCAACGGGCTTTACGCAAGGACCAGAAAGGCCACCTGTTATTGTAGATAATATAGGCTTACGTTTCTCTGCATCAATAGCCATTCCCAGCATAGTATTAATGAGTGAAACAGAATCTGCTCCTGCTGATTCTACTGCTTTAGCTATCTCAGTTATATCCGTTACATTTGGTGAAAGTTTTACAATAAGGGTCTTCGGATATACACGTCGAACAGCCTTCACAACCTCTGAAGCACCATGACAAGTAACACCAAAAGCCATGCCACCTTGTTTCACGTTTGGACAAGAAATGTTTAGTTCAATCGCCGGAATCTGATCCAATGTAGCTATTCTTTCTGCACATTCCACATAGGTTTCAATGGATGAGCCACTCACATTAACAATCATATTCGTATCAATATCTTTAATGCTTGGGTAGATATGATCCAAAAAATAGTCTGCTCCCTTGTTTTGAAGACCAACAGCGTTTAACATTCCGGCATTAGTTTCAGCCATGCGGGGATATGCATTTCCCTCACGAGGCTGTATTGTGGTGCCTTTAACAAAAATGCCACCTAAACGAGAGATATCCATGAAATCGGAATACTCAATTCCATATCCAAAAGTACCCGAAGCGGTCATTACTGGGTTCTTAAGTTGTAATTTACCAATGTTTACGTTTAATTCAGCCATGTCAATTTATTTATATTAAATACAGGTCCTTCAGTACACACACACACATGCCCTTCATGGGTCTTTTCTACACAGCAGAGGCAAGCTCCAATGCCACATGCCATGGTGTTTTCAAGAGAAACTTCACATGATATTGATGCGCTGGCTGCATATTTAGCAACTGCAACCATCATTGGTTTAGGTCCACATGTGTAAATTTGATCAAAATGAACAGCCATCAGTATTGAATGGTTGGTGACGTAACCTTTTTCGCCTAACGATCCGTCTTCCGTCGTAACGTAAACATTACCAATCTGTTGAAATTGTTCCAATTGTAAAACATCCTCTTTTGAGCGGGCACCTAAAAGAAAGGTAGGTTCAAAGCCGATAGCTTTCAGGCTTGCGCCCAAGTATAACATCGGTGCAGTCCCTACACCACCGCCTACTAATAATAATTTAGGAGAAGTATTTTCTAAATTAGGTAAAGTAAAGCCATTGCCCAAAGGCAACATAATATTTACAAGATCTCCTGGCTGATATTCAGCCATTCTACGTGTACCGTCTCCAATTAATTGGATGAGCAGCCATAGTTCATTAGTTACTTTGTCCACATAATTCACAGAGATAGGGCGTCTAAGAAACGTTGTGGGAGAATTGTCTACACGAACTTCTACAAACTGTCCAGGCAACATATCTGGCAGTACTTTGTCCGAAGTCAACTTCAACAAGCAATAATTTTTATGAAGGCGACAGTTTGCTGTAACCTTCATGTCTAACATGTACTTCTTCATATATAATGATTACTCAGTTTATATCGCAAAGATACATGAATATGACATATAGGCAACGAGTTGTGTTAGTCTTTCTTGTTTTTTTCGAGTGTAAAAGTGTCGAATGTATTATCTGAATAAAATATCATTATTTTACTTACTAATCTGGAAGGCTTTTCTGGCAGTACAATTTGCTCAATTACAGCTTGTTTAGGTGTGTTTACAGGTGTGTTTGCCCCAATTTCCGGACGATATTCGGAATGTATCTGTACTGAGGGAGGGTTTATGGCTGCATTTGAGAATAGACTGGACTCAGTAGACATGTGTTCGCGTATCATTTCGCCTTTGCCAAATAATAACCAATCCGAATCTACATATGTAAACCGTTCAAGAATTTTAATCAGCACATCAAGGCTTGGATTATTCCTCCCAGTCATGATATGAGACATAGCCGAACGTTGAATGCCTATAGCTTCGGCAAATTTAGCAGGAGTACTGCCTTCTTGTTCCATAACCTTTAATATACGCTCTCTCATTGCTGTAAATACAAATTAATTCATAAAATACTGCCATTGTGTCTGTTTACAAAAGAAAATATACCAGTTTCAATTGTGATACAAATATAAATCATTATTTCCAATTGTGCAAGTTATTTTTATAAACAACAACATATACTTATGTATTTGTTTGATTATAAAAGTATACAATACGAATGTAAACACTACTATTTATCAACAATATACATAATAAGGATGACTTCAGTAAAAATGGCTATACTATTAGCCTATAAGAGGTCTATGGTCTATAATCATTATAAATCAGTTCGTAATTCACAGAAGTAATAATATTTCGATCTGACTTTGATCTGTTTCATTACAGATTAAGCGTAATATACAGATATTCAAATGCTTATAGTATGTAATCCATTTGATCAAGACACCTCGTTTTTTAATAGGTTTATGTTAGTAATGTAACGATCTTATATCTGTATACATCTGTAGGAATTGATACATGCGTATTAATTGATACATTTATATTCACACATACTAACGACCACAAATGTATCTGCCCTTTTGTGTGTACATTCGTAACGTTTCATTTAATTTATGAACTTAATTCATGTCAATTTGTCTGTGCTATTACGTTAAAGTGGAAGGTATAAAATTACTTTTGTGTATTTTTATTTCAAATCTATAATCCAGCCACTATTTGCATGTGTGTATACGGTAATATGTAAATATTGAATTCTGGAGAGGGATGAAAACTGGTCAAACTCTTGAATTACAAAAAGAAAAGACGTATTTTCCAGTTCAACTTTTTGGTTGAACTGGAAAAATTACGCCTCTTCTTTTACTAATTTGAATAAAGACCTACTAATTGTGAGCAGGTAGTAAAATTTAATGTAGAATTTTATAAAGTAACTCTTTTAGCAAATCACCATCGGTCGCAGATGTATTCTCCACTCCTTTGGATCGGGCGTCTGCAGTTCGTATTTCACTAATTAGATTAAAGACCTTCATAGCTGAATAGTTTTTCATTCCAATTGAATAATCTTTTACTTGAAATAGACCTCGAAGATTAAGTGCAAGCATCAAACCGCTTTCTGTGCGATCCTTCGAGTAATAGCAAATAAGTAAATTTGAAAAATAGTTAAACAATACAGGAAGGGTCATCTGTATCGGATTGTTCTTTGGATTCTTTTCGAAGTAGTCAATGATTCTGTTTGCTTTGAGTACATCTTTCATTGCAAGGGCTTTTATTAACTCAAAGTTATTGTATTCTTTACTGATTCCAATATTCTGTTCAATCAGCTCTGCCGTGACGCGTTTTAAGCCCTTCTCAGGCAGGATAATCGTCAGTTTCTCCAATTCCTTGTCTAGGCGTCCCAAATCGTTTCCAAGGTAGTCTGCGAGCATTTGAGCGGCCTTGGCGTCTACTCCAATAGAACGTTGTTGCATTAATGACGTGATAAAGCTGGGCATTTTGTAATCGGGAATTTTTTTTGATTCAAAAAGTAAACCGTTCTTTTCGGTAGCAGCAGCCAAGGTCTTTCGGCGATCCAGATTCTTATACTTGTAATTTATAACTAGGACGGTCGATTTCAATGGGCTTTTCACATAATTCGTCAGCAGTTCAATATCACGCACAAGCTGTGCTTCGCGTACAACGACCAGCTGATATTTTGACATCATTGGGAAACGTCGGGCCGCATTGATAATTGTTGCTGCATCCGTATCTGCTCCATATAGGATTATCTGATTGAAATCTCGTTCTGATTCTTCCAACGTGTTTTCAATTAGCAACTCCGTGATGCGGTCCATAAAGAAAGGTTCTTCACCCATTAGTATGTAAACTGGAAGCAACTTTTTTGCCGTCACATCCCGGCATATTTCCTCGAAGGTATATTCTTTTTTAGCCATAATATTCTCTTGCCAATTACCAGCTGAAGCGGATATGGCGGATTGTTTTCTTATCGTTTATGATTTGTTGTAACGCTTCTATTCCGAGATCAACGTGTTCTGAAACAAAATTTTGTGTGACGGCACGGTCGCTTGCCTCTGTTTTTACTCCATCTTCCTCCATTGGCTTATCGGAAATCATCAACAATGCGCCAGTTGGAATTTGATTGGCAAAACCTGCTGTGAGCAGAGTAGCTGTTTCCATATCAATCCCTGTAGCATGCGTTGAGCGTAGATAGTCTTTAAAGCCCGTATCATACTCCCAAACGCGTCGATTGCTCGTGTATACCGTTCCGGTCCAATAATCCCTTCCATGGTCTCGTATGGCCGATGAGATGGCACGCAACATTGAGAAGGCGGGCAGTGAAGGTACTTCCGCTGGTAAATAATCGTTTGATGTACCTTCACCACGGATTGCGGCAATAGGTAATAAATAATCTCCTAAATTATTTGCTTTCTTAAGTCCACCGCATTTTCCTAAGAAAAGCACTGCCTTGGGCATAATGGCAGATAGCAAATCCATAATCGTAGCCGCATTCGCACTTCCCATTCCAAAATTAATGATCATAATTCCATCTGCAGAAGCACTGGGCATTGAGCTTTTCAATCCTAAAATAGGCACTTGGAAATGCTCCGAAAATAACTCCACATATTTCGTAAAGTTAGTGAGCAGGATGTATTTACTGAAGTCTTCTAGCTTCCGTTCCGTATAGCGAGGCAACCAATTTTCTACTATCTCTTGTTTTGTTTTCATAAATCACTATCTTTGAGGGTTTATTTTATTTGGATTAAACAGCAAATATAACAAATGCTCTTATTAAACTTACCAACATTCGCCGCTAAAGTAGTACAAAAAGATGGAAAACAAACAATTTTTGATCCGGTACGACGCAAATATGTAGCCCTTACCCCAGAAGAATGGGTAAGGCAACATTTTGTACAATATTTGATAACGGAAAAAGGATTTCCTAAGGAACTTCTGGCCAATGAAGTAGCCCTTACACTAAATGGCACCGCAAAGCGTTGCGACACCGTAGTGTATGATCACTTTTTAATTCCACTCATGATTATAGAATATAAAGCACCTACTATCGATATATCACGAACAGTATTCGATCAAGTAGCACGTTATAACATCGTGCTCCGAGTCCAATACCTAGTAGTTAGCAATGGCATGAACCACTACTGCTGCAAGATAGACTATCTAACAGGAACTTATTCCTTCTTAGATGGCATACCAAACTACGATGCGCTGGAAAATAAATAAACATCAGCCCCTTTACCCATCCCTATAATAGGTATTCATCATCAGTGCAGTAAGAATAACAAAATTAGGCATAGCCCCCCTATTAGCTACGACATCATTTTTTTCTTCAAAAGAATATGAATAAGATTGATTGAATTGGGATAAAATATTATCCGTTATTTTGCTTTTACAACGGACTGCCTCAAAAAGCATAAATACCAAAATAACCCCTACGGCTAGGGTTACCTGTCCTATATGTTGAATTGTAATTTGTAGCATTTTCCGCGTATTTAAGGTTACACGGAAACAAACATAATGATATTTATTAAAAAGACAAACAAAATAAATTATTTTGACTTTAGAATAACAAACATTAACGGTGTGATGGGATCATTTGCGAAACAACTCTGCTGTTTTATTTGTCAATTGGATAATAGAATCGGCTTTATTATTTGTCACAGTAGTAGTTTTAATTTCTATCCGTGCTGAATTATTCATTTCAGAATTAATTGTGTCCTTCTCTTTTTTATTATCAAAGAAAAAAGAGTAACATAGCAAAACTGCAAAAAAAGATAATATCAAAAGTTTCATATCTTACCTAATTTAATGTCTATGTAATATATGATGTTATTAGCACGAAAAACGCTGCATGATATAACCAATAAAAAAGCGGAGAAAGAATATTGATTCTCTCCCCGCTTTTTTATTGGTTAATTATTACGTCATCCGCCAAAGTCGTCAAACAACAACATTTCGCGTGGTACGCCTAGGTTGTCCAACATCACCTTAACGGCGTTTGACATCGGACCTGGACCGCACATGTAGTATTCTATGTCTTCAGGAGCCTCATGATCCTTCAAGTAGTTATCGTATATCACCTGGTGGATAAAGCCCTTATAGCCCGTCCAGTTGTCTTCAGGACGAGGATCAGAGAGGGCAATATGGAACTTGAAGTTCGGGAATTCCTTTTCAATAGCACGGAAATCTTCTTCGTAGAAGATTTCGTTCTTTGAGCGAGCGCCATACCAGTAAGAAACCGTACGATCGGTCGTCTTCAAGGTATTGAATAGGTGCAGCAAATGTGCACGCAGCGGAGCCATACCTGCACCACCACCAATATACAACATTTCTCGCTTCGTATCCAGAATGTGGAAGTCACCATACGGACCGCTCATCTGTACTTTGTCACCCGGTTTGAGTGAGAAGATGTAAGAAGAGGCAATACCCGGCTTGATTCCAGCAGCCCATGTTCCGGTTGCACGGTCGAACGGTGGAGTGGCAATACGTACGTTCAATGTGATAATGTTTCCTTCAGCAGGATAGTTAGCCATTGAGTAAGCACGGATCGTCTCTTCTTCATTCTTGCAAGTCAGCGGCCATAGTTTAAACTTATCCCACTCTGCCTTGAAGCGTTCGTCAATAATCATATCGGAATACTTGATGTCATACGTAGGAATAGCGATCTGGGCATAGCTACCAGACTTAAAGTTCATCTTTTCGCCTTCCGGAAGTCTTACGGAGAATTCTTTGATAAAGGAAGCTACGTTGTGATTCGAGATCACTTCGCATTCCCATGATTTCACACCAAAGACCTCTTCAGGTACCTGGATGTTGATATTCTCCTTAATCTTCGTCTGACAACCTAGTCTCCAATGATCTTTCATCTGTTTGCGAGAGAAAAAGCCGACTTCCGTAGGAAGAATAGAACCACCCCCGTCAGGGATCTGACAACGGCACTGACCACAGCTGCCGCTACCACCACAAGCTGAAGAAAGAAAGATACCTTTTGACTGAAGTGTGTTTAGCACCGTTCCACCAATGGGTACTTCAAATTCTTTCTCCCCGTTCACCACCATCTTTACGTTTCCTGATGGCACCAATTTTGCTTTAGCCAACAACAACAGACCAACGAGTAGTAGTGTCATTAAAAGGAACACGACTACGCTCATCCAAATTGTTGTGGTTGAAATTGCTAATATCATCTCTATTATTCGTTTAAATGCGTTAATACTTAAATCTTAATACCAGAGAAACTCATGAAAGCAATACCCATCAGACCAGTAATGATAAAGGTGATACCCAGTCCCTTCAAAGGTTTGGGCACGTCAGAGTATTGAAGCTTTTCGCGGATAGCGGCCATCCCTACGATTGCCAACATCCAGCCAATACCTGAACCTAATCCATACGTCGTAGCTACTGCTATATTCGGGAATTCCTTCTGTTGCATAAACAACGAACCACCCAAGATGGCACAGTTTACAGCAATCAACGGCAAGAAGATACCCAATGAAGCATACAAAGCGGGACTGTACTTTTCTACAGCCATTTCCACCAACTGTGTAAACGATGCTACTACAGCAATAAAGATGATCAAGCTAAGAAAGCTCAGATCCACCGTAGCAAAGTCTTCGCCTAACCAACTCAAAGCGCCGCCCTTCAACACGTAGTTTTCGAGCAGGTAGTTGATTGGTAAGGTACAAACAAGTACAAACGTTACCGCGAAACCAAGTCCTACGGCCGTTTTTACATTCTTAGAGACAGCCAGGAAAGAACACATACCTAAATAGTATGCAAAAATCATGTTGTCTACAAATATCGCACGTACGAACGTACTAAGCATTTGTTCCATTCTATTTACTTATTTAGTGTGTTAGAATTAATTTTCCTGAAGTTCCGTGTTCCTTGAACGGTGAACCCAGATAATGACAGCCACAACGATCAGCGCCATCGGAGGCAAGATCATCAAACCGTTATTTACATATCCGATACTGTAAACTGCTTCGGGAATGATCTGGATGCCAAACAAAGTGCCTGAACCCAGCAATTCACGGAAGAAAGCAACGATCACCAGAATAATTCCGTATCCCAAACCATTACCTACCCCGTCGAGGAAGGATTCCCACGGACCGTTACCCAGCGCAAAGGCCTCTAGGCGTCCCATCAAGATACAGTTGGTTACAATCAGACCGACAAACACCGAAAGCTGTTTGTTCACATCATAGGCGTATGCCTTCAATACTTCGCTAACGATTGTTACCAACGCAGCGACTACAACCAGTTCCACAATGATACGGATACGGTTTGGAATCGTATTACGCATCAATGAGATAATAACGTTAGCAAAAGCGACTACTACTGTTACGGAAATAGCCATCACGATAGCCGGTTCCAGCTTAGCCGTTACGGCAAGAGCCGAACAGATACCAATCATCTGCACTACGACAGGATTGTTTTTGCTGAGCGGGTTGAACAGTACCGCTTTATTCTTATTAGAAAATAACTGTCCCATCTTCTTAATTTTTAGACTTTAAAAATTCAACATAATCACTCAGGCTGGTAAAAATCATCTTGTTCACGCCCTGACTGGTAATGGTACCACCTGAGATTCCGTCAACATAATCTTGTCCTTCAACTGATTTGCCTGGTTTTACAATGGCGATAGACTTAAAGTCTCCTGCGCCGTTGAATATTTTCTTACCCACAAATTCATTGCTAAAGAATGACTGTGTGATTTCAGCACCTAGTCCCGGAGTTTCCCCTTGGTGGCTAAAGTCTGCACCATACACCGTATTCTTATCATCATCAAAGGAAATATATCCCCAAAGCGGTCCCCAAAGACCGGCACCACGCATAGCCAAGATGTATTTCGTTTGGCCGTCAATGCTGGCTACGAATACCGGCAGGTTTGTATGAGTGGCAAACGACTCTACAACATTTGCTGTAAAAGCATCGCCTTCAACCTTCTGCCCCTGGGCATCTACAAGATAAGATTCTTTAATCAATTCGGTGTATTGAGCTTCGGCGTTCTCAGTAGTAGCAGGAACCTTTACTGAGCGAAGGATTTGCATCATCTTGTCGATCTTTTCATTTTTCAACTGCGTCTCTTTCAGTGATTGTGAAGTAAAGGCAAGCACAACAGCTACCAATATTACCATCACGGATGCGTATATTATAGTATAAGCATTGCTATCCCTATTCAAAGCCTTCTTTTCAGCTTTCACCTCTTCAAATTCAGAGGCAGGTGCTTTACATACGGGGCAAATAGCAGGAGCTTTGTCTCCTTCGTGGACATAGCCACATACTTTGCATATATATTTTTTTGTAGCCATACTCCTGTTATTTATTTAGTTTAACACGTTTCATTCTTTGTGAGATATTCGCTTCAACTACATAATAGTCAATCAACGGAGCAAATACATTGAGCAGCAGGATGGCTAACATCATACCTTCGGGATAACCGGGGTTCAACACACGAATCAAAATAGCCATTACTCCTACCAGAAATCCGTAAATATATTTACCCATCTCCGTACGAGCCGAAGTTACCGGGTCGGTAGCCATAAAGACTGCACCAAAGGCGAAACCACCTAATAACAGATGATCCATCGGAGTCAGACTCATAGCAGCTGTTGTACCAAAGATATTAAAGATTGAAGCCATTGCGGCACCACCGATAAATACGGAGATCATCGTCTTCCAACTAGCTACACCCGAAATGAGCAGAATAACCGCACCAATCAAGATAGCTAACTTGGATGTTTCGCCGATAGAACCGGGAATCAGTCCGATAAACATGTCGAACATAGATATCGGATCGCCCATTGTGCTCACCATGTGCGGTTCAGCGGTTGCCGAAGTGGCAATCTGTCCCAGCGGAGTAGCTCCAGAGAAACCGTCTACTACCTGTCCGCCACCAAGACCAAACGTATCGGCCGTACGAACAAACACCTTCTCTCCAGACATCGCTGCCGGATAAGCAAAAAACAAAAAGGCACGTGTAACAAGGGCTACATTAAAGATATTGTAACCCGTACCACCAAACACCTCTTTTGCAAAAATAACCGCAAAAGCCGTAGCTATAGCAATCATCCACAGCGGAGTATCAATAGGCACAATCATTGGAATCAGAATACCGGACACCAAGAATCCTTCCTGAATCTCCTCTTTCTTTACCTGTGCAACTGCAAACTCAATACCCAGACCTACCACATACGAAACAATGATTTTAGGCAGTACAGCCAAAAAACCAAACAGAAAAGTCATGCAGAATCCGGGGTCAGCTCCTACCGCAAGGTTGTGCTGATAGCCCACATTATACATACCAAAAAGCAAAGCAGGCAGCAAAGCAAGGATAACCACAGTCATCGTACGCTTTGAGTCTACACAGTCGTGAATATGCACGCCCGTCTTCGAAGTAGAGTTCGGAACAAATAAAAATGTTTCGATACCTTCAAACACAGAACGAAACATCGCCAGCTTTCCGCCTTCCTCAAACTCAGGCTTAACCTTGTCGAGATAATTCCTTAACGCTTTCAATGTATTCTAAATTTTTATTGTTATTAATTCATTTCCTTATGTAACAGAGTCAAGCCGTTACGAACAATCTGCTGGATCTCGATCTTGGATGTGTCTACAAATTCGCAGAGCGCAAAATCTTCGGGTGCTACTTCGTAGATGCCCAGATTCTCCATCTTATCAATATCAAACGCAATGATTGCTTTTAGCAAATATTCCGGCATGATGTCCATCGGAAATACGCGATCGTATTCGTTCGACATGATCATGGCACGTCTGCCTCCCTTGATGCGAGCGTCTACTACATACTCTTTCTTTCCACCCAATAACCAGGTGAAATAGGTATGGCTCGTACTGAATTTGCCCAGACCAAGTGTTGCCCAGCCGAAAAATTCGTCGGTGTTGTCTCCTTCCGGTATAGTGGTAATCTGATTGTCGTATGCACCCAGATAAGCATCTTTCTGTACTTTCGTACCGGTTAGTACGTTGCCACTGATAATGCGCACATGCTCTTTGCCCTCCAGCACCTTTCCAGAGACTAAGCTGCCGATTGTACATCCGGCAATAGCCTTGATATACCCTCTTTCAGTTGCTTCTGAACCGGTTATGGCTACCAGACGAGTAAAGTCCGCTACGCCCTTGTTGAACAGGCGGCCAATAAACAGCACATCGGCTGCATTCATCGTCCAAACCACTTCGCCTTTGTTTACCGGCTTCGTGTGGTTGATCATTACGCCTACATTACCTGCAGGGTGCGGACCATCCATTTCGAGGACTTCAACATTTTTCGCATGGATTGCTGCACCTTTCTTAACTCCCAAATACACCTTGCCGGAAGTCAATTTGGCCAATGCCTCCAGACCTGTCTGGAAGTTAGCCTCCTCTCCTTTCACAATGAAACTGAAATCCGGAGCCAACGGTGCCGAATTATAAGCAGTCACAAAGATGTCTCGTGGAGTATCACTGGGCGAAGCCACAATGTCATACGGACGTTGTTTAATAAAAGGAAATATTCCTGCATTCAGGATCATCCCTTTTACCTCTTCCCCACTAAGGGAAGCTACACTCTTTTTACCGAAGTCTTCGCATTCAATCTTCGTGTCAGGCTTAACAACAATGCTGAGCACCTTACGCTTTTCTCCACGATTTACGGCAGTTACTTCACCACTGACGGGTGAAACGAACTTAATTTCGGGGCGGTTCTTGTCTATCATTAAAACAGAACCGGCTTTGACATTGTCTCCTACTTTAGCAACAACTTTAGGAGTAATACTGTTATAATAATCGGGGACGATAGCGTAACTATCGCTTTTTCCGCCGGTTAACAGTACCTCTGAAGGTTTGCCTTTCAGATTAATGTCTAAACCCTTTTTAATCTTAATCACATTTGCCATGATCCAACTAAAATTGTTTATATGTAATTTCCCGCAAAAGTACACATTTTTTTATGCTTTAGGGCAGGGAAAGATAAATAAATAAGGAAATAATTCCATAATTTTGCAACGTCAAAGTAAAAGAATGAAAATGATGAAAGTATTAAGTTTTCTTTTTCTATTGGTTTATATCTCTTTGTTGTCGCCTGCCAATGCTCAGACGGCTTATCAAACAAGCGTTAATAGTAAATTGGTAAAGACGCTTCAGGTGAAAGTAGCAGGCCAGCTTATTTCCCAACCCTTTATTGAGCTGAATGGGGAGGATCGGATTGAAATTAATTTTGACGGAATAAGTCAAAGTCACGTAACGTATGCTTATTCCATCATCCATTGCAACGGGGACTGGACGCAATCCTCCCTCTCCCCCATTGAGTATATGAATGGTTTTCAGGGCATGACGATAGATGACTTCGCGAATTCCTTTAATACCACAACGCAGTACACAAACTACCAATTGATGTTGCCAAACGACAACATCCAGTTCAAGGTTTCGGGCAATTATGTAGTCAGCGTCTATAATGAAAATACGCCCAATCAGATTGCATTTACCGCTTGCTTCTCCGTGGTCGAGCCTTTGATTGGCATCTCTGCATCGGTCAGCGGAAATACGGATATTGACTTCAACCAAACGCACCAGCAAGTTAGTATCAACGTAAACAACAAGAACTTCCCGATACCCTATCCGCAAACCGACCTCAAGATGTTTGTCTATCAGGACAACCGTCGCGACAACGCCGTCTCTGGTTTGCAGCCAACCAGCCAACTAGAAAACCAAATCTCCTATCAATACAACCGTAAGCTAATTTTTGACGCAGGAAACGAATACCGGAGGATAGAGTTTCTGAGCAATCAGTATTACGGTATGGGGGTTAAAAGCATCCAGTTCCATAACCCCTACTACCATGTCGAACTGATGGCAGACCACAAACGTTGTAACCAGAGCTATCAGTACGATCAGGATCAGGACGGGCGTTTCTTTATCCGATGTAGCGGATGTCAAGACTCCAACACGGATGGAGATTACTTCATCGTCCACTTTACCCTTGCCATAGGCGAACAGCCGGACGGCAACATCTATCTGAACGGAGATATATTCAACAATGTCTTCGACGACAAGAGCTTGATGGTCTATAACGCTGCTTCGCAGCAGTATGAGAAGTCCGTGCTGATGAAGGAGGGCAGCTATAACTATCAGTACCTTTTCGTCCCAACCGGCTCTGCGGTTGGGCAAACGGCTCCTATCGAGGGCAATTATTATCAGACAGAAAACGAATACACAATCGTTGCTTTCTACCGTCCGATGGGTGCGCGCTATGATCGCCTGATCGGGATGACGACGGTAAAGAACGCACTCAATGTGTTTTGATGTCTGAGTCCCCAACTATCGGAAACTACAAAATGTAAGAATTCTATATATGCAATGCATATATTAGTTTCATGCCGATGAAACTTTTGTTTCACCGGGACGAAACTAAAGTTTCATCGGCATGAAACAAAAGTTTCACCCCCATATTTATTACTGAAACTGTAGTATGGGTTTTATGGTAATATCCACAGAAAAACAAAAAGCAAACGGGTGCTTTCTATAATCATCTTATATTATCCTCTGCCGGCTGATAAAGATAGCGCTTGATGCTACGCTTGGGTGTCTTCTCAAACTCTTCTTGGAAAAGCTTGAAGCATGATACTTTAGAATAGGTTGGGGTCTCGGCATTGAGCTGATTGATGTTCTCCTGCATTAACCGTTCAATCTCGGAATGCTGGATACCGGCTTTGTCGGCCTGCTCCCAGTCGGGATAGATCAGGGCATTGAGCTTGCCTCCTTGCGAAATGATGAGCGACTCGGCCACATAAAGCATGTTGTTCAGTCTGTCTTCAATCTCTTCGGGATATATATTCTGCCCGTTAGCGCTAAGAATCATGGTTTTGCTGCGTCCGCGGATATAGAGGAAGCCATCGGAATCGAGCGTACCTAGGTCGCCGGTGTAAAGCCAGCCGTCCGGCGTAAGGACTGCTTTCGTAGCCTCCGGGTTCTTATAATAACCCAGCATGACGTTTTCGCCCCGCACCATGATTTCGCCCACTTCGTTTTCAGGATCGGAGGAGTTTATACGTACCTCCATTCGGTCTACAATCCGACCTACAGAGCCTTGCTTGAAGGTGTCCCACTGTTCATAGGCCACTAGGGGGCCGCACTCTGTCATACCATATCCAACGGTATAGCGAAAATGAATAGATTGAAGGAAGGTTTCCACCTCCTTGTTGATCGCTGCGCCGCCAATCACTACTTCACCAAACTTACCTCCAAAGGAGTCGTTTAGCTTAGCAGAAATAATATCGAGCACCTTCTGGTCGATATAGGGAACTTTGAGGAGTAGCCGTACGAGCGGCTTCTCCAATTCCGGAAATACTTTATTCTTGATAATTTTCTCAATAATAAGTGGCACAGCCAAGATGAGCGATGGGTGGATGGTGGTAAAAGCCTCGGCGATGATCTTCGGGCTTGGCGTACGGGTCAGGAAATGTATGTGACATCCTTTGTTTACCCCGTTAAGCACTTCAAAAGCCAATCCGTACATGTGTGCCATAGGCAACATGCAGACAATGTTATCTCCTGCATGGATAAATGGCAGGCGGTCGTAGGCAAACAGCGTGTTGCTCCATAAGCTGCGGTAAGGAATCATCACACCCTTAGAAAAGCTGGTAGTACCGGAAGTATAGTTCAGCACAGCCAACTCCTCCGGCTTTTCCATGTGATACTTCACGTTTTCGGCAGTGAACGAGCGGGGATACTTCTTTCCAAAGAATTCATTTATCCGGTCGCGCACGTTGCGTACCTCCTTCGTTTTGCTTTGAAGGATAGAGAAGTTGTCTAACATCATGATCAGGCGTAGATCAGGCATCTTACTGCCATTCATATTCTCCCAGTTACTAGCTGCCACCAGCAGGGCTTTGGCTTCGGAATGGTTGACGATATGGTGGATATTGTCCGCCTTAAAGTCGTGTAGGATAGGAACGGCTACGGCACCATAGGCCAAGATTCCAAAAAAGCATGTTGCCCAAGCAGACGAATTACGTCCAACGATGGCTACTTTGTCGCCCTTCTTGATACCGGCATGTTCCAATATGATATGAAACTTT
>JAVVRI010000001.1:39672-49654 GCA_036654795.1 Tannerellaceae bacterium
CTATCCGGCGGGCTACATCTTTATAATGGTATGTATGTCCATTATAGTCTGAAAAAGCCGGCAGGTCCCAATGCTCCCGGATACTATTTTCTATGAGTCCTAAAAATCGGTTGTCCATGATTCTCTTATTATTAAAAATAAGCGCTTAGGGTGCTTATTTTTCGTCATTATTAAGTTACAAATATAAGAATAATGAATATATTTGCAGGCATAGAAATCAAATAGATTACTACGAATGGAAATAAAGAATTACAGAAAGCTTTTTGAATGTCTTATGTTCTACCGGTAACGCCTTCCGGCGCTTCTGGAAAGAGATAGTTATGCACACTTGTCTCCTCTTCGGACAGCAGCCTTCCCTGATTATAGTTTGACCTTTTTATACACCTTATATAATATCACGTTTTTATGACAAAGACAGCCGAACGTGCACCTCAGAGTGCATCTAACTTCGCACCCGAAACTCAGGAAACTTCCTATGGTATGAATGATCGCATCAAGCGTTTGCGCCAGTTGACTTTCGAAGCTACTCCTTCGCTAAGTATTGAACGCGCTTTGATAGAGACAGCTTTCTATCAAGAGAATTATGGCAAATACCCGATTCCCATCCTACGTGCATTGAACTTTATGGAGATATGCCGTCGTAAAACAATTTATATAGGAGCTGAAGAGCTGATTGTCGGCGAACGCGGCCCAAAGCCCAAAGCTGTTCCCACTTTTCCCGAACTGACTTGCCATAGTGTGGAAGACCTGCACGTGCTAAACACGCGGGAATTACAACGTTACACGATCAGTCAAGAAGATATCGATACGTATGCCCGCGTGGTAATCCCTTATTGGGAAGGACGTACACAGCGCGAACGCATCTTTGGCCATGTACCTGAGGAGTGGAAAGCGCCTTACGAAGCCGGCCTTTTTACAGAGTTTATGGAGCAGCGCGCCCCCGGTCATACGGCTTTGGACGGCAAAATTTATCATACCGGACTGTTAGACCTGAAGGAACGTATTGCCGGCGAACTATCGAAGCTGGACTTTATGAATGACACAGAGGCTACCGACCGACAGGAGGAGCTGACGGCTATGTCCATCAGTTGCGATGCTGCTATCCTTTTTGCCGAGCGTCATGCCGAAATGGCTGAAGAAATGGCTCTGACGGAAAATGATCCGCAACGCGTCAGCGAACTAAAAGCCATTGCCGAAGTCTGTCGCCATGTGCCGGCACATGCTCCCCGTACCTTCCGCGAGGCTATACAGATGTATTGGTTCGTCCACTTAGGCACCATTACAGAGTTGAATGGTTGGGACGCCATGAATCCCGGCCACTTCGATCAGCACCTTGCCCCCTTCTACGAACGGGAAATAGCAGCAGGCACACTTACACGAGATGCTGCTAAGGAACTCCTCTCCTGCTTCTGGATCAAGGTAAACAACCATACGGCTCCTCCCAAAGTTGGCATTACAGCCAAAGAGAGCGGCACTTATAACGACTTCACCAACCTAAACATTGGCGGTGTGAAACCGGATGGCACGGATGGTGTAAACGAAGTGTCCTATATTATGCTTGAAATCATAGAAGAACTGCATATTTTGCAGCCAGGTAGCGCTATACACATTAGTTCACGCACGCCGGAACGCTTCCTACATGCCGGTTGCAAGGTGATCAGACAAGGGCATGGCTATCCATCGGTATTTAATCCGGATGTCTATATACAGGAATTGATGCGTCAAGGTAAGAGCTTGCAGGATGCTCGCGAAGGCGGATGCAGTGGGTGCATCGAGGTGGGTGCTTTTGGAAAAGAGGCTTATCTATTGACCGGATATCTGAATGTTCCGAAGATTCTCGAAGTAACACTCAATAATGGCTTCGATCCGGTCAGTGGCAAGCAGGTCAGTATTAAGACCGGCGATCCAATAGAATTCAAGAGTTACCAGGAACTATACGATGCTTTCCTTACCCAACTGCGTTATATCGTTGATCAGAAAGTACGTGTCAGCAATTATATTGACCGTATGTTTGCCAAGTATGCCCCCGCCCCCTTCCTGTCGCTCTTTGTAGACGACTGCATTGCCCGCGGCAAGGACTATTATAACTGCGGACCGCGCTATAACACGACCTATATCCAATGTACAGGCCTTGGCACAACAACAGATAGCCTTGTCGTATTGAAAAAGCATGTATTCGAGGATGGAATCTTCTCGATGGACTGCCTGCTGAAAGTTGTTGGCTGTAACTTTGAAGGCGAAGAGAATATGCGCCAGTTTATTCTGAACCGTACTCCCTTCTTTGGTAATGACGACACGTATGCTGACACCTTGGCTGTGCAATTATATAACGACCTATTCGACACCATCGACGGTAAGCCCAATACAAAAGGTGAGTGCTTCCATCTGAATATGCTCTCCACTACTTGTCACGTCTATTTCGGTAAGGTGATGGGCGCAACTCCAAACGGACGGCTGGCCGGACGTTCTATCTCGGACGGCACTTCTCCTTCGCATGGCAGTGATACGCATGGCCCGTCGGCAGTTATCAAGTCGATGAGCAAGCTCGATCAGATTAAGTCCGGCGGCACGTTGCTCAACCAGCGCTTCCTGCCTAGTTTGTTGAAACGGGATGAGGATATCGCCAAACTGGCGCATCTGATCCGTACTTACTTCTCACTTGGCGGTCATCATATTCAATTCAATATTGTAGACACAGCAACCCTTGAAGCAGCACAACGTTGCCCGGAAGATTATAAAGACCTGTTGGTACGTATGGCCGGATATAGTGATTACTTCAACGACATGAACGCCGACCTGCAGGCTGACATCATTTCGCGTACTGAAAATGAAGCGTTCTAAACAATGGCACTGATATTTGACATAAAGCGATACGCCATCAACGACGGTCCCGGCATCCGCATTACTCTTTTTATGAAAGGATGCCCGCTGTCGTGCGTATGGTGCCATAACCCGGAAGGGATATTGAGCCGGAAAGAGAGATTATATACCCGAAAGAAGTGCATTGGATGTCAAAGTTGTGTGGAGGCATGTCAACAGCATGCCTTGAGCCTGACCAAGGAGGGTATTATTTGCGATGAATCGCGTTGCATTCTTTGTGGAACTTGTACGGAAGTTTGTCCTACCCTAGCAATGGAGATGTCAGGACGGGAATATACGGTAGATGCCTTGATAGAAGAGATCGTAAAAGAAACGGCCTTTATGGATCGTTCATCCGGAGGCGTAACATTCTGCGGCGGCGAACCATTGCTGCATCCGGAGTTGTTATTAGAATTGCTGAAACGATGTGGAAAGCTAGGCATTCATCGTGTAGTAGACACTTCTCTTTTTGCAAAACCCACACTAGTAGAAGAGGTAGCCCGCCATACAGAACTCTTCTTAATAGATCTGAAACTGATGGACAGTGCGAAGCATAAGCTATATTGCGGTGTGCCGAACGAACGTATTCTGGGAAACCTCCGTCAACTGGCTGCATCTGGTGCTGATTTCTTTATCCGCATTCCACTTATTGAAGGGGTAAATGCTGACGAAGAGAATCTTACGGCCTCTGCCTGCTTCCTATCTTCCCTGCAGTGGCAACGTAAAGTAGTCAACCTCCTGCCCTATCATGATATAGGCAAGAACAAGCATGAAAAATTGCATAGTCAGTATAACCCAAACGGAATCCTCATGCTTCCGCCCACCGAAGCCACGCAACAACAAGCAATTGCTATCTTTGCAGCCTACGGAATAAAGGCGGTAATTGGAGGATAAAGTTATTTAATCAGCATTTAATATTTAATTGGTTCAACACATCACGTATCTTTTCGAAGGTCGTGATGCGGGTTGGAACCAGAGGGAGACGCAGTTTGTTCTGTATAAAGCCCATGGCGTTAAGCATACTCTTGACGCCAGCCGGGTTTCCATCCACAAACAACAGATTGAATAACTCCGTGAAGTTGTGATGAATCACGCGAGCACTTTCATAATTGCCTGCCAGACCAAGACGAACCATGCGGCTGAACTCACGCGGGAAGGCGTTGCCTATCACAGAGATTACACCGATAGCACCCAACGTAATAAGCGGATAGGTAATGCCATCGTCGCCGGAGATTACATTAAAGTTCGCCGGCTTGTTTTTGATGATATCATCCATCTGCGTAATGTTGCCCGAGGCCTCTTTTACTGCAATCACATTCTTGAATTCGCGAGCAATGCGGAGCGTTGTTTCGGCTGTCATGTTTACACCCGTACGTCCCGGCACATTATATAATACAATCGGAAGCTTTGTTGCTTCCGAAATAGCTTTATAATGCTGATAAATACCTTCCTGAGAAGGTTTGTTATAATAGGGTACGACTGATAGAATCGCATCAATACCATCAAAATTGTCATGCTTTAGCTTTTCAACTATTGCGCGTGTACAATTCCCACCTACACCCAATACAAGGGGTATACGGTTTCTTACTTTAGTGATCACCAAACTGATGATTTCTTTTTTTTCTTCTTCTGTCAGAGTCGGTGTTTCTGCAGTGGTACCTAATACCACCAGATAATCCGTACCATTCTGCACCTGGAAATCTACCAGCTTGCCTAATGCTTCGTAATCTACACTTTCATCTTCCTTGAAAGGAGTGATCAGCGCCACTCCCATTCCTTTTAAATTAATGTCTGCCATAGGGAAACTATTCCTTTTTGTTATTTAGCAATGCAAAAATAAGGAAATAATATCATTTAGTACGTATGATGTGATCTTTTTATGGAATTATAATGCTGCAGTAACCAAAAGCTCCGTAACGGATGTCGAATGACATCCGTTACGGAGATTTTATATTTGGACAAAGGCCCTTATAATGAAAATGAATGGCTACTTATGATCAACGTTCGCTCAGCGGCTTATAGCATTGTTCTTCCAGTACAGTCTTATAGGCGGGGCGTATGATGCGTTTACCTTCGAAGCCTAACTCTTCGATGCGGTGAGCAGTCCAACCGACGATACGAGCCATGGCAAAGAGTGGAGTATAAATCTCCTGCGGCAAGCCAATCATCTCATAAACGAAGCCTGAGTAGAAGTCTACGTTCGATGAGACGCGCTTCTTCGTCCCTTTAAAATTGGCGAAACATTCGATAGCACGGTCTTCCAACAGTTCCAAGAATGCGAACTCCTCTTCGAGTCCCTTCTCTTTAGCCAAATCGCGTGCCAGCTCTTTGAGGACTAGGGCGCGGGGGTCAGAGATGGTATAAACGGCATGACCGATACCATAGATTAGACCGGTGTGGTTATAGACCTCCTTGTTCAACATACGCATGAAGTAAGCGTCTATCTCTTGTATGCTTGTCCAGTTATGGATGTTCTCCTTTAAGTGGTTAAACATGTCTACTACTTGAATATTAGCTCCTCCATGCAACGGCCCTTTCAGCGAACCGATGCCGGCCGCAATGGACGAATAGGTATCTGTACCGGTAGAGCTGGTCACGCGAACGGTAAAGGTAGAGTTGTTACCACCACCGTGCTCAGCCTGCAATACAAGTAAAAGATCCAGTGTACGGGCATCCAATTCGGTAAACTCCTTTTTCAGCATGTGCAGGAAGTTCTCAGCAATGGAGAGGTTTTCATGCGGATGGCGGATATGCAACGATCGTCCTTGCGAACTGTGGCGCACGATGTTATAGGCATAAGCAATAATCGTCGGAAATTTAGAGATCAGCTCAACAGACTGACGCATCAGATTTTCGCGCGAAGTGTCATCGGGGTTCGAATCGTACGTGTACATTTCCAATACGGAACGAGCCAAAATGTTCATAATATTGTGTCCTTCGAGGTCGAGGATGTTCATCTTAGTCTTTTGTTCCAACGGCATGTTGTCATTGAGCAGTTCGCAGAAGGAAGCCAATTCCTCCTTGTCAGGAAGCTTGCCAGAGAGCAGCAGGTAGGCTACCTCCTCAAAACCGAAACGTTTATCGCGGATTAGGCCGTGAGCAATATCCTCCACATCGTAACCTCGATAAAAGAGTTTGCCGGGAATTGCCTTCATCCCTCCTTCGGGCAGGCGTTCATACCCTACTACGTTGCCCACTTTCGTCAAACCAACCAATACGCCAGAACCGTCTTCATTACGCAATCCGCGCTTAACGTTATACTTGGGAAACAATTCGT
This sequence comes from Tannerellaceae bacterium, assembly GCA_036654795.1. Lineage (GTDB taxonomy): Bacteria > Bacteroidota > Bacteroidia > Bacteroidales > Tannerellaceae > JAVVRI01. Next base: position 45,809 of record JAVVRI010000001.1, read on the forward strand.
TGTCTATCTTACATGCCTCTTTAGCAGATTCTGATAGCTTATAGATAAGATACTCCTTTTTCATTGCATTTAGTTATTTAAGATTCTTTGATTAATAAGTTGATACATTCGCCAAACTGACGTGTACCCAGTGCATGCCCGTTCGGCATAAAGCGTGCCAGGTCGTGAGTGGCCTCCCCTCTTTCGAAGGCCTGTTCCATGGCAGCAGTGATCAGTGCTGCTGCTTCGTTCCATCCCAGATATTCCAATAACATCACAGAGGACAAGAGCAGAGAGGATGGATTGACCACATTCTTACCTGCAATATTGGGTGCCGTCCCGTGGGTAGCTTCAAATATTGCGTAGCCGCTGTCATAGTTTATGTTAGCTCCCGGAGCGATGCCAATACCTCCCACCATGGCCGCCAACTGGTCTGAGATATAATCTCCATTCAAGTTGAGCGTAGCAATGACGGAATACTCTTCAGGAATCAGCAAAGTATTTTGCAGAAAAGCATCGGCAATGACATCTTTCAGAATTACCTTGCCTGCTTTTTCTGCTGCGCTAAGAGCCTCCTTGGCTGCCGCTTCTCCCCGCTCCTTCTTGATCTTTTCGTATTGCGGCCAAGTAAAAGTCTGGTCACCAAACTCACGTTCAGCCAAGGCGTAACCCCATTGCTTGAAGCCCCCTTCTGTAAACTTCATGATGTTCCCCTTATGCACCAGCGTCACGCTGGGTAAGTGGTTAGTGAGGGCAAAATGAATGGCGGCACGTACCAAGCGCTCCGTTCCTTCAATTGAAACAGGTTTTACCCCAAACGAAGAGGTTTCGGGGAAGCGGATCTTCGTTACGCCCATCTCCTCAGTCAGGAAAGTGAGTAACTTACGTGCCTCCGGAGTACCTTGTTGCCACTCAATGCCGGCATAGATATCTTCGGTATTCTCGCGAAAAATGGTCATGTCCACCTTCTGCGGTTCTTTAATCGGAGTAACAACCCCTTTAAACCAACGGACAGGACGCATGCAAACATACAGATCGAGCGTCTGTCGGAGTGCTACGTTTAGGGAACGGATCCCTCCACCAATGGGGGTAGTCAGTGGCCCTTTGATCCCAACCAAATATTCACGGAAAGCCTCCATGGTTTCCTCCGGCAACCAACTGCCGGTTTGATTGAAGGCCTTTTCACCTGCCAAGACCTCTTTCCATTCAATAGACCTCTTGCCATGATAGGCTTTTTGTAAAGCCACATCCACAATTTGTTGACAAACAGGAGTAATCTCTGCTCCTACGCCATCCCCTTCAATAAAAGGAATGGTTACTCGGTCGGGAACAATCAAATGTCCCCCTTGATTTACTATTTTATCCATTCTTTCAATGAGTTGTTGTTTCTTTTATGATTACTGTGTCACATTGAGCGCAGAGCCGGCACGAAACCAGGCTATCTGTAATTCGTTGTAGGTATGGTTTACTTGGAATGACTCCTCGCTACCATCCGTATGATAAAGGGTCGCTGTCAGTTGCCTTCCGGGAGTAAAAGTTTTGAGGCCTAGGATGGAGATGCAATCGTTCTCCTGAATACGGTCGTAATCTTCCTTTACGTCAAAGGTCAGAGCAAGCATCCCTTGTTTCTTCAAGTTCGTTTCATGAATGCGAGCAAAGCTTTTGGCGAGGATCACCTTTACATTCAAGAAACGCGGTTCCATAGCAGCATGTTCGCGGGAAGAGCCTTCGCCGTAATTCTCTTCGGCCACCACAATGGAGGAAAGTCCCTTCTCTTTATACTGTTTGGCGACAGTGGAGACGGGTTCGTATTGGGCTGTCAACTGGTTGAGCACCTCGTTTGTCTTTCCGTTGAAGGCATTAACGGCTCCCATTAGCATATTGTCCGATATATTTTCCAGATGTCCGCGGAAGCGTAGCCAAGGACCGGCCATTGAGATATGATCCGTTGTACATTTGCCACTCGCCTTAATAAGTAGAGGCATCTGAACCAGATCGTCCCCATTCCAAGGAGCAAAGGGTGTAAGCACCTGCAAGCGATTCGAAGCGGGCTGAATGGTTATCTGAACCTCTTCGGCACCGGGGGCAATGTATCCATTGTCACCTACCGCAAAGCCGGTGGAAGGAAACAAGTCGCCAACAGGTTCTGCCAGCTTTACCTCACGACCATCTTCCGTTTTTAATGTGTCGGTTAGGGGGTTAAAGCATAAATCTCCGGCAATGGTTAGCGCCAATGTCAATTCGGGTGAAGCAACAAAAGCAAAGGTATTTGGGTTGCCGTCCGCACGTTTGGCGAAATTACGATTAAAAGAGGTGACAATGGCATTCCTGCGTGTATTGTCGTCCGTATGTCGTTTCCATTGACCAATGCAAGGACCACAGGCATTAGCCATAATGACCGCACCAATCTGTTCAAAATCACCTAGAATGCCATCCCGGGCAGCCGTATAACGAATCAACTCCGATCCCGGATTAATAATAAGAGCAGCACCTACGGGTATACGTTCCTTCTTAGCCTGACGGGCAATGGAGGCGGCACGACTCAAATCCTGATAAGAGGAGTTGGTGCATGAACCGACCAAGCCTATTTCCATCTTGCGTGGATAGCCTTCAGCCAACACTTTAGCCGCAAATTGCGAAATAGGTGTAGCTGCATCCGGGGTAAAGGGACCATTGATGTAAGGCTCCAGTTCGGTCAGGTTTATTTCGATTAAGCGGTCATAGTATTGCTCCGGATTTTCGTGTACCTCCTTGTCAGCAGTCAGACAACCAGCCACGTTGGTAGCCCAGTTCGCCACTTCGGCACGTCCGGTAGCATGCAGATAGGCAGCCATATTGGCATCAAAAGCAAAAAGCGAAGTAGTGGCTCCGACCTCGGCTCCCATATTACAAATAGTAGCCTTTCCGGTAGCCGACAGCGAAGCGGCACCTTCTCCAAAATATTCTATAATAGCATTCGTCCCCCCCTTGACAGTCAGGATGCCAGCCAATTTAAGGATCACATCCTTTGGCGAAGCCCATCCACTGAGCCGTCCGGTGAGTTTTACACCAATCAGACGGGGCATTTTCAGCTCCCATTCCATGCCGGTCATTACATCTACCGCATCAGCACCGCCCACTCCGATAGCAATCATACCCAATCCACCGGCATTTGGCGTGTGAGAATCTGTTCCCACCATCATTCCTCCGGGGAATGCATAATTCTCAAGCACTACCTGATGGATAATGCCTGCTCCCGGTTTCCAGAAGCCAATGCCATATCGACTAGACACCGCGCGCAGAAAATCATACACCTCCCGATTAGACTCGGTAGCCGTATGTATATCCGCCGATGCCCCGATGTTCGCCTGGATCAGATGGTCGCAATGTACCGTGGCCGGCACTGCTGATTTCTTTTTACCGGAATTCATAAACTGAAGCAACGCCATCTGCGCCGTAGCATCCTGCATCGCTACGCGATCCGGACGGAAATTCACATAATCTTCTCCTCGTTTATAACGGACATTTGTTTCCCCTGCGTACAAATGTGCATAAAGAATTTTTTCCGCCAACGTCATCGGACGGCCTATGCGCTTGCGAGCTTCCTCCACCCGGTCGGGATATTGCGCATAAAAATGTTTTAGCATATCAAGATCGTGCACCATAACTATGTATATATTAATTATTAATACTCTGTTAGCAAATATACATTATATATTGATACGCCACATTCAATTCTTTCTATCACACGATAAGCTTTGTCTATCAATTGCGTATTGCTACTAAATAAGTAGAACGTTTAAGAGTGCTATTTTGTTCAATCACACGCCGACTAACGTTACGGCTACCTTCTGTTTGAACTATTTCCATTTTGGAAACAGTTGCATC
>JAVVRI010000002.1:0-47786 GCA_036654795.1 Tannerellaceae bacterium
ATTAGATTAGAGTGATTAAAAAAGCCCGGCAGACTGTGAAGTTAGCCGGGCTTTTGCTCTCTGTGAATTTGTCAAGATCTTCAGAGTGTTTGCTCGATAACCAGAGCTGTACGTTCTATTTTTCCGCTAATATCACGGAGTGCTTGTAATAAGATCTGTTTTTCATCATGGGTAAATTGAACCTCTTTACCGTGAATCATTAATCCGTTGATTCTTTGATTCACCCACGCCCGGCTTTTATTAAAGTAGGTTCGGGCAATGAAGGACCAGGATATAGACTCGTATATACCATCAAGTTTTTTCCTAAGGACATCATCAATTAATTTATCAGCTCTAACACAGGCTTCATTCGCTCCATTGATAAATGCTTCACTGACTAGTTGTTTTTCTTCGCCACTTTTTGAGTTGACAAATGCTTTCACTTCCGAACGAAAAGACTTGCGCTCTTCATCCGTATCCAGAAGCATAAATTTACTTTTTAAGGCTTCCAGCTCCTGATTGACTTGATCGTAATTAGCCATTATATTTAGTTTTAAAAATATTCAATGAAAAGATCTTTTAGATAGTACCCCCGAAGGGGTACCATCCGCTAACCTTTCAACTTGAGCAACAATGATAGTCTGTCTAAATGCAGATCTATTTGTTTTTCAAGTTCTCTTTCTGAATTGCCTTGAATCAAGTCATCCCAGTAAAGAGAATAGAACAGAAGATTTCTCTTTTCGTGTTCTATCTGAGCTTTTAGCTCTTCATGGTTATCTTCCATCTAAAAGATCTTGACTCTACAAAGATAGATAAACATTTGTTTATCGTCAATGAATTATCAATTTATTTACTCCTTAATTTATATTTTACTATAAACAGTTATGGGAATAAGAAATCGTGACGGCGCTCTTTACGCAGCAACAGGAATAGACAATGCGGGTCTGTATGAAGGTCGTCGGGAAGCAAAGGGTATCATTAAGGCTATGGCTGGACAGATAACCTCTTTCGATGTATTCAGCGGTATAGGTATCAGTGCCGCGACGGCCTTTGCCAGTGCAGCTAAAAGCTCCTACGATTTTGAAAAAGAGTTTCGCAAGAATATGCTGGAAGTAGCCACCAAATATCTGTTGCGGCAGCCATGGTTATTGAGAATCTTCGTTATCAATCTTCCTTGGCACATATGCAGGGGTTGACAGCCAAGCAACGACAAGCACGATTCTCAAGAGAACGCAGCAAGGCTACTCTCGCAAATTCTGATTGACAACCGGAGGTTGAGGGCTATGAGGGAGCTCGCTCAACTGCATAAAAATTACTTCCGAAACTTGAGAATGTAACCCTCCATATCTGCTTTATCCATCATGAGGTAGAGTACAGTTGTTGCTATTTTTGCTGTTTCTTTAATTTATAGACGGCTGTTTCGAGCGACTCGGTCGGTTCGATGATGTTATAGGATCCCCAGAAGTTTTCATCCATGAAGTCGGTCACCTTGTCGGAGAGTGACTGGCTTATCTTGAAAGATTCTTTGTAGGGAATCTTGCTGACGTTTTGATCCTTTCCATCGGTTACTACCATTTCAGATATGATGGTGTAGCTGGTGGAGAATAGTTTCCGTTTCCAATCGCATTTAAAGCGGACTTCGTTACGTATATAGCTGAGGTAACTACGCTCGTCGCGTTGTTTATAGGTTACGAGGAAGGAGACTTCTACTGGCTTGAAGCGTAGTCCGAAGGGCTTTTTCTTGAGAATAGCTTGCGTGGCCTTATTTTGATCGTCCATGCTGAGGCTAAACTCCGCCCGACTGAAGGCGAGCTTTTCTTTGTCAATATACAACTTGCCGTAATAGAGGGCGTAGGGCAGTAGGACTTGCGGTTGGAAACTGATCACGTAATGCGGACGATTTCCGATCGTGGTTGCCTCCTCCATGCGAAAAGTATAACAGGATAGGCTTGCCGGATCGAGCAGTATATCCGGATTTTTAACCACATCCAGAAAAACGGAGAGGTTAGGGCCTCCGAGCAACTTGACTACTAATGTGTCGCTTGCCTTCTGGCTGAGCAAGCGGCGTCCTTTAAATAGTTGGACGCGGTCATTGTCTATCCTCTCGTTATAGGACGTCTTAAAAATGTCTATTACTGCTTCGGAAAGGTTGATATATCGGCGCCCTTTTTGAGCTGTTTCGCGATAGAAGCCGGTCAGCCGATTGTCCTTGGTGCTGTAATTGTCCGGTATTTTTCGGATGGCTGCTTCTACGAGCAAGAGAGGATCATTGGCTCGCACAATGACTTCGTCCAACACATTGGCGTTGGGGGTGAGCTGTATGTTTACCGTTGATAGTTCCTTGTTATCTATCGGCATGCGGTAATCAAGGAATCCGATATGAGATATTTCCACTTGCCTTGCGGATAAGTGCTTGTCTATTTTGATGGAGAAGACGCCGTCTGCATTGGTTACCGTCCCGATGTTGGTTCCGGGGACGGAGATGTTGACATTTTCCAGTCTTTTCTTACTCTGTTTGTCTTTTACCGTACCGCTGATGGTGATGTAGGCGGCACTTTCCTGTGCTTGCAAGGGCAGGGCTGAGGCTATAAACCATGCAATTAAAAGGAATCCGAGGGCTTTTTTACCTATTGCTTTCATTTGACTGTCTGTTTTTTTAGTAAGGTGAATAATCTTGTTTCTACTTATATGATCGCCCAGCTTTGAAATACCCTATGGAAAAAAGGTATAAGCGTATAAAAGTTTCATACCGATGAAACAAAAGTTTCAATGCTATGAAACAAAAGTTTCACCGTGATGAAACAAAAGTTTCAGCTAAATGTTTATTGTTGAAACTAAGCATATATTTTTAAAAATGAACCGTGATTTTGGTTGTTCCTGATTGGATGTGCGATTATTTTATTAAGTTTGCACGAACGGAATGAGTAAGAATAAAAGATAAGTCGGTGATAGTTATCAATGAAGATATAATAGCTCGTGTAAATGAAGGCGATTCGAAAGCATTCGAACAATTATATACTGCTTACTATGTGTATTTATGTACGGTGGCAACCAAATACGTATATAATCCGCAGGTGGCGCAGGAGATTGTAAATGATGTCTTTTTGAACGTGTGGAATCAGCGTGGCGGTTTGACTTATCCTGTGAATGCGTATTTGATACGAGCGGTGCAGAATCGTAGTCTGAATCACCTACGTGAGCGGCACATGGAAATGGTTCCCCTTTCCGAAGTGCAGGAATATCTGTTTTCTCAGCATGAGCAGCTGGTAATGGCTGATGCCTATCCGTTGGAGCATCTTGAAAATAAAGAGTTTGAGCAAGTAGTATGTGCGGCAATAGATACGTTACCTGAAAAATGCCGTGATATTTTTGTGCAATATCTTTATCATAATAAAACTTACGACGAGATTGCGCAAATAAACCATATTAGTCCAAGTACGGTTCGGGTGCAGATAAAATTGGGATTGGTTAAACTGAAAGATCGTTTGGGGCGGTTCTATCCTCTCTTTCTTCTCTTCTTTTGATGAAAGAATAGCTATAAAACCAGAGCAACCGTCTTCTCTGCCGAGTCTTATAAAAGGCGGCAGGGAAGACGGTTGTCCGATTGATAGGGGTACTATTCTTTTACAATCTCGTGAATCTTTACCGGGAATGATCCGATGGTGCTGATTTGGAGATTCTCAATGTCGTCTATCAGCTCTTTGCTGAGGTGGATGTATCCTGCATAACCATGATAAAGGATACGTTTCTCATCCGCTTTGGAGAGGCCGGTGATGGAGACGATGCTCTCATTTCCTCCGGAGAGGTAGAGCGAGATGTCTTCTACATCCTTGCAGGGTATCATTATCTTTTCCCCCTCTTTCAACACCTTAGCGGTAGTCAGATTTTGGTCGTACAGCGTGAGGGCTTCGTTTATCTCCGGAGCTTCCTGAGTTGTGACGTTAAAATTTGTGACGTAGAGCTCGAAGGCTTCGTTCGACTTGTTTATCAGGCGTATGAAGCGTGCTTTGGGGTCGATCTGATTTAGTATGCCGTTGACGCTTTCGGTGGCAATGCCTATGAGGGGATTCCACTGCTTACCGTCGGCAGACCATTCGAATGTCCGTCCCTGTTTATTGCTTTGTGGCAAGTTGTAGCTGAATGACTTTGCGTCCCGCTGCATCTCCCAGCCTAGCCCAATGTATTGGTTTGGTTCCAGCTTGACCACTTCGAATACGGGTACATAGGCGAGGGTGCTCTCATCTTCCATAAGCGGCTGGTGCTTCATTTGATTTACGTTTGTCAGGGTGGAGCGAATGTTTACCTTTACCTCTTCGGACGAGCTTTCCGAGGTAGAGAGCAGGCTTTTACCTGTTAGCCGGTATACTTCTGTGATGAATGGATATAGCACGCGTGATCCCGTTTTGATGCCTCTTTGAAGTGAGGATTGATTGAAGAAGTGGTTAATCTGCTTCATGCTGTCCATCAGGGCGGTTACTTCTTGGTAGCATTGCCAGGTGTTGGCGTGGTCTTTCTGATAGCAGGCATGTGCCATTTGCAGAGCGGAAGTTCCCGTTTTGCCCAGCAGTTCGAACTGGATAAGCCAGGGGTTGATTTGCTGAATCATCTGTTTGTTCGTGCTTTGGCTATAGATCATAGCCGGAGCCATGTTGATTTGCATGAAGAGCGTACCAATTTGGTTGGCATCTGTTTCGCGGAATTGACCTGTTTTATATCCTGCCAGGAAGGCATCTACTTGTGGTTTGATGCGAACAGACTCGTCGCGGCGATATAGGTGTCCGTTTGGTCCCGGATCGGTGTTGTGCTCAGCGAACGTACGGAAGGCTAGTGGTGCTTCTGGCATGATTGTCTGGCAAGCCGTTTCCCAAGCTTTTGCTGGATCGTAGCTCTGCATGTTCCAACCATACATAGCAACACTGAAGATGCCTACCTTCGAAGCTTCTGCATGCTCCATCGGATTGGACACGAAGCCGGAAATGGATTCCGCAATCTCTGTGTCCAGCCCATAAGCCGGCCCCATCAACAGATGATCGCGGCAATAGTCGTTTACCGGAAAGTTCCACCAGATAAAAGCCGGCCGATGGATGCGTGCATTCACCCATTCCACCCCTTCGCGCGTGATGTCGTCCACCACGCGGTCTCCTGTCCACATCACGCGGATAGCCGGATCGAGTTGTGTGCCCAGAATATCCAGATAATCGCCCTTTGCCAGATCGCGTTCATACTCGGTTGGGCACATAATCAGAGGCAATAGGTCTTCTTTTTGCGCGATGAACTCTTTCTGTATGTAGTTCATGAGGCCTACTTGCTTTTCGGCACGTGTCCCTTCGCCGGAGATGTCGTCGAAGAAGACGGCAAACGAACGTACACCCAGATCGTACATCTTTTTGAACTTAACGAGGATAGCGCTGCTATCTTCCAGTGTCCATTGAATGTCCTTACCCGGATGGACAGCCCATACGAAGTCCACTTTGTTGCGTGCTGCCTCGGCGGTCAGTTCGCTTATCTGAGCAGCCTGCTTGGCCGGATAGGGTTCGCGCCAAGAGGGAGAACTGTGGTAGGGGTCGTCTTTAGGACCATAAATATATGTATTCATTTTTACTTTACCGTAGAAGCGAAGCTGCTCGATGCGATCAGCTTGACTCCAAGGAGTACCGTAAAAGCCTTCTACCGTGCCGCGGTAGGTAACGTCAGGATAGTCCGTCACCGTACAGAGTGGTAGTGTGCGTTTACCTTCCTCATTGCGTCCCGCCATTTGTTTTAGGGTCTGGGCGGCATAGAACAGGGAGCGGCTGTCTGCTATCTCAATCGTGATCCCTCTTTTCGTGATGGTCAGGCGATAAGCACCGGAGCGTAGCATTTGTGGTGTCTTTTCTTTCAAGGCGCGTATCTCCAAGGGGAGGGATTTGCCTTTATTTACAATAGGCAACACTTCGTGGATTAACCGGATGGCATCTACATCAGGATTGTCCATCCCTTTCAACCGATAGCCGGATGGCGGCGTGTACAGTTGATTAGACATAACGACCTCCTGCGGCTCAGGATATATGCTGAGCGCGATGCTTTGCGCCTCTAAGGAGGTACTAGTGCAGTGGAGCACCAGAGCGGCAAGTACATACTTTAGTGTTTTCATAAAGACCGGATTATTAGGTTTACCTTATTTGGAATGAATAAGCAACTGCGTTCCGTTTACATCTGTCCAATGGTTTATCAATGTGCGGAAGGCAGGAAAGAGAGCCGGCGTGATGGTCTGCTCTTTGAGCACAATCTGGCGGCTGACGGTAACGGTGTTGCTTGTCTGGCCGATCGTGATTGTCAGGTTGCCTGTGGCGTTGTCTATCTTTCGTGTGCCGACAGGAGTGGCTAGCTTCATTCCTTCGGGCAGTTGGATGCTGTATTCCATCTGTTCCGTTGCCAGATAGGGGAGGCGGAGGGAGGTTTGGCGGCTGCTGTTGGATGCCACGAAAGGTGAATGCGTCAAGCAGAGAGGCAGGTCGGGAAGAGAAACCAGCACATAACCAGCCGTCTCCTTCAGCGCCTCTTCAGTGGTATAGGTATAGATTACGTCATTACCCTTGCGCACCATCGTAGCCTCTTTACCGGCACCGGTCAGGGTGGCAGCGTTGTCGCCATAATAGGGCACTAGCTCTTTACCGATGGTGGCGGTTATTTTGGCTACGGCTTTCTCTGTTGTTAGGGTGATGACGGCTTGGCTATGTATATTGGTGTGGTGAGTGGGCAGCGTAACGACTTCTCCAGCGCGTGTCAGGCTGAGTTGATGTCCTTGGTTGCCAGTCCATACGGCATCAGCAGATTTTGCATTTCTTGTGGTAAGTGTGCAAGTGTTACCGTCTGCTTTGGCAAGGACGAACAGTTCGTCGATGGCGCTTAGTCCCAAAGCCTCGGCAGGGAGCTGGGTGTTATAGGAGGCGACGACCTCGGCTTGTATCCCGGCAGCTATCAGCAGACCACTTATCAGGTTAGCTTTTTCTGCTTCCGTGGCATAGGCGGAATTGATTACGTCATTGGCCGGACGAAGGCGGTAATAGCTTCCTTGCAGATTGAGTGCACACTTGCCAAACTGGTTCTGCACGTAGTTATGGATCACTTCCACCTTTTCCATCTCCGTCGTTTTCCCTTCGGTCAGCGATTCGGCAATAGTGAGCAGTTGGGCGTCGCCGGCCGGTGTGAACTGGGCAAGCAGCGTTTTTAGTGATGCGGCAGGTGAAGCGTAAGTCGTAGCTGTCAGTAGCTGAGTGCTCTTTGCTTGATACTCGCGAGGGAGAGCCGTGAGGTTGCGTAGTCTCCAACAGATCTGTTTCATGCCGTCCACAGTAGTTACTTTGGGCTGAGTGGCGGCGCCTTTCAGGGCGTAATGGCTCGGTTTGCCTTCGGGGAGGTTTAGGGTGACGGTGCATTCCTTTACCGGCACAGGCTGTTGCAGGTTCTCGTAGATGTCCAGCTCAGTCAGGTAGCCTGGCCGGGTCAGGATGGAGTAGTCCAGATAGATGGTAGCACCTAGTTCGAGACCGGTATGCACAACGACCATCTCCTTTAGATGATTCCAAGCGGGGGCATCGGCTGCAGCGCGGGGTAAGACTTCTACGAAGGCATTGTCCGGTGTCTTGACGATGCTTCCATCTTTTTGCCGGGTGTAGGAGGAATGAATCTTCAACTCTTGGAACTCGGGGTTATAGGTGATGAAGCTCTCGCCAAACGTGCTGTTCATTGCGGTGTGCGTAAAGAGGGTAAGCTCCGTGTTGCAGCGATATTCCTGACTGCCGTCGGCATGCAGTGTATACGTTTTCTGGAGTTTGTCATAGCAGGCTTCCTGTGCAGTGGCCGTTGCGGTCATCAGCAGAAGGAGGCAGAGAAAGAGTGCGGATGTATAGTTGTTTTTCGTCATTGTCTTCTTATTTCTTAATGATTAGATAGTCACTGTAAGCCTTGTGCGCATTGACCGCCGTGCGGAAACCATCCCAGTCGGAGGGCTCATAGACGCGTTTCTTGAGGGAGAGCTTTTGTTGCAGCACGATGCGGTCGGCTGTTTGAGCCAGCGAGCCTTCAAAGTCTGCCGCGCTGCTCTGCTTGCTATCTGCCTTGGAGGCATTCAGCAGGGTGTAGCCTTTGGGCAGTTGGATGGTTTCGTCCAACTCCACGAGGCGGGAGCAAGCGTCCTTAAAGCCGTATTGGCGTTCCTTCAGATTGGTATTGATGCGCAGGTAAGAGCGTACGCTATTATAAAGATTGTTCATCACCATTGGCTTAAACATCAGCTCTTCCTTGCCGACAATGGCGTAGCCGGGTATCTCGTAGGTAAAGGTGATTTGGATCGGACCAGCCTGATAGTCTTTCGGGTTCTTACCATAATCCACCCGTAGCAGACGGGCGTTGGGACTGACGGAGAGCAGCTGTTTTTCCAGCATATTCTGCCAGTCGCTCTGCCAACCGAGAGTAAACATGCGGCGGATGTTGCTGTCCGATTGACCTTCGGCGGTGATGGTGAACTGTCCGTTCAAGGTGCCTTCGGCGTTCAGTTTGTTGTTCGCCTTAATGCGCAGGTAGTGGTTCTCTGGAGCCGAGACGGGAGTGAGGCAGAGGTCAGACCCTTCGGGTACACCCGGCAGGTAGTTCTGTTGCTGTTCGGCGCTGCTCCAGAGCTCGCGGCAGAAGGGAACCCACGTCGGATCGAGTGGGGTATAGGTACCGTTGGACAGTTTGACCACGGCCACACAGTGGTTGAAGTGGTCGGCAGGAATGCTTTCCACGCGACTACCTGCCATCGTCATGGCGGGGTAGGCTTCGAAGCCCGCCATGCGGAGGAAGGAGATTAGTGTTCCGGCAATATCCTTGCAGACGCCGGCGCGGTCGGTATAGTTCATCTTCGTGTTATGCAGCGTGAAGCCTTCGCCTTTGCCCATCGAGATGCCGGAGTAGCGGATGTTGTCTGCTACCCAGTGGGTGAGGACGGCTATCTTCTCCATCTCAGTGGTCTTACCTTTGATCAGCTCGTCCACCTTCTTCTGTGCTTCGGGCAGGGCGGCAAAGCTTTTATAGTCTTCATTCACCTTGTTAAACCAAAGTGATTTGTCCTGCCAGCGGGGGGTAGAGCTCATCATAAGCTTCGGCGCGGCATCGAAAAGACCGACCATGTTGGGCTCCTGTCGGACGGGCATCAGGTCGTTCGTTGCGAAGGTGTAGGCCTTTCGTCCCTCTTCGTAGCGCATCGAGGAGGCGCACTCGCCTTGATAGAATTGGAACTGCATCTCCTTCTCCATCGGGATGGAGACGCGATAGACTTTGCGCACTGTCGGCTCTGTTGCCCAGAAGGGCACGATGTCGTAAAATTGTCCTTGCATCGGAGGGATGAAGCGGGAATCATCGTCTCCCGTCTCTGTCCCGGTCAGCAAGGCGTAAGTGAAACCTTTCTTGTCGATCCGGTAGTCCACGATGTCGCCCGGCTCAAGGCGTCCCACTTCGAGCATGATCTGGCGCGCCCCCCAATAGATGGCGCGGGCAGGGGCGGCATAATCCTTGGCTGCCGTTACGTCCAGATTGACCACGTCGCCATTGGCACGATAGATCGTAGCCCGCCCGAAGGAGGCGTAGGCCGTCAGCGGATCGTAGTCGTACTTGATAATCCTATTGGCCACTGCTCCGGCTGTGGTCATTACTTTAAACGTCCGGCAGACGGCAAAGGTGCCTGAGCCGGTTGGCTGTACATTGACAGAGGTACTGTCCAGCAACGTCACGCAGTCGAAGCCGGCGTAATGCTGTTGATGTTGAATGGTCGGATCCTGCGGCGTCCGACAACTCTCCCCGCTCTGTCCGTATGCTGACGAGAGGGCGAGTAGCGAGAGAAGAATAGTGTTAATCTGCTTCATTAAGTTATTATTTAAGATTTACTTGTTCGTTGATAATGGTTTCTATAGCTACAATAAAGTCGGCGGCTTTGGGCAACAATTCGGTTACCTCTTCGGCTGGTCGTCTCATGGTTATTTGTTTTAATTCAACAAATATACATCATTATTCTTTACGGTCTTGCTCTGGATGTGGCTTTTTTGGTGGATGGTTGATTGGTATGAAAGTATAATCAGTGAATTTGGTTGCTGAAACCGTAATTCGTCTATTGTTCAACCTTGGGGTAGTCCCTAATTTTGCAGCATAAAAATCATAAAAGAATGAAACAAGAAAAAGCTATCACCATTCCCCTCCGTCGAATTACAGTTATTGATGCTTTAAGAGGATTTGCTCTGCTGGGTGTAATCGTTACGCATATGCTGCAACATTACGGTATTTTTTCATTTTCGGCAGTAGAAGCAGGGGAGGCTCTCTTTCCAGAAATGGATGCAATCATCCAATGGCTGCTGAGGAATGTGATCATGGGAAAGTTTATTAATATTTTTGCATTTCTGTTTGGATTAAGCTTTTTTATACAGATGGATTCCGCGGCAAAGAAAGGAGTTGATTTTCGCCAACGTTTCCTGTGGCGTATGGCGATACTGTTCATTATCGGAATGGTGGGAAACTGTTTCTATACAGGCGACATACTGTCTATTTATGCTGTGTTTGGGGTGTTGATGGTGGCTCTTTACAGAGTGCGAAACCGGACACTCATTCTTTTAATATTACTTTTACTCGTTGGCGTTCCACGTATAACAACAGCGACTTACGAGTTGATGAGCGTAAAAACAGAGCAGGTAGTGAACACTGAAACCCGCCCTTCGATGCAATCTTCAACGCAACGGAGAGAAGAACCTTCATTTCTGAACTCGGCAAAAGAGAATCTGACAAGAGGATTGCAGGGGAAGATGAATTATCAATTCGGCTTTTATGGGCGCGGATACCTTACGCTGGCTCTCTTTATCTTTGGATTTATAGTCGGACGTTTGCGCTTTTTCGAGGAGGTTCACTTACAAAGACGGCGAAACGGGATTCTATTTGTCAGCTTTGTTGTTGCAATTGTAGCAATCAATATAATCCTTGGCCTTTTACCTGAACCTCCGTCAAACCGTATGTTTATGACTGGGATAAGAGATGGCAACCTAGACGCTTCGCTATTGGCAACAATGGCTCTGATTGACATTAAAAGTGCACTTTTCTCCGGAGCGCTGTCCATGGGATTTATTACGCTTTATCAAATTAAAAGCATCGGAAGATGTTTGAACGTAATTTCTCCATACGGACGAATGGGCTTGACAAATTATGAGATGCAGAGCGTTATCGGCTGCCTGCTATTCTCGGCGTGGGGCTGCGGCTCTATATTCGGTCACTGGGGAACAACAGCAGTATTCGCACTGGCGTTGATTGTTTATGCCTTGCAAGTGGTTGTGAGTAAATATTGGTTGAAATGTTATCTATACGGACCGCTTGAATGGTTATGGCGTTCTGTCACCTACCTGAAATTGCAACCCTTTAATCGGACAGGGCACACGTTTTCGGGAGGAAAGCAGTAGTGTGCTGCCAGCGCAGATGATCAAAGCTTCTCGATTTGTATGTTTTGAACTAACGATTGGCATCAAAAGTACTAATAGTTCGGATGAATGACTTACTCTGTTACGATTCGTCGGCAGGTTGCCCTGTCTATTTTACCATTGCCGGTGAGGGGGAGGGAGGAGACTGTGACAATCTGCTTCGGTCTGTCATAACCCGGAAAGAGATGGGTTAGCAGTACGCTGAGGGAAGTTGTATCCACAGGTGCCTCTACGAGTAGTACAACAGATTCGCCAAGGCGTGCATCCGGTCGGGCAGTGATGGCAAATGGGGTCGTAATGTAGGGGCGGAGTATTGCTTCTACCGTTTCAGCCTGCACTTTAATGCCACCTGTGTTGATGGTGTTGTCTTTTCTACCTAAAATGATGAAGCTACCGTCCGGAAGGAGGCGGGCGATGTCATTTGTCACCAACCTTTCGCTACAGACCATCGGAGCGTCTATCACTAACGCATCGTCTGGTGTGAGGCTGAGGCGGACGGAAGGGAGGGGCGTATAGGCGGCGGAGGCGTCTGGTCCGTTCAGGCGGCGGAGGGCGATGTGGGAGAGGGTCTCCGTCATGCCATACGTGGAGTAGACGGGGTTTGGCAGGGTGCGGATCTCGGCCTCGAGTGTTGCGTCGATAGCACCGCCCCCGATGATAAGCCGTCTGATGCGGGCAAGGCGCCTGCGCTCTTCAGGCACGCGAAGGCTGTTATAGACTTGGAGGGGAATCATGGCGGCAAGGTCGATCCATTCGTCCATCTCTTTGAGCGGACGGCCGCCGGGGCTGACGACGACGAGGCGCAGACCGCTGACGAGGGCGCGGACGACCATCATCTTGCCGGCGATGTATCGGAGGGGCATACAGAGAAGCGCTGCCTCACCCGCTCGAAGGTTGAGGTATGCGGCCGTTTGAAGGGCGCTTTGGCGCATCTGCTCTTTGCGGACGGTGTATGGTTTGGGCGTCCCGGTGGAGCCGGAGGTATGCACTGTCACAGTCTCCGATGTGTCTGTCCATTCCGTGAGGAAGGTTTCCAGCTCATTCCGGAAGGCGGCTGTAAGGGCTGTGGGGGTTATGATCGTTGGTCTCTTTTCCATGCTTTACTTCTTTTCTTTGTACCACAGCGAACCTCCGACGACGACGAGCGGCAGATCTATATTATCTGTAAACAAAGCTCCCGTGCCCAGTCCTTGCGGCAGCGGGTTATTCTGCGTTGCGCACCATTGGGCGATGGCATTAAGGCCGATGTTCGACTCGAGTGCGCTCGTTGCCCACCAACCGATGTTGCGACGGGCGGCCTCGCCGATCCACTCCTCCGAGCCGACGAATCCACCGACGAGTGAGGGTTTGAGGATGATGTATTGCGGGCGGATGGCGTCCAGCAGGACTGCTTTCTCCGCCGGTGTGTTGTGGTCGATCAGCTCCTCGTCCAGCGCGATGGGCAGGGGGCTGCGGGCGGCGAGGCGAGCCATCTCTTCCCATTGCCCGGCGCGTATGGGCTGCTCGATGGAGTGCAGTTTCATTTTGGCGAGTCTTTCGAGCTTCTTCATGGCATCGGCGGGGGTGAAGGCGCCATTGGCGTCTACCCTCAGCTCGATGTCTTTGGGGCTGAATCGGCGGCGGATGTAATGAAGGAGGTCTATCTCATCATCGAAATTGATGGCGCCTATCTTGAGCTTGATGCAGTTGAAGCCTGCCTCCAGCTTCTTTTTGATCTGTTCCAGCATGGCGTGTTGCGGCCCCATCCAGATGAGTCCGTTGATGGGGGTGCCGGCTTCTCCGCGCGAGAAGGGGGTGTCCCAAAGGGCGAAGTCGTTCGTCTGATAATGGCGTATAGCCGTCTCGAGCCCGAACAAGATGGAGGGATAGGGGCGGAGTGCTTCCACATCCAGCCTGCCTGTAGCCTCGAACGTCTGGCAGGCGTCGGACAATCGTTGCCCGTAGTCCGACACATCGTCGCAACTGAGGTTGGGCAGCGGCGCACATTCGCCTATGCCTGTGCGTCCGGGTTCTTCGTCGGACGTGAGGTGCACATACCAGCTGTTTCGCAGGGTGTAGACACCTCGCGAAGTGCCGGCCGCTTGCTTGAAGTGCAGGGTGCGGGGCACGATCTGCAGGTGATAGTGCGGCATCATGGGAACTTGGGGTAATCTTCGAAGCGAGGGCGGCGTTTCTCGAGAAAAGCTTTGCCACCTTCCTGTGCCTCGTCGGTCATGTAATAGAGCATTGTCGCGTCTCCGGCCAGCTCTTGAATGCCGGCTTGGCCATCCAGCTCGGCGTTCAGTCCGGCTTTGATCATGCGCAGGGCGAGCGGACTGAGCAGCATCATCTCTTCAGACCACTCTACGTATTCATCTTCCAGCTTATCCAGCGGAACCACTTTGTTCACCAGTCCCATGTCTAATGCCTCTTGCGCCGTGTATTTACGGCAGAGAAACCAGATCTCGCGTGCCTTCTTCTGGCCCACGATGCGGGCTAAATAAGAAGAGCCGAAGCCGGCGTCGAAGCTGCCCACACGCGGGCCGGTCTGACCGAAGATGGCATTATCGGAAGCGATGGTGAGGTCGCAGACGACGTGCAACACGTGTCCACCCCCAATCGCAAAGCCGTTTACCGCCGCAACGACTGGCTTGGGCATCGACCGGATCTGCTTCTGCACGTCCAGCACGTTGAGGCGGGCAACTCCGTCTTTGCCCACATAGCCTCCGTGTCCTTTTACGTTCATATCTCCTCCGGCGCAGAAGGCAGTATCGCCGGCACCGGTCAGTATAATCACACAGATGTCCGGACGCTCGCGGCAGATGTAGAGGGCGTCGCTCATCTCCGTTGTCGTGGTGGGGGTGAAGGCGTTACGATAGCGCTCGCGGTTGATGGTGATGCGGGCTATGCCGTGATAGAAATCAAACAGAATCTCTTCATATTCTTTGATGGTTGTCCATTCTCTTGTTGTTGACATGTCTATTCTTGTTTTAATTGATGGTAATATTCTTTCAGTAGGCGTACGTCTTCTGTGCGGTTGGTAAAGACTTCGAGCAGCAGCGGCTTTGCCTGTGGGGAGGGATCGGCAAGGGCGGTAATGGCCGCTCGCAGTTCCTCCTCATTGTGTGCACTGAGGTAGGCGAAGCCGCGCTCCGTAGCCCAGCCGGTGGCTGAGGTGGTGTGCTCGGCGGTGACGAAGCGGTGCGTCTCTCCTGTCATTTTGAGGCCGGGCAGTGCTTCAAATATCTCTCCTCCGCCATTGTTAAGCAGCAGGATGCGTAGGTTTGTTCCGAGGTATCCGTTCCAGAGCGCGTTCATGTCGTAGAAGAAGCTCAGATCGCCTATCACTATAAAGTTTATCTTGTCTGAAGCGGTGGCATAGCCGATGGCGGTGGATAGTGAGCCTTCAATGCCGCTCGTCCCGCGGTTACAGCATACTTCTACTTCGTCGGGTAGAGGGAAGAGTTGAGCGTAGCGCACGGTGGAACTGTTGGCCAGATGGAGTGCGGAGGGCGTGGGCAGGGCGGCGATGAGTGCCCCGATAGCTGCCATTTCGGAGTAGGGCAGGGCGGGTACGGGTAGTGCCTTGGTGCGTTGCTCCCAAAGACGGGGGTATTCGCTCGTCTTATTCTCCATCAGGTAGGCTATCTTTTCGAGAAACTCGAAGGGATCCATCTCGATGACGGTGGTCAGGCAGCCGTATAAGTCGGCCACAGCTCCGTCTGCTGCCACGTGCCAATGCTCCTTCGGCGGGTGTTGGCGGAGGAATTTCTTGAGGCGCTTCGACACGATGTGGCCGCCGTAGGTAATGAGTAGTTCGGGCGTCATCTCGCTCTGTGTCTCGTCGGTGAGGGCGTAGAGGGCGGCGTCGAAGTTTCGGACGGGGATACCAGGCACGGTCTTGTTTCCAGTGTGTTCCGTTAGCCAAGCAAAGTGCTTGTAGAGCAACTTGGCGTATTTTTTCTCGAAGAGATAGATGAGGCTCATTTGCCCGACAACGATCATGCGCTTACCGTAATTATTGAGGCGCTCAATGAGCGTATTATATTCCCTGTCGTAGATGTTTAGCCCTTGATAGCGGGTGATGACGCGCACGGGGAGCAGCTCTTCGGTGGTAAATTGGAAGAGAGGTTCGGAGATGGGTACGTTGATGTGTACCGGTCCCTTCCCGTGGTGGCTAAGTTCCAGCAAGGCTTCGTTTACAAGGCGGTTGCAGTGCCATTCGTCTTCGTCATTCATGACTTCAGGCAGATTGACCGACTTTTTGACTAGCGGGCCGAATATGTCCGGCTGGGGCAGGGTCTGCCCGTCCATCTGTCCGATCCAGGCGGTCGGTCGGTCGGCGGAGATGACGACGAGGGGCACTTGCTGATAGTAGGCCTCCGCCACGGCGGGGTGGAGGTTGAGCAGCGCCGTGCCGGAGGTGCAGCATACGGCGGCCGGCTGTCCGCCATGCAGCGCCAAGCCGAGGGCGAAGAAGCCGGCGCTTCGCTCGTCCGTCACCTGATAGCAGGTGAAGTCTGGGTGTGTGGCCAGTGTGTGCACAATAGGCGCGTTGCGGCTACCGGGGCAAAGTACGATCTTCTTTACACCGTGCTCTTTGAGGAGGGCAACGAGTTGCAGTATGTTTTTCTTGTCTGTGTACATAATGTTGTTGTTCTATTATTGCGTAATACCTAACATGGTTTGCATTTTGTATTCTGTCTCCTGCCACTCCGCGTTGAGGGTAGACGAGGCTAGTAGACCTCCGCCTGCGTAGAGCGTGAGTTGCCTTTGCCCGATGCACATGCAGCGCAGGTTGACGTAGAGGTCGGTGCGTCCCTCCGGCTCAAGCTGTCCGATGAAGCCTGAGTAGTAGCGGCGGTCGTATCCCTCGTGACGGGTGATGAAGTGGTAGGCCTCCTCTTTGGGCAATCCGCATACGGCGGGTGTAGGATGGAGGAGGGCAAGGACGTCGCCCAATGTCCGGTTGTCCGGTAAGGCGAAATGGAAGTCGCTTCGTAGGTGTGCCAGCGCGGCGGCACGTACGGTGTAAGGCCCCTCTCGGGTGGGGCGGATGCCAAGTGTGGCAAGTTGCTCCTCAATGTAGGATGCCACGAGGCGCTGCTCTTCGCGGTTTTTGGTATCCCATTCCGTAGGCAAAATTTCGTCTGCGGCGAGGGGTTGTGTACCGGCTAGAGCGACGGTTTGCCAACGTCCGGCCTCACCGGACAGTAAAATCTCCGGTGTGCCGCCCAGCCATGTCCCGGCAATGGGCGTGTGGCAGAGGTACACGTAGGAGCGCGTGTATCTTTCCGATGCTGTGAAGAAGGCCTCTGCCGGTGAGAAGCCCTCTGTTCGCTTTATCGTGAGCTTTCGTGAGAGGACAAGCTTACGGAATCGGCCCTCCTTGACGGGGCGGATGAAGCGGGCGAAGGCGTCGGCGTAGGGGGTGGTCTCAGTCTCGTCGATCTCTTCTAGAGAGGTAGTGCCGTCATCCGATGTCTTTGCTGATTGTAGTTCGGTGATATCGGGACGGATCAGTAGGATGGGACAGTCTGCCGTCACCCGAAAGGGGGCGATGACGTATCCGCTTTGTCCGTTTAGCTCCTCCATGCTGTTAAACAAACAGGCAGAACCGGAGGCTTGCATCACAAAGTGGGGTTGTTGTTCCCCTGGTTGTCTGTAGATGGCAAAGCTGCGGTTCTGTCTGATCAAGGTGTCGATGACGCTTTGGTAGTGTGTCTCCTCTTGCGTCATCTCTTCTTTAGTATGCTGTTTACAACGCGTATGGAGGAGACTAGTTTGTCCGTGGAGGTAAAGACGTCGATGTTCCATACGTGCGAGGAGCGTCCTTTGTGGATGATGGTGCCGACGGCGCGTACGCTGTCTCCCTCGTGGGCGGAGGACATGTGGTTACCGCTGACCTGCATCCCTACGACAATCTCGTCTGGCTTGCAGAGGATCATGGAACCCAGTCCGGCAACGGTTTCGGCCAGTGCGAGGGTGGCGCCGCCGTGCAGGATGCCGAAGGGCTGGCGGGTACGCTCGTCCACCGGCATGGTTGCCTCCACACGCTCCTCGGAAGCGTAGGTATATTGGATGCCGAGATTGCCCATCAGGGCATGCTGTCCGCGTGCGTTTAGTTGGTCGAGTGGAATTTCGGCTGGGCGGATGCGGGCGATGACGGATTGTTCCACCGCCAAGGCTACACCGTCCATCTCGTTAGAGGCGGTGACGTAGTCGGCGCAAGCTTTTACCGAATCCTGTGCGTTTCCCATCGCGATACCGAGGCCTGCTAGCTGAAGCATGCTGACGTCGCACACACCATCTCCGATGGCGATTACCTCTTCGGGCAGTACCTTGAGCATCTCCAGCAATACGCCGAGTGTGTTACCTTTATTTATGAAGGGGGGCACCACCTCGAGGAAGTAGGTTTCCGAGCGGAATACGTCCAAAGTACCGGCAAGGCGTTTAGCCCAATGGTTTTCCAATCCGAGGAGCAATTCCTCGTCGTCGCCCACCAGCACGCACTTGCAGGGCTCGAAGTCGATGGTCTCGGGGAAGTTCTCTGTCCGGACGATCTGCATTTTGTTTAGTTCGGCCTCCTTTTGTATATGGGGGTTGTTCGGTTTGTCGGTGATGATGGAGTCTTTTAGGTAGGTAAAGATGGCGAAGTCGTTCTTTTTCGCCTTCTTGTCTATGTAAGGGAGCATCTCCCGATCAATTTTCTTTTCGAAAAGTAGGTCTCCTGTCTGTGCGTTCAGTATTTGCCCTCCGTTGTAGGAGAGGACAAAGCCGCCGTAGTGATGCAGTTCCAGCATCTGAGCCAGAGGCATGACGCCGTAGGTTGGCCGGCCGGAAGCCAGCACGATGTGTAGCCCCATTTGCTGTACTTTCAGCAGGGCAGCCAGTGTACGCGGGGTAATCTCTTTTTTGTCATTGAGCAATGTCCCGTCCACATCCAAAACTAATAACTTATACTTCATAACCTTTGTGTTTTTATAATCCGATACAAATATACAGAATGTTTTTTCCCTCTTTTCTATCTTGGCGCGGTTTTGTTTGAAATAGTCTGCTTCCGGATTACAGTCCGGCGATGTAGGCATAGAGCTCGCGATAGAAAGCATGGCGTGTCAGGGTGGTAGCGTCTCCGATGATGATGAGCTTCATGCGGGCACGGGTGATGGCTACGTTCATCCGGCGTAGGTCGCCTAAGAAGCCGATCTGCCCCTGCTCGTTCGAGCGGACGAGGCTGATGAGGATCACGTCTCGCTCCTGTCCCTGAAAGCCGTCCACGGTATGGATAGTGATGAGGCGGCGCAGAGGTTTGAAGAAGTCGTTTGAGCGGATCAGGTTGCGAAGGTAATGCACCTGTGCTTTGTAAGGAGAGATGAGGCCGAAGTCGATGCCTTCGTCCAATACACGTTCCTTGCCGATCTTTTCTACATAACTTTTAAGGTTGCTGACCAGTTGCTCTGCTTCGGTCTTGTTGAGGCGGCTCATGCCTTCGCCCTGCTGCTGTTCGCCGGTGTCGTCCGTATCGGTGTTGGTGTCGATCCAGACCATCGGGGTGTCGTATTCTAGGATGCCGCGATGTTTCACCTCAGGTGCCGACTGTAGCTTGCCGTGATAGAACCAGCGGGAGGGAAAGCGCATGATGTCATCGTGCATGCGATATTGTACGGTCAGTAACGAGACGACTTCGGGTTTGCCTGTCGCCACCTTCTCCAGCAGTGTGTGATCCAATCCGCCGCGGGCGGCTTCTATACATTTAATAGTAGGGGGGAGCTGCTGATGGTCGCCTGCTAGGATAACGCGGTCGGCCTTGCCGATGCCGATCCAGCAAGCAGCCTCCAGCGCTTGTGCCGCTTCGTCAATAAAGAGGGTGCTAAAGTGGCGGTTGGTAAGCACGCGGTTGGCGGCTCCGACGAGGGTGCAGGCTATTACGCGTGCTTCGTTGAAGAGGTCGTTGTCTATCTGTACCTCCAGTTCCGTTGCGCGAAAGCGAAGGCGCGAGAGGCGGTTACGTGCTGTCTCTCGTTCGCCGGCACTCTTGCGGCGGAGGGCAGACTGCGTTTCGCGGATGGCTTTGCGGATGCTCCATAGCTCGGCGTAGTCGGGATGCGCTTCGAAACGCTTTTCGTAGGTAAAGGAGAGCATTTTGTCGTTTACCCGCGTGGGGTTTCCGATGCGGAGGACAGGGATGCCGCGGTCGGTCAGTTTCTCGGCGATCCAGTCTACCGCTGTGTTGCTCTGTGCGCAGACGATCACTTGGTTTTCGCGGTGAAGGGTTTCGTAGATAGCCTCGACGAGGGTTGTGGTCTTACCCGTTCCCGGAGGACCGTGTACGATGGCGACATCCTTGGCTGCCAGTACTTGGTTGACGGCTGCGTCCTGTGTGGCGTTTAACCAAGGGAAGCGGACGGGGAAGAGGCTTCGCTGTTCCGCCGGTAGGCGTCCCAAGAGCACTTCGCGGAGGTGAGCCAAGCGACCTTCCTTTGCCTTCATCACTTCGCTGAGGGCAGCAAACATGGTGGTGTAGCTGGTCTCGTCGAAGTAGAGCTGCACACCCAGATCGCGTGTGGCGGTTACTTCCGCCAGAGCTGCGGGGGCGGGAAGGGCTACGACCATCCGGTCTTCTTGCACGTAGCTGATGGTTGCCGTAAAGTTCAGGTAGCGCAGTTTGCCTCCCGTATCGGTGGTAAAGAAGCAGACGGGGCGGCCATATTCGAAGTTGTGTTCTATCTCTCTGTCCTCCCTTCTTTCTATCTCGACTACCAACTGGTTCAAGGAGTTGTAGTAACTTCGCCCAAGCAGGACGGGATGCCAGCAGACGCCCTGTTGTTTCTTCTTTAGGATACCGGTGCGCTCGGACTGTTGGCGGTAGGTTTCCTTCTCGTAGGCATATTCTTGTTGCAGGAGTTTGTGCTGTCGTTGCAAGTCAGCCAGAGGTGGAAGTATATGATTTGTCATTCGATGGATGCTTTTGTTTCAGCAGACAAAAGTACGAATAATTCATTATCTTTGCCGTCAGATTAATCAACGTAAAACGTCGTAACCATGGATAATACTACAAAAGCACAAATCATTGCGCTTATTCACCGGGAAGTGATCCCCGCAATTGGCTGTACCGAGCCGATTGCCGTAGCACTAGCTGCCGCCAAAGCAGCCGAAGTATTAGGTGTTTGTCCGGAAAGGACAGAAGTTCTCCTCAGTGCCAATATTCTTAAAAATGCGATGGGCGTAGGTATTCCCGGAACAGGGATGGTGGGTCTTCCCATTGCCATCGCCTTAGGCTCCATCATTGGTAAATCAGCATATGGTCTGGAGGTGTTGCGCGATATGAATCCGGAAGGGCTGGTGGCTGCCAAAGCAATGGTAACATCTAAAAACATCCATATTTCGCTCAAGGAAGAGGTGGACAAGCTCTACATCGAAGTGCATAGCTATGCCGGGACGGATCATGCTTGCGCCATCATCAGCCACGAACATACACATATTATATATGTAGAAAAGAACGGAGTCGTGCTGACCGACCTGCGCCAGTCCTCCACCACTACCCATGAGGAGAGTGAAGATGATGCGCTCAAACTCTCGTTCGACGTCGTCTATCAGTTTGCTACCGAAATGCCGTTAGACGAGATTGCTTTTATTCGCCACACTGCCGAGGTGAATAAAAGTGCTGCTCAGGCCTCTATGAAGGGACATTTCGGTCATGCGGTAAGCAAAACCGTCTCTGGCGCATTCGGCCGTAAGTTTATGGGCGACTCCCCTTATACCCACATGCTGATTCTGACCGCTGCCGCTTGCGATGCCCGTATGGACGGTGCTATGATCCCTGTTATGAGTAACTCCGGTAGCGGCAATCAAGGCATTGCCGCCACGTTGCCGGTCGTTTCGTTTGCCGAAGATATGCACGCCTCCGAGGAACAGTTGACGCGCGCCCTGATGTTGAGCCATCTGATGGTGATTTATATCAAGCAAAGCTTGGGGCGCCTATCCGCTCTATGCGGCTGCGTGGTGGCAGCTACGGGTGCTAGTTGTGGCATCACCTACCTGATGGGGGGGAGTTGTGCGCAAGTGTCCTATGCCATTAAAAATATGATTGGTAATATCACCGGCATGATCTGCGATGGCGCCAAGCCCAGTTGCGCCATGAAGGTATCCAGCGGCGTATCCACCGCCATGCTTTCCGCCCTGATGGCGATGGAAAACAAAGTGGTCACCTCTGTAGAAGGCATTATTGATGAGAGTGTAGATAAATCTATCCTTAACCTAACTTCCATCGGCTCTGTCGGCATGGAAGGAACAGATCGGTTGGTACTGGATATTATGACCAGCAAAAACTAAGGACTCATTCATTCATTTGTCCGAACGATTAGTACTTTCGATACCAATAGTTAGTTCAAATTATTACGTATTATTATGCGTTTGGGCAAGCTCGAAATCTATTTTGAGCAGGCTCAAAATTAAATTCAAGCATGGTGAAAATCAATTACGAGCTGGCTCAAAAGCATAATAGTATATAGGCAAAAAGGTAAAACATCCTATCTTTTTCATTAAATTTTAGCGTGGTTGCTCTCTATCCAATGGGGATGTTAAATTAATTAGTGTATGCTATACAACACACTTAACGTATTTTTGCATACTTCTTGCACATCTTTAATCGTCTGCTCTTATATTTGATATAAATCTGAAACATTATTTCATATATGGAAAGCACTGTGTTAAATGTGGAAAAGACGGATGAAAGCTATAAGGTGCCTAATCTGGAAAAAGGTATCGCTGTGCTGGAGTATTTGTCGCTCCATCCAGCAGGAGAAACTTTGCAGGAAATTAAGTCTGTGCTCGATATATCCCAAACAACTGCCTACCGTATATTAAATACGTTGGTTCGTTTGAATTATCTATTGTATAATGAAGACACCAAGCGTTACAGCCTTTCTCGCAAGATGCTTACGCTGGGTTTCCGGTCGCTGAATGAACATAATTTGCTTGAAACTGTTTTGCCTCGTTTACGCGATTTACGTGATGCTGTAAAGGAAACAGCTTGTTTCGGTGTGCTGGGAAATGAAAAGGGGATTTTTATTGAACAGGCGCAAGGACACCATACTTTTCGTTTTGTGCTTTCTCCCGGCAAACCGTTCGATTTGCATTGTTCTGCTCCCGGCAAAGCCATCATGGCTTACCTCCCGAACACAGTGCGCGATCGCTATCTTTCTATCATGGAGTTTACTCCTTATAATAGCCGCACGATTACTACCCAAGAAGCCTATTTGAAAGAACTAGAACAGGTGCGCAAGCTTGGTTATTCGATGGATAACGAGGAGGAGCTGAATGGCGTGATTTGCATTGGTGCGCCGATTTTTAATTATACCGGTTACCCGTGCGGTGCTATTTGGATATCAGGTCCGAAAGATCGTCTGACGAAGGAGGTAATCCGCGCTTCTTCCCAGCAGATAAAAGAGGTTGCTAATACTATTTCTACGGAATTAGGTTACGGTAAAATATATAAGAAATAACACACAATACACTAGTATCATGAACACACGAAAATATATAAGAACACAGTTGATTACGGCCTGCTTGATTGGCTTGTCTGTTGCTTTTGCAGCGGCGGGCAATCCTCCATTGTTTACTACGGACGTGGTGCTGAATGCGAAAGGGGAGATGCTTTTTGCACAAAAAGGTACAAAACGGATAGATGTTTTTTCAACAGACGGAAAAACATTGTTGCGTTCTTATCCGCTGGACGAAGCTCCTACGGGTATTCTTTTGGATGGAGACAAGGCGTATGTAACCACCTTTGGCTCTACAGGGCATTTGCAGATTCTGTTGTTGGAGACGGGTAGGGTAGAGGCTTCCATCCATACTGGCTCCGGCTCCTGTCACCCGATGTTTGGGGTGGACAAGAAAAAAATCTATGTCTGCAACCAGTTTGATAACAATGTGGTAGAAGTGGATTTGGCTCAGCGTAAAGTGGTGCGTAGTGCCAAGGTGCTGCGCGAACCCAAATCGGCTGTGCTTAGCAAAGATGGCAAATATATGTTTGTGCCCAACTTCCTGCCTGCCCAGCGTGCGGATTTGGATGTGGTCGCTGCGGCCGTCTCGGTTATTAAAATGGATGACTTCACTAAGGTAAAAGATATTCCGTTGGCAAATGGTAGCAATGCTTTGCGTGGTATTTGTATCACGCCGGATGGGAAGTATATTTATGTATCCCATAATTTGGGACGTTTCACCGTTCCGACCTCGCAGTTGCAACAAGGATGGATGAACACGAGTGCATTTAGTGTGATCGATGTCGCTGCTCAGTCGTTTGTCGGAGCCGTTCTGGTGGATGAGCCGGATCGTGGTGCAGCCGGTATATGGAGCATCGCTTGTAACAACGAAAAGATATTTATCAGCCATAGTGGTACGCATGAGATTAGCGTGATTGATCATCAAGCTATGCTCGAACGGTTCCTTGCATATAAGGATAAAAGCCGTTTGGATTATGATTTGAACTTTCTATACGGTTTGCGTGAACGAATACCGGTTAGCGGTAATGGTCCGCGTTGTCTGCTTCTGGCAGGCAATCAACTGATTGTTCCTACTTACTTTGCCGATGTGCTCAATGTGATGGATATTCAAACAAACGTAATGAAGTCTGTCGAGTTGAATCCCGGTCGTACGGAAACAGAGGAACAGAAAGGTGAAAAATATTTTAATGATGCGATGAACTGCTTTCAAGGCTGGCAGAGTTGTAACGGATGCCATCCCGGCGATGCGCGTACCGATGGGATGAACTGGGACTTGATGAATGATGGTGTGGGTAATTCGAAAAACTGTAAAAGTATGCTTTATAGCCATGTTACGCCGCGTAACATGATTTCCGGTATTCGCGCTTCGGCTGAATTGGCTGTACGTGCCGGATTCAAATTTATCCAATTTTATGAAGTTTCTGAGGAGCAAGCCGCCGCGGTGGATGCCTACATGAAGGCTTTGCGCCCTGTGCCCAGTCCTTACTTGGTGAACGGTGAATTGTCGGACAAGGCAAAAGAGGGACGTAAGATATTTGATAAGCTCAAGTGTGGCGAGTGTCATAGCGGTCCTTACTTTACCGACCTAAAGATGCACCGTATTGGTGAAAACGTGGAGTTCGAAGAGGGATGGGATACCCCTACGTTGGTTGAAGTATGGCGCACGGCTCCCTACCTGTTTAATGGTCGGGCAGCCACGATGGAAGAGGTGTTTAGCGTTCATAAACACGGCATCGAAAAGAAGCGGGTTTCAAATAAAGAGATAGAAGCATTAACAGAATATGTAAATTCACTTTAAAAACAAAGACGGGCTAATACTGTTAGTACCTCCAAAAGGAATATGAATTATTGCGAAAAGATACATTATAATATATATATTGCCAAGAAAGCAGACTTTTTGACGATGGTCGATGAATTGTTGGCTCAGATACCCGAGAATGAATCGCTTTTGCGGTTAGCGTTTTTTGGTACACCGAGTAGTAATGAGGAGTATGTTGATCGGCGCGTTTTATTACGTGAAAAGATACGTCGCCGGTATGGCAATCATGAACCCGTGTTGAGTTATGTATCTCAGCCACCACTTCATGCAACATTGATATTGGAGGTGCATAGTTATATCCCTGACGAAGATGATCATATAACCTATAAGAGCCTGCGGGGTTTTCCGTATGTGTTATTAGAAAACAGCGAAGGGCGGTTCCTTTTTGCAGGAGGCTTTCATGGGGATGTAATCAATTTCGCGGTGGAACAGCAGTCGATCGAAGTGTTTCGACTCGTTGCCGAAGTGATGCGTCGTGAAGGTTTCCCGATTAATAGCATTATTCGCCAATGGAACTACATCGAACAAATCACTCGTTTTGATGGCGAGAACCAGCACTATCAGACCTTTAATAATGCAAGAGGTGACTATTATGCTATGACGGGATGGCCGGATGGATATCCGGCTGCAACAGGTATTGGGGCAAATCTGGGTGGTATTCTAGTTGATCTTGATGCTGCAGTTTTTAAGGATTCAACTTGTTTCGCTACGCCGATAGATAATAAATTGCAAGTAGCAGCTCATGCTTATTCGGAACAAGTTCTGGCATCTGCTCGTCATCGTAAAGCAACGCCGAAATTCGAGCGCGCCAAGAGCATGACTTTTGGGGATCGGAGGTTGGTCTATATTTCCGGTACGGCGGCCATTCGGGGAGAAGAAAGTTTGATTGGAGTAGGACTGGCGCGCCAGCTACACATTACGATGGAAAACATCGACCAACTGATTGGTCAGGCGCGTCTCACGATGCTTAGAGTTTATCTGAAAGAACCCTCTTTTTATGAAGAGGCAGAGGACTTGCTCGAAGCCTATCATTTGGGAATACCCATATCTTATATGTGGGCTGACGTATGTCGTGATGAATTGCTTATTGAAATTGAAGGTATAGCTATTGAATAAATAAATTTTACTAACATATAAACAAAGAGAAAATGAGAAAAGGATTAAATGTGAAAACAATGGTAATGGGGATGTTATTATTCTCCATGGTGGCTTGCACTGGCAAGACAAATGGTACGGCTGATTCAGCCGCATGTGCTGATTCGACACAATGTGCCGGATGTACTACAGATAAATCTAACTGTAAAAATAATAAAGAGATGACTTACACTAAAAAGTACACAAACGCCGACTTCTACAAGGACGGCAAGTTTAATCAGGAAGTAGCCATGCAGGCTTACAAGGATATGTTCGAATTTTACGGCGTTCCTTTTACTGAGTTAATGGCGAAAGACATGTGGGTAACAGACTTTGGTTTGGGCGATTTCGAAAACGTAGGTATGGGTGGTATCTTCTGGGTAAACGATTCAGAATACAAGTATTTCGCACATGCTATCTATCTGTTGCCTAACCAAATGATACCCGAACATGCGCACGTAAAAACAGCGTTTCCTGCCAAACATGAATCATGGATGGTTGAAAAAGGCTGGGTCTATAACTTCTCTGAAGTGGGCGACGAAACGCCAAATGCACCTGCAATTCCTGCCGGTCATGGTCCTATCAAGAGCAAAAACTTCACTGTACAGAAGGTGGGCGACGTGCTTCGTTTGAAGAAATTGGAAACATTCCACTTTATGATGGCAGGTCCCGAAGGAGCTGTGGTTGACGAGTGGGCATGTTATCACGACAACGCAGGTCTGCGCTTTACAAACGCAAAGGCAGCACTTTAATTCATATCTCATAAAATCGCCGGCAGACATTCCCTACTAAGGGGATTGTCTGCCGACGTTAAAAACAACCTTAGTAAGTAATAACACATGAATAAATATAACTTATTAGTGTCGCTTTTCTTATCCTCCTCTTTTCTGGTATCGGCTGTGCCAAAGCAGAAGACGGTGGAGACGTGGATTGATGCTTCTGTAAAAGCGAAATCAGAATTGCGCGCACAACTTCAGAAGTCAGGTATGCCTGTTCTGTCTAAATGGATGAAGCATAAAAGTAATGCTGCTCCCTTTGTTGTAGACCTTAAGGGAGTAGATAAGTTGGTGCTGATCACTTCCGGAGGCCCTGACGGTTCCGAATACGATCAAGCTGTATGGGGTAACGCCCGTTTAATAGCAGCCGATGGTACTTCGGTGTGGTTGGATGAAATTCCTTTTGAATATGGCATAGCTGGTTGGGCTAAACCCAAGATGAATATCAATGCCTATGATAAAGAAATTTACATCGGTGGAAAACTCTATCCGCATGGTGTGTTTTGCCATGCGAACGGTACGCTGGTCTATCCTGTAAACAATAAATATGTACGCTTTGAAGCCGAAGTAGGTATAGAAGATACCTCTAGCGGAGGGAGCGTATTCTTTCAGGCGCTGAATGTGTTTCCTAAAACGATTGGGGATGCGTTGATCCAGAAATATCCGAGTCAGATCGGTTTGTTGAGTGCCGGTATGGATGGATTGGATACTTGGTTGATTACACCCGATGCTTCTGTTGAAAAACAGGCTGTAGCGGACGTAGTAGCCAAACTGAAAGATGGCTCTTATTTTAAAAATGCCATGCAGACGATTGACGGAGAGAAAGATCTGAACGCGCAAATACGTAAATACCTAGAACTGTTTGAAAAGGTACAGGATGTATATACAGTACAATGCGACTTGCAGTGGCTCAATATGGATGCTATCAAGTTGGCCTTCGACGATATGAAGAAACAGAAAGGCTTTGATGTTGCCAAATACGAACCGATGTACAAAGAATTATTGCAGCTTCAGCAGAAAGGCTTTACCGGTATCTATAAAGGGGATGCCACAGCATTGGCTGATGCCCGTAAGGCATTGGATAATAAGCGTTCGATATTACTTGGCAACCCGTTGCTGAATGGCGATAAGGTTGTAGCTACTCACTTTAAATTGGGATCGCGTGCCCGCCAAGCTATGGCTCCCGATTTGGGCACACAGGCTAACAACTGGAGTAATCAAGAGTCTGCTCGTCGTATCGGTTTTGATGCTGAGATTGTGGAACTGAGTAATCTGCGCGGTGACATCAAAACACGTAGCGTATACAAAGCACCGAATGCCTCTTCTATTGCTGACCTGCGTCTGCATTGGGATGGCGACCGGATGATGTTTACACAAACAATGCCCGACAAACGTTGGAATGTATTTGAAGTGAAGATGGATGGAACCGGATGCAAACCGTTGATTGAAAACGAAGAGCCGGATCTGGAATTCTATGACGGAACTTATCTACCCGACGGACGCATTATTGCAAACTCGAATATTGGTTATCAGGGTGTTCCCTGCGTAAGTGGTGACGACCCTGTCGGCAACATGGTGCAGTACGATCCGAAGAGCAAGACGCTGCGTCGTTTGACTTTCGATCAGGATGCCAACTGGAATCCGGTAGTGATGAATAACGGTCGTGTGATGTATACTCGTTGGGAGTACACGGACTTGACGCACTACTATTCACGTATCATTATGCACATGAATCCGGACGGAACGGAAAATAAAGCGCTTTATGGTAGTGGCTCTATGTTCCCGAATAGTACGTTCGACGTACAACCTCTTCCGGGACATTCTTCTGCTTTTGTAGGTGTTATTTCCGGACACCACGGTATTGCTCGCTCGGGGCGTCTGATCGTATTCGATCCGACAAAAGCTCGTAAGGGAACAGCTGGTATTGTACAGGAGATTCCTTATCGTAATCGTCCAGTAGTAGAGTTAATAAAAGATGAATTGGTAAATGGCGTATGGCCTCAGTTCATCAAACCGACTCCGCTAAATGACAAATACTTCTTAGTTGCTGCGAAGTTAGATCAGCAATCCTTGTGGGGTATCTATTTGGTGGATATCTATGATAATGTAACTTGTCTGATGCAGGCAGAAGGCGAAGGTTTTATCAGTCCCGTTGTACTGCGCAAGACGGCAACACCTCCGGCCATTCCAGACCGTGTGAAGCTGAATGACAAGGAAGCTACCGTCTTTATTCAGGACATTTACGAAGGAGAGGGTTTGATGGGTGTGCCTCGTGGTATCGTCAAATCACTCCGTCTGCATGCTTATGAATATGCTTATGTGAAGACGACTTCCGATCATAACTGGCATGGTATTCAGAGTGGGTGGGACATCAAGCGTCAATTGGGTACGGTACCTGTTGAGTCGGATGGTTCTGTGATCTTTAAAGTTCCGGCCAATACGCCTATCTCCATTCAACCGTTGGATGAAAACGGAGTTGCCATTCAATGGATGCGTAGCTGGTTTACAGCACAACCGGGTGAAGTAGTTTCTTGCGTAGGTTGCCATGAAGATCAAAATCAGATCCCGATGCCGAAGCGTGTCATTGCTTCTCAGAAGGCTCCTTCCCGATTGGCTACCCCTGAAGGTGGTGTCCGTTCGTTCACATTCGACCTCGAGATACAACCTATTTTGGATCGTGCTTGTATTGCCTGCCATAATGGTGAAGGTAAAGCGTTCGATATGCGTGGTGGTAAGAAGGATAAGCGTGGTTATGGTTCATCCTATCTAAACCTTCATCCTTACGTTCATCGTCAAGGAGGAGAAGGAGATATGGTCGTATTGCAACCTTACGAATATCATCCCAATACCAGCGAATTGGTTCGTATGTTGAAGAAGGGTCATCACAATGTGAAACTGACCGATGCCGAATGGTTGAAACTTTATAACTGGATTGATTACAATGCTCCGGATAAGGGTTATTTCAATGCCAATAAGATCACAGACTTCCCTTATAAGGGTTTCGATCAGATTGCTCGTCGTAAGGAGTTGACCGACAAATATGCCGGTGGTGCCGGGGTCGATTGGAAAAAAGAAATCTCCGACTATGCCGGATACTTGAAGAGTAAAGGAGAAATCAAACCCGTAATGCCTGAAAAACTACCTCCTGTAAAGGAAAAGACAGTGAAGGTAAAGGGCTGGCCATTTGACGCAACTGCTATTAAAGCAATGTTAGCGAACGAAAAGGAAACTCGCAAAGAGATAGAACTGATGCCGGGTGTTAAAATGACATTTGTACGCATCCCTGCCGGTACGTTTGTTATGGGTAGTTATCAGGGTGAACCTGACGCTTATCCTATATCCAAAGTGAAGATTGCAAAATCTTTCTGGATGGCGGAAATGGAAGTAACGAACGAACAGTTCCGTACGATCTATCCCGACCATGACAGCCGCTTTGTCGATCAGATGTGGAAAGACCACGTTGTGCAAGGTTATCCTGCCAACAATCCGGAGCAACCAGTTATCCGCGTAAGCTATAACGACGCTATGGAATATTGCAAGAAACTGAGTGAAAAGACAGGTCTCCACATTACGCTTCCTACCGAGGCACAATGGGAGTGGGCTTGTCGCGCAGGTAGTGCTGAAGACTTCTGGTATGGTAACATGAATGCTAATTTTGGCAAGTTCGAAAACCTGGCCGATGTTACGACACTCAAGTTTGCTGTAAGCGGTGTTAATCCGCAGCCGATGCCAAAGACATCAAGCTGGTACAAGTACTATACATATCTTCCGAAAGAAGAAGGTGTTGATGATGGAAATCTGATTCAGGTAAATTCGAAAGCCTATCAGGCTAATCCCTTCGGATTGTACAGTATGCATGGTAATATTGCCGAGTGGACTCGTTCTGATTACGCGTCTTATCCGTACTCTGAAAAAGTTAAAACTCCTTCAGAATACAAAGTTGTGCGCGGAGGTTCGTATATTGAGCGCCCGAAGTACTCTACGGCTTATTCCCGCAAGGCATATTATCCGTATCAACGCGTGTTCAACGTGGGCTTCCGGGTAGTGATTGAAGATTAAAAAATGATGAACAGATAGTTGCCGGAGCGGGGAGGGTTTCCCCTTTACCGTTCCGGCGATTTATCTTTTAAGATTGAACTAAAACGGTCAAATGAAAACAACGCTCAACAGAATTATTTCCTCTTATGTGACGACTGTCGTCTTACTTTTAGTCTATGCCCTTGTCTTGGCATTGGCCACTTTTATAGAAAAGTATCACGGTACACCGGCGGCTAAAGCGATGGTTTACTACTCACCTTTATTCTTTCTGTTGCATTTTCTGCTAGTTCTTAATTTTATCTCAGCCCTTTTAAAGCACCAGTTACTTAAAAAACGTAAATGGGGATTGATGCTGACTCACCTCTCTTTTATTATTATTCTATTAGGAGCTTTGGTCTCTTTCCTTTTTGGGGAAGAGGGCATCCTTCATCTCCGTGAAGGAGAAAGCAGCGACCGTATAGCTGTTCATGCTGACGGTAAAACAACCTTTCACACGCTGCCTTTCAGTGTGGAGCTTGTCAAATTTAATTTAACCCGTTATCCCGGTTCGGCTAGTCCGTCATCGTATGAAAGCGAATTGTTGGTGCATGTGGACGGGACGACACGCAATGAACGAGTATTTATGAATAACATCCTTGACGTAAAAGGATATCGTTTCTTTCAGGCCTCTTATGATACGGACGAACAGGGGACTGTTCTCTCTGTAAATCGTGACGTAGCCGGAAGAAATATAACGTATACCGGTTACCTATTATTGGTGATCGGATTTATCTTTTGTTTTATTGGGAAAAACTCCCGTTTTATGAAGTTGAGCCGTCGGCTGAAAGAGCTGCGCGCTTCTGCTTCGGTTGTGGGGACACTTCTGTTGTTACTAATATCCACGGTTTCGCTGAGTGCGAAGGAAAGTGCTTCGCCTATGTTAGACGCTGTATTAAAGTATCAGATTAGTCCGGCTCATGCCGCCACCTTTGGTGCGCTGCCGGTACAGTTGGGTAACGGACGTATGGTTCCGGTTAATACTTTCTCCTCCGAAATTCTTCGTAAATTACATAAATCAGAACGAATCGGTACGATCAACTCCGATCAATTCTTGTTAAGCCTTTTGGCTATGCCGGATATGTGGATGCGGGTGCCATTCATTGCTAACGGCAATCAAGAGCTCAGCTCGTATTACGATCTGAGCAAGGATGAATGCGCCTACATTGAGCTTTTCGATAGCAACGGTAACTACAAGTTACAAGAGAAGTTGGACGAGGCTTACAATAAAATGCCTGCCGATCGTAATCGCTTCGACAAAGACCTGCTCAAACTGGACGAGCAAATCAACATACTCCACCAACTGATGAATGAGCAAATGCTAAACCTCTTTCCGCGCGAAGAGGCGCCAGACCATAAATGGTATGCTCCGGGTGATGATTTGTCCGATTTCAATGGTAAGGATTCGATGTTTGTTTCCCGCATTATGGACTGGTACCTGTCAGAGGTACAGACTGCTTTGCAGAGTGGCGAATGGTCGAAAGCGGATGAGGTCGTCGGCATGATCTCTACCTACCAACAGGCAAAAAACAAGACGCTAGATATTAGTCCGAAAAAGATACAAGCCGAATTGAAATATAACAAAATGGAGGTGTTCCGTTATTGTAAGATTGGCTACTTGATTCTAGGCGGGCTCTTGCTGACACTTTCGTTCGTTATGCTTTTCCGGCAGCGGAGGTGGATGAAGGGAATGATCTGGGTGCTGGGTATTGGTGTGCTGATCGTTTTCCATTTCCATATGTTGGGGATGGGGATGCGATGGTATATTGCTGGTTATGCCCCCTGGAGTAATTCGTATGAAACGATGGTTTATGTGGCTTGGGCTACTATTTTGGGCGGTTTGCTGTTTGTGCGTCGTAGCACGATCACTTTCTCGCTCGCCACATTGTTTGGAGGGATTATTCTCTTTGTTTCCGGTCTGAGTTGGATGGATCCGCAGATCAATCAGCTGGTGCCGGTGCTGAAGTCGCCTTGGCTGATGTTTCATGTAGCTGTCATTGTGGCGGCTTATGGTTTCTTTGGCATCAGTTGCCTGATCGGGTTGACGAATCAAGTAATGATGTGCATCGGTGGTAAGAAAAGTCGCGCCTTATTGCGCAACCGCATACAAGAATTGACGATTGTAAACGAAATGTCCCTATTGGTCGGCTTGGCGTTGATGACGATTGGCACCTTCCTTGGAGCTGTCTGGGCAAACGAGTCGTGGGGACGTTATTGGGGCTGGGATCCGAAAGAGACTTGGGCATTAATTACAATGGTGCTCTATGCCGTGGTTATTCATTTGCGCTTAGTGAAGCGCTGGGACAATCCGTGGTTGCTTAACTTGGGTTCAGTCGTAGTCTTCTTCTCTGTGCTGATGACCTTCTTTGGTGTCAATTATTTATTGAGCGGCATGCACTCCTACGGTCAAAGTGATGTGGCGAACAGTTTGTTTGTCTATCTTTACGTGGCCGCAGGCTTGGTGGTAGTATTGGCCTGCTTTAGCCGCAAGGGATGGTTCAAACTTGAAGATAAAGAACAGAAATAACCTATATAAAAACATTTAAAACAAAGTAATCATGAGAACATTTAATCACGTAGGTATTCCTACAACTGAAAGTAAAGCAGGAGCAGTCTATAACGAAGGTCTGAGTGTCTGGCTGACTGATTATAGTAAAAGTACAAACCGCATTGAATTTTTAAAGTTTGAGGCAGGTAGCTGCATGCCTGAATTGATTCAAACAACAGCTCATTTGGCTTATACCGTGCCTTGTCTCAAAACAGAACTGGAAGGTAAAAAGGTCATCTTTGGCCCGGCTGTATGCGACGAGCATCTGACGATTGCTTTTATCGAAGAAGAGGGTATTGCTATTGAAATTATGGAAATTAAATAATAAAAAAAAGGAGGAATCACATTATGTCAGCTATTAAAACAAAATTCATTAACGAACCGGATCAGATCACACCCGAATTGCTGGAAGGTTATGTGTTAGCTTATAAAGATAAAGTAAAATTGGCTAGTGAGAATATCGTCGTACGCGTACAGCCGAAGAGCGAAGACAAAGTGGCTGTTGTTACTTTGGGCGGATCTGGACACGAACCTGCCTTGAGCGGTTTCGTTGGCGAAGGTATGTTGGACTGTTCCGTAGTGGGCGATGTTTTTGCTGCTCCAGGTGCACAACGTCTTTTTCAGGCTTTGCAACTGATGAAGCGCGAAGCTGGTATCCTGTTGGTGGTGCTTAACCATTCCGGCGACATTATGAGTGCAAACATGGCTTGCCAGTTGGCTGCCCGCGTAGGTATCAAAGTAAAGCAAATCATTACACACGATGACATTAGTGCTGGTGTAGGTACGGACAATAACGATCGTCGTGGTCTGGCTGGTTGCGTTCCGTTATATAAAATATTGGGCGCTGCCGCTGAAGAAGGCAAATCATTGGACGAACTGATCGAAATAGGCGAACGTTTCAATAACAAATTGGCTACACTGGCTGTGGCTATGCGCTCATGTACACACCCGCAGAATGGTGGTATCATTACCGACCTGCCCGAAGGCGTGATGGAGATTGGTATGGGACAGCATGGTGAAGGTGGTGGCGGTTGCCAACCTCTTGTGTCGGCTGACGCTACTGCCACCCAGATGATCGATTTGCTTTGTCAGCAATTGAAACCGGCAGCCGGAGACAAGATGCTTCTTGTCATCAATGGCGTAGGTGCTACGACCCACATGGAGCTAAACATCATCTTCCGTAAAGCTTATATGGAGCTTGAAGCCCGTGGCCTCGAAGTTGCAGAAAGCCGTATTCAGGAGATCTTGACCGTACAGGAACAGGCTGGTTTCCAGATGATCCTTGCCGGACTGGATGCTGATCATATCGACTATTTGAAGAACAAACGCTCCGATGCTCCTTACTGGACTGTTATCGGCAAATAATAAATAATAACGCTATGAAACAATTAACAACAGATGCTTTCAAAACCATGCTTCAGCATGCGTTGACACAGATTAAGGCTCGCGAAGATGAGTTCTCAAAGTTGGATGCCGTGATTGGTGACGGCGACCATGGTATGGCCATCGTTTCTGCTTTTTCCGTAGCTGTGGAAGCAGCAGAGAAAGGAACAGAGTTTAAGGCCATGCTTAATGATATGGGCTTTGGTGTTATGCTGGCAACGAGTGGCTCAACCAGTACCTTAATGGGTGCCTTCTTCTTGGGTATGAGCGATCATGCTGCTGGTACGGAGCTGGATGCTACTGCTGTAAAGGCGATGTTTGCTGGTGGACTAGCAAACATACAACAACAGACCAAAGCCCAGAAGGGGGATAAAACGATGATGGATGCTCTTATTCCTGCTATCGAAGCAATGGAAGCTTGTACGTCGGACGATGTGAAAGAGATACTGACCGCCGGTGCCACGGCTGCTCTTGCCGGAGCCGAAGCTACTATACAAATGAAGGCAAATTTCGGACGCGCGCGCAACTATGGTGAACGCTCTATCGGTTATGCGGACAGCGGCGCTACTTCTTGGAGTTGCATGCTGGCCTCTTTCGCTGAAGCTTTTTGACCTCAGATAGCAATTAAAATAATAAACAATAAAAACAACTTAAGTAATGGCAGATTTAGATGATTTAAGAGAAGGTAACGACTTTGGTGTAGGAGTATCCTCTCAGAACCAGAGTTTTCATGTAAAGGGTGCGGCCAACCAAGCTTGGGGCATGAAGGATCGCTTGTCGCGCATATTCAATCCCGAAACAGGTAAGGCCGTTATGCTGGCTTTCGACCATGGTTTCATTATGGGGCCTACCTCCGGATTGGAGCGTATTGACCTCAATATTGTACCTCTGATTGAGTATGCTGACTGCTTGATGTGTACGCGTGGTATTCTGCAATCTACTATTCCCGCAAACGTAAACAAGCCGATTTGTCTTCGTTCTGATGCTGGTACGACGATTTTGACAGAGCTAAACAACAACGTGCTAATCGATATTGAAGATGCTATACGCATGAACGTATCTGCTATGGCTGTTATGTTGGCTATTGGCGATCCTGCCTTCGAAGCTACAACAGTTGCCAATCTGTTTAAAGCAGCAGACAAAGGAGCTCGTTACGGTATTCCTGTTATGGGAGTAACTGCAGTAGGCAAGCAAATGGCTCGTGACGCCCGCTACTTTGGTTTGGCCTCACGTATTTGTGCTGAGAACGGTGCAAACATCGTGAAGACTTACTATTGCGAAGGCTTTGAGAAAGTAGCTGCTGCCTGCCCCGTGCCGGTAGTAATTGCCGGAGGTAAGAAATTGCCCGAAAAGGAAGCGCTGGAGTTATGCTACAACGCCATCAATGACGGTGCTGCCGGTGTGGACATGGGACGTAATGTATTCCAAAGTGCTCATCCTGTTGCTATGATTCAAGCAGTACGTGCCGTGGTACACGACGGATTAACACCCGACCAAGCCATGGAGTTATTCCGCGACATCGCAGAATAAGCATAGGCATATTAGAGAATAAATATCACACAGATGATGTAGATCTAAATAGAAGTGTCCGCAGCTCTTATCTTTACGGAAAAGAGCTGCGTTCGCTTATTCTATTATTTAACCATACATAATAAAACAAACACATACCATGAATAAAGCTTATATGTTATTAATTGCTGCCCTACTGCTATTGGTCGGTACCTCTTGCCAACCTAAGGCAGAAAAGTTATTGCTGGGTGGTTCCGGTTGGAATAAAATAGTAATCATCGACAAAGAGACAAAGGCTATTGAATGGGAGCATCCCATGGAAGCTGGTTGGGAATGTAACTCCGTAGCCGCTACGACGGACGGGAACATCCTTTTCTCATACGCCAAAGGTGCCAAACTAATCACAAAGGATCATAAAGAGCTTTGGAATATACCTGCCCCTGAAGGTGCAGAGATGCAGACCGCCGCTATCCTGGCAGACGGCAACTTTTTGCTGGCTTGGTGCGGCCATCCGGCTACCATTATGGAAGTATCGCCTAAGGGTGAAATGCTGAAAAAGGTAGAATACGAAACTGGTGTAGAAGCACCTCACGCACAGTTCCGCCACGTAAGCAAGGCGGCTAACGGCAATTATTTGATGCCTATCTTTGCCACTTCCGACGTGCGCGAAATAAGTCCCGAAGGTACATTGGTTAAGACGATCGCCCTCGAAGGTACTCCTTTCTGTATTGTTCCGTTAGCGAATGGAAACTCGCTGGCTGCTTGTGGCGATGCGCATAGCTATGTGGAGTTGGATGCAAACGGTGCGATTGTACGTAAAGTGAGCGGTACTGATATTGAAGGCACTTCTCTTTACTTTGTTGCCGAACTGTTACCCCTTGCGGATGGCAGTCTATACGTATGTAACTGGCAAGGACATGGAGGCGATGCTGCCGCAGGCACTTTCCCCCAATTGATCGAAGTGGACAAAACCGGCAAGATGATCTGGAGCCTAAACGACAATGCCGCTTTTGGCATGATATCGGCTATCTGTCCGGTGAAGTAGGACTTTGCCCTTCCTGATCCAAGTATGTACTAAATAATACAATCAACAATATGAAGTTGCATCTTATCGACGTACTTATTATAGCACTCTACCTGGTGGTGATGGTCATCATCGGGTTGGTGCTTAAAAAGAAAGCGTCAAAGAATCTGGACTCTTACTTCCTGGGGGGTAAGAGTTTGCCTTTTTATATGCTGGGGCTGTCCAATGCCTCGGGGATGTTCGATATCTCCGGGACGATGTGGATGGTTTACCTTGCGTTCGTTTATGGATTAAAGAGCCTTTGGATACCTTGGCTGTGGCCGGTATTCAATCAAATCTTCCTCATGATATACCTTTCCATCTGGCTGCGCCGCTCGAATGTACTGACGGGAGCGGAGTGGATCCGTACGCGCTTCGGCTTCGGACGTGGGGCTACGCTTTCGCATACCATTGTGGTGATATACGCTGTGGTCGGTGTGTTGGGCTTCTTGAGTTACGGCTTCATTGGTATTGGTAAGTTTATGGAGATTTTCTTCCCCTGGGAGATTGTGTCGCAATATGTACCTTTCGACGTGGCGCCTGAGTATGTACCGCATGTGTATGGCATCTTCTTTACTACCATTGCTACCTTCTATGTGATGATGGGGGGGATG
Organism: Tannerellaceae bacterium; assembly: GCA_036654795.1. GTDB lineage: Bacteria > Bacteroidota > Bacteroidia > Bacteroidales > Tannerellaceae > JAVVRI01. The sequence goes on from JAVVRI010000002.1 coordinate 37,857, forward strand.
TTGAGCATTGTCTGGACGGACGTGGTGCAGTTTGGTATTATGACCGTTGCCGGTGTCGTGATTGCTGTGATTGCAATGATGAAGGTAACGCCTGAGATGCTTTCTGCTCATGTACCGGTAGGATGGGATACCCCTTTCTTTGGCTGGACGCTGGATATGGACTGGAGCCAGCTGATACCTGCCGTGACGGATAAGATGGCGGCAGATCAGTATGGACTCTTTACGATTGTCATCATGATGATGCTCTTTAAAGGAGTATTCCTTAGCATGGCCGGTCCGGCGCCTAACTATGACATGCAGAAAATTCTTGCCTGTAAGACACCGAAGGAGGCTGCCCTGATGAGTGGTTCCGTGCCGGTGATTCTGCTTATACCGCGCTATCTGATGATTATGGGTTTTGCCGTGTTGGCTATTGTCTTCTTTAGTGAAGACTTCCGGTCGATGGGTGCGGCGGTGGACTTTGAAACGATTTTGCCCCGTGCTATTGGCGAGTTTGTGCCGGTAGGGTTGGCCGGGCTGTTGCTGGCGGGATTGCTGGCTGCCTTTATGTCGACCTTCGCCTCTACGGTGAACGCCGCGCCGGCTTATCTGGTGAACGATGTGTATTTGAAGTATATTAACCCGAAGGCTTCTGCCCGCACGCAGATTCGTGCCAGTTACCTGATTTCGGTGCTGGTCGTGGTGGTCAGTACGGTGATAGGTCTCTTTGTGCTCAATATCAACTCGGTGTTACAGTGGATTGTTTCTGCTCTTTATGGTGGATATATCGCTGCCAACTTGTTGAAGTGGCATTGGTGGCGCTTCAACGGATATGGATACTTCTGGGGTATGTTGGCCGGCATCTTGGCCGCTATGATTGTGCCGCAGTTCTTCCCGAATACCTTGCCGCTCTATTATTTCCCGTTGCTAATGTTCGTATCGTTCATCGGTTGTATTGTGGGTACGTTGCTGAACGAACCGACGGACGACGAGACACTGATCAACTTCTATGTGCGTGTTCGTCCGTGGGGCTTCTGGAAGCCGATAGCAGACAAGGCCGTGGCACGTTATCCGAAGGTGGAGCGTAATACGCATTTTAAACGCGATATGTTTAACGTAGCCATCGGTATTGTCTGGCAGTTGAGTTTGACCATTATCCCGATGTACATCGTAATCAAAGAGGGCATGCCGCTCTTTACTTCCATTATTATCCTAGGTGTAACAACGCTGATCTTAAAGAAGAACTGGTACGACAAGATGGATAAGGAGTCGAAGGAATACGACACGTTGATGGACGAACTGAAACTGGAAGAAAAGAAATAGTATAACCATTTAATTTAAGACAAAGAAAATGACAGACTTGAAGATTATTGGAAATGCCTTACCCGATATGCCGTGGGAGGAGCGGCCGGAAGGATGCAAAGACGTGTTATGGCGTTACTCCGCCAATCCGGTGATTCCTCGTGATATTACCTCTACCTCGAACAGCGTGTTTAACAGTGCCGTGGTGCCTTTCAAGGGTGGCTATGCCGGCGTGTTCCGCTGCGACGACACCAACCGACGCATGCGTTTGCATGTGGGCTTTAGTGCTGATGCCATTCATTGGTCTATTGCAGAGGAGAAGTTGGAGTTTACCTGCGACGATGCGGAGATAGGCGAATTTGTTTATGCCTACGACCCGCGCGTATGCTTCATCGAAGATCGTTACTACATTACTTGGTGCAATGGCTATCATGGCCCGACGATTGGTGTGGCGTATACGTTCGACTTCGTAACTTTCCACCAGTTGGAGAATGCTTTCTTGCCTTTTAATCGTAACGGAGTGCTTTTTCCGCGCAAGATCAATGGTAACTTCGCCATGTTGAGCCGTCCGAGCGACAACGGACATACTCCCTTTGGTGACATATTTTATAGCGAAACACCGGATATGTGCTTCTGGGGAAAGCATCGCCATGTGATGTCTCCCGCTCCTTTCGAGCAGAGCGCTTGGCAGTGCATGAAGATTGGTGCCGGACCGATCCCGATCGAAACATCGGAAGGTTGGTTACTGATCTATCATGGTGTGCTTCATTCCTGCAACGGTTATGTGTATAGTTTTGGTGCTGCACTGTTGGACAGAGACGAGCCTTGGAAGGTAAAATACCGCTCCGGCCCCTATCTGCTTTCACCGCAAAAGGATTATGAATGTATGGGCGATGTGCCGAACGTAACTTTCCCGTGTGCCGCTCTGCATGATCCGGAGACGCGCCGCATTGCTATTTATTATGGCTGTGCCGACACCGTGACTGGTCTTGCCTTTGGATATATTGACGAGATCGTTGAGTTTACGAAGAAGCATTCCATCATTTGACTCTAAAGGAAATGTGACGTTTTTAGACGAACGGCAGTTGGTAGGATACCGCTCGTTAGCAATAGGAAAATGGCTCGTCAGCAAATAAAAATGGCTCACGAGCCATTTTTATTTGCTGACGAGCCATTTAATCTTTCAAAACGGATGACATTATTAATACCATTCTTTTCTTTTTAGGTAGAGCCAAGTGATGACTGCGGTCAGGATCATAATTCCCCAAGCGGCCAAGTAGCCGAAAGAAAATTCTAGTTCCGGCATGTTTTTGAAGTTCATTCCCCATACGCCCACGAGGAAGGTAAGGGGGATGAATATGGTGGAGACGACAGTCAGGCGCTTCATGATGGCATTCATCCGAAGGTCGTTGTTCGATATGTAGAGATCTACTAGTGATGAGATGATTTCGCGGCAACTCTCATTGGTTTGTGTTACGAACATCAACTGGTCGGCGAGGTCGGTATATATCGGTTGTATTTCGGACGTGATAATGCCGTTTTCGGTGCGTAGCAATTTTCCGAACTGTTCCTTTAGCGGTTGGCTGTTCTTGCGGATGATCATATATTCGCGGCGGCGTTGCTGGATGACGGAACCCATGTTTCCTTGGTCGCTCTTGATGTCGAGGAGGGTTTCTTCGATGTCTTCCAGTAGCTCTTCTATCTTTGCAGCGGTCTCTACCAGATTGGCAATAATCGTGTTGAGCAGGAAGGCTAGCAGTAGGCCGGAACCTTTGCGGCGTACGTTTAGCATGTTCGATTCCAGTGCTTTCATGGTGTTTTCGAAGACGGGGTTGCTGCTTTCAGTAAAGGTAACAAGCGTATGTCCGGCGATGAGCAGGCTGATATGCTCAGTGTGTATCTCCTGATTGTTGTCGTAGTAGCAGGAGTTTAGGATGATCAGCATGCGACCGTCGTAGTCTTCAATCTTCACCACGTGCTGTGGCGTGAGGATATCCTTGGCGTCTAGGTTGTGCATGCCGAAGTCCTTAACGATCTGAGTGACGACGGCGGCATCCGTCAGACCGCTTACCTGAAACCAGTTGATGGCGTGCTCGTCTACCAGGTTGGCAAAGGGGGCATTCGTCTTAATCTCCCGCGATTGAAGCATTTCCTCATTGTATTGAACGAGACGTATGCCAGTGGCTGTTTCGTGCTCTCCGGTGTATAGGTAGCGGTCGGAGAGGTGGCGATTGGTGGCGGCATGGCGCTTGCGAGATGTTTCTTTTCGTTTCATGAGGGATGATGTGCTTTGTTAATCGAGTTCTACAACTGTGATGCCCGAACCGCCCAACTGAACGTGTTCGTCCTGAAAGTGGGCTACTCCGGGTACGGTGTGCAGGTATTCGCGAATCATCTGGCGGAGGGCGCCTGTCCCTGTGCCGTGTAGGATGCGCACGCGTCCGGCACCTACCTGTATGGCGTCATCGATGAAGTAGGTTACGGTTTGTAGGGCTTCGTCGCCGCGCATGCCTCTTACGTCTATCTCCTGCTTGAAGTTTAGCTTTTTCTCGTGCATGCTGTCGGTTGTCTGGGTGCTGACAAAGGTACTCTTTTGCACCTCCTTCTTGATCTGACCTTTACTTACTTTCTCAAGCATCTCTAATTTGACGGTACTTTTAATCATCCCGAAGGCAATCAGCGCCTGCTTTCCTTGCACTTCAATGACTGTACCTGCGGATACTTGTCCTTTAAGGCGCACAAAGTCGCCGGTGGCGATAACCTCTTTGTCGAATACTTTGGCGGCAGAGTTGTATTTTTGCTTCTCTTTCTTTCGCTCGTTTCGTTCCTTTAGTTTGGCCATTTGGCGGGCTATTTTGTCGTCCATCTCTTCGGTGGCTACGACGGAGGCTTTAAAATCTTCCAGTGCCTTTCTGGCCATCTTTGTCTGCTCCTTCTCTGCCTGCGCCTCTTTGATTTCGCGGATGGTGTTTTCGATGCGAGCGTTGGCATCGGAGAGGATGCGTGCGGCCTCGGCCTTAGCTTCGCGCATGATCTCTTTGCGCTGTTTGTTTACCTCTTCTAGGTCTTGACTGTAACGGGCGGTAATCTCCTCCAACTTCTTTTCCTGCTGGCGGATGTTTTGGCGCTTGCTTTCCCAGTAGCGTTTGTCGCGAACAATATCTTGTAGGTATTTGTCCATGTCGATATAGTCCGAGCCCACCTTGGCGGCTGCGTCGGCTATTACTTCTTCTGGCAGCCCTATCTTGCGGGCAATCTCAACGGCAAAAGAGCTACCAGGATTGCCTATAGAGAGCTTGAATAGGGGTTGCATCAGGTGGCGGTCGTAGAGCATGGCACCGTTTATGATGCCTTCGGCTCCTTCTGCAAAATGCTTTAAGTTCTGGTAGTGAGTGGTAATGACGCCAAAACTATGGTTGCCGTTAAAGCGTTCCAATAGGGCTTCGGCAATGGCACCGCCAATCTGCGGCTCGGTGCCGCTTCCAAACTCGTCTATTAGGATTACGGTTTTCGGGTTACAGTTACGCACGAAGTACTTCATGTTCGTCAGGTGCGAACTGTAGGTACTCAGGTCGTTCTCGATGCTCTGCTCGTCGCCAATGTCGATAAAGATGTGTTCGAATAGGCCAGCGCGCGAACTCTCGTGCAGCGGTATAGGCAGTCCGCATTGCAACATGTATTGTAGCAATCCTACGGTCTTGAGGCAAACAGACTTACCACCGGCGTTCGGACCGGAGATGATAAGTATCCGCTTTTTCTCGTCCAACGTGATGTCCAGTGGGATGACCTGTTTGTTCTGCTTTTGTAAGGAGAGGTAGAGTAGGGGGTGTACGGCCTGTACCCAGTCTATCTGTTGTTTGTTTTCCACAACCGGCCGGATGCCTTTGATCTGTTCTGTGAAGAGTGCTTTGGCGCGGATGAAATCTATTTCGGCCATAAACTCATACGATTGCAGAATTTCGGGTACCATTGGGCGTACTACGTTTGTAAAGGTAGTAAGTATTTTGAGTATTTCCCGTCGTTCTTCTCCCTCCAGTTCTCGGATGCGGTTGTTGGCTTCTACCACTACTTCGGGTTCTATAAATACAGTCTTTCCGCTGGCAGATTCGTCGTGGACGATACCGCGTATCTTGCGTTTGAAGGCGGGTGCTACGGGTATCATCAGGCGGCCATCGCGCATGGTGGGGCTGACGTCTTTATCCACTACACCTTCTGATTGCGCAGCGCGAAGGATGGATTGCAGGCTGCGGGAGATACCGTTCATGGTGACGCTGATTTCCTTGCGTATCTGTGCTAGGCCGGGCGAAGCGTTGTCTTTCACCCGTCCGTATTTGTCCAAAATGGAGTCTATTTTGCCAATCAATGCGGGGAATACCTGTATGTCTCCCGAAAGGGCTGTTAGTGCGGGATATTCAATTTCATCCTCATCGTCCGCAGAACGGAAGAAGCGCACAATGTCGTTAATGGTTTCCAGTGAGCGCTTCAGGTCGAACAGCTCCTTTTCGTCCAGATAGGTACCTTCGGGGCGTATTCGCTTGAGCGAGTAGCGCACGTCAAAATAGCAGCCGGACGGGAAGTCTGTGTCACCATGAAGGATGCGTAGGAATTCGTCAGTCTGTTCGAGGCGTTCGTTAACCGTGGCATAGTCGGCCGAGAAGTCCATTTCGGCCACCCGCTCTTCTCCGAGCGGGCTTAGGCATTTGTCAGTAATGAGACGGCGTACTTTATCAAAGCCCGTCTTAGTTTCGAAGTTTTGTGGGTATATCACGTGTTTGTTATGCTTTTATTTAATCTCAACCGTCACTTCTGAACGGATTGTGGGGCGGATCATCAGTTCCATTTCGTTCTTACCCCTTTTGATGCTGAACGTGCAAGCGTTGTTGCCGGACGGATTAATGTAGGGGGCAAAGAAGTATAGGTAAGAGAATGCTGCCATATAATTTGTGTTTTGAATGGCGTCGGCTACTTGTGGATACTTGAATGTATCCCAAAACATACAGCGTTTGAATCCGTTTGCATCTGTAAATTGCGTCTTTGCGTCGCGACAGCTCATTGTCTTAGTGATAAACTGCTTGTAGGCTGCCGAGAATTCTTCGGCCGAATGGTTCATCCGATGGTCGCCTATTTTCTCAATAATATCCTTCGGGCGGATACCGGCGGCGTAGGCAGGAGAGTTGCGATTTACATCGGCAACCAGCTCCAGACGGTCTATGTCGTAGCTGATACCTGTGTAGTTGTAGGTTTTCTGATTGACTCGGTACTGCATGTTGCGTGTGTATTTTACGTACGGATATTGCATGCACATAAGGGGTGTGTGGATGCGGGCGTATTCGTCCAGACGGTAGGATTCTTCCATCAGCTCGTTTGCTTCGCATTCCCAGATGATGCGTCCCGGCACTCGGCGCTGGTCTACCAGCCGAAAACCATATTGCAACAAGTATTCAGCTTCCGACTCTGCTGAATCATTACTAAGGAAGGGGAACTTCTCCATTTTGCTGACTGTGAAGTTGTAGCGGTAGGTTGGCTCTCTGTCCATCACAACCTTATTTTTTCCTTTATAGTTTGGATTCTTGTCGAAGAAGTAGAAGGTCTGGATTAGTAAGTCCGGTTTGGTTAGGCTCAATTTGAGCCCCTTCTTCACCAGTTCTTTTTCGATGCAGTCGTTGATGATTGTTTCTAGGTGTGAGTTGTTCTCGTCGATGGCGGCAAAAGCAAACGTTTTGAAAATGCCGAAGTTGACACTGTCCGTCGTTACAGTTGTTTTAAATGGGCAGGCAAAGATGCGGTCGCTGGTATATTCCGTGCTGTACATACTGAAGGCAGCAGCCAACTGGTCTTCTGTTATCGCATTGCTCCGTTTACAGTCCTTGCGCACCAACACCTGTTTTGCTGTGTTGGCAAGGTTGCGAATGGTTAGCAGCACTTCGTTTTTACCTGCCGGGTTCAGTAACTGAGGAATTTCTGCCGATGAAACGTCTGTTGTGAGGACGCCGTCTATCTCATCAATCAAATCGCCCGGTTTGATGCCGGCCTGCTCGGCAGGTGTATAAGGAAGGATGCCGGTTACGATGGGTCTGTTTTTTCCCCAGTTTGGGCTACGACTAATCTCATACGTAATGCCCAGACGACAAATGGAGCCATTTTTGCTTTGTGCATGACCTCCTAGAAAAGCAAACATTAGTAACATTGACAGAACTACTCGTTTCATAATTTCTTCTATAAAATTGACTAATTGGGGTTTGATGATTGACGAAAAACACATACGTACATCACCTATCCATCCATTCTTTAAGGCAAAGGTAAAGATATTTTGCTAACTGCAGAATAGTTGGCAGTATATTTGATGTTATTCTCACGTACGCATGCAGCATTAACACAGTTGGCACACTTGGCATGAACAAGTAGGTCTTCTTGTATGTTCCTTATAATTAAGTAGTAATATAATAAATAGATAAATTATGGATAACATGAACCAGAACGGAAAAAAAGAAACTTCAGCGGATGGTGAATATCAGAACGATGAAGAAACGACAAATTTGCAGGAAGAACAGGCAAATGCGACAGACGAAACAGAGTCTACTGACAATGTGTCGGATGAACTGTCTGACTTAAAGAAGAAATGTTCCGAGCTGAATGACTCCCATTTGCGTCTTATGGCAGAGTTCGACAATTACCGCAAGCGTACGCTTCGCGAGAAGGCAGACCTGATTAAAACCGGAGGCGAATCGGTTCTTTGCCAATTGTTGCCTGTGGTGGATGACTTTGAACGTGCTTTGCAAAACATCCGTACGGCGGAAGATATGTCCGCTGTCGTAGAAGGCGTAGAACTGATCTATACTAAATTCATGGCATACCTCTCTGCTCAGGGCGTAAAGCCAATTGAGCCTGTCGGTAAGCTTTTCGACACGGAACATTCGGAGGCTATCGCCACGATTCCTGCTCCAGAAGCGGATTCGAAAGGAATGGTGCTCGACTGTGTACAGACTGGATATACATTATATGAAAAGGTGATTCGTCACGCGAAAGTAGTGGTTGGCGAATAACCGATTGTTTTTTTTAAGAGAGAGAACAAATAACAAATAACAAAGATGGCTAAGAGAGATTATTATGAGATACTGGGCGTAGATAAAAATGCGTCGGTGGAAGAGATAAAGAAAGCGTATCGCAAAAAGGCGATCCAATTTCATCCGGACAAGAACCCGGGAGATAAACAGGCAGAAGAAAACTTTAAGGAGGCTGCTGAGGCATATGATGTGTTGGGTAGTCCGGAGAAGCGTCAGCGTTACGACCAGTTTGGCCATGCCGGCGTGAGCGGAGCTTCGCAAGGTGGTGGCTTTAGTGGGGCAGGAATGTCTATGGATGACATCTTCTCTCAGTTTGGCGACATTTTTGGCGGACACTTTGGCGGTGGCTTTAGTGGCTTCGGCGGCTTTGGTGGTGGAGGAGGTTCTCGTGGCGGACGCCGTGTGAACCGCGGCTCCGATCTGCGCGTAAAGGTGAAGCTGAATTTGAAAGAGATAGCTAACGGGGTAGAGAAAAAGATAAAGGTAAAGAAATATGTCTGCTGCTCGAAATGTAACGGCAGCGGCGCGGAGGATGCAAACAGCACTTCCACCTGTTCTACTTGCAAAGGTAGCGGAGTGGTAACGCGTATTGCCAACACGATTTTGGGACAGATGCAGACACAATCTGTTTGTCCTACTTGTGGTGGCGAGGGCAAGATCATCACGAAGAAGTGTACCGAATGTAATGGTGAAGGCATCGTTCGCGATGAAGAGGTAATCACAATCAACATTCCTGCCGGTGTGGCCGAAGGTATGCAACTGTCGATGAATGGCAAAGGAAACGCCGCCCGTCACGGAGGCATCAACGGTGACCTGCTGATTTTGGTAGAGGAGGAGCAACACCCTGAGCTAATTCGCGATGAAAACGACCTGCTTTACAACTTGTTGCTTAGCTTCCCGCAAGCCGCTTTGGGCGATACCGTAGAGGTGCCCACTGTGGATGGTAAGGCGAAGGTTAAGATTGAGCCGGGCACACAGCCGGGCAAGGTGCTTCGCCTGCGTAACAAGGGGCTACCTTCCGTAAATAGTTATGGAACGGGAGACTTGTTGGTCAACGTTAGTATCTACATTCCAGAAACGTTGTCCTCTTCAGAACGTGAAACGCTGAATGGTTTGGAAAATTCTCCGAACTTTCAACCGAACAAGTCTATGAAGGATCGCATCTTTAGCAAGTTTAGAAACATGTTTGATTAAGTCATAAAAGTCTTAAATTGTCATAATCGTATGTTATGTAGCATGTATTGGTTAATTCAGGTTAAATAAATGAGATTTGCAAGTCATTTGCTATGCTGCATAACATAAAACACCTATATTTGCATTGTGTTTTTCATGGTATTAGATTTAAGGTTAACAATTAAAGATTGGTTGTCCGTGAGGATAGCCTTTTTTTTTGCCCGTATATGAAGTGTTTGTAATTAACCCAACTTGCAACCCTTTTCTTGAGCTGATACTGTACTGTGGATACTATCCCAATGGTTTTCGTAATCATCATTGTCAGTTTATTCAATACGGATTTTAGAATTATTACTTCACGTTTCACACCTCCATCTATTTGTCACTCTGTTAGTTCGTGTGAAACGTGTGA
>JAVVRI010000003.1:0-19092 GCA_036654795.1 Tannerellaceae bacterium
GCCCAATCGAACCGAATATAATTGTCCTCATTCATAGCTGCACTTGTTTAATACGTTATCACAAAGATAGAAACTTTCCGCAAAAGGCACTTCCACTTAGTGGACTTTTTTCTTTGAGGCCTTGACCGAATCGGTCAGGATGGGGTCGGAGGAATCGTAACCCTTAACGGAAAGAAACACTAATATCCTGCTTATGGAAAAGTCATTCTCACTTTTTTGTCTTATCTTTGCTCATCAATAAATAAGCTAAGTGCATGAAAGAGATAGTGCTGAATACAAAAATAAAGGTTTGTGCCCTAGCGGAGCAGACTGAATCTCATCAACGATTGACGGCTGCGGCTGTCGAGGCTGCTTCGCGCGCCTATGCTCCTTATTCCAAGTTCAACGTCGGTGCGGCTGTGCTGTTGGGTAATGGTGAGATCGTGACCGGTAATAATCAGGAGAACGCGGCCTATCCATCCGGTCTGTGTGCTGAGCGTGTAGCCCTTTTCTATGCCGGTTCACGTTATCCGGATGTGCCGATTGTGGCGCTTGCCATTGCGGCTTTTACCGCCGGTCGTCAAGTGGAGCAGATATCGCCTTGCGGAGCTTGTCGCCAGGTGCTTCTTGAGTCCGAAATGCGTGCAGCTTCCCCTATCACTATTTTGCTTTGTGGCAGTAGCGAAGTGTATATACTTCCCAGTGCTGCCTCTCTGCTCCCGTTCTGTTTTGATGGTAGTGAACTGACGCCTCCTTTTCACTAGGTGTTTTTTTTATCTTTCTATTATCGTTTGTTTTGAGCCGGTGGTATTGCGCCGCAAATAGCTCGGCAGCAAATGGAAAATAGCTCGGCAGCAAATGAGAAATAGCTCGGCAGCGAATCTGCTAATTGTTTGCTAACTTTCATTGAGAAGTTCGCCTTAAAACACTTGCTAATTAGACACCGACATACTATCTTTGGCACGGATTAAAAGGGTCAGCGGCAAGGGGAAAGGGTTTGGTCTTGCTGTACACCTCAGGTCGGCTAACGATCTGGAAATTAACCGAACCTACGCTTTCTAAACAAACAAACGGACGATGAAGAAAATGTTTTTAATGGCTGCCTTTATCCTCATAGGGATGTTGTCGGCATCTGCTCAGCAGCAGACAGGTGAGCTTTTTATCTGTGAATCTTATTTTAATAGCGTAGATGATCCGGGCGAGCCGATTAAGTGTCACGACTCCTTTGGTTATGACTGGAATGCCGGCATCATTTTATGGACTATTGACGGACAAACCTCTAAATTTGTCATGAAGAAAAGTACCTTGGAAGAGGGGGATGAGGATGGTGAATACTTCAAATCCGTTGAGGCCAGTCTGAATGGTTCCGGAGACACAAAGCTTTTCACCATTACCAAACTGGATTCTGACGGGACTTACTTTATTGATATAGACGATGAGTTAAGTTATCAGGTGGCTCAGCATAAGACGAATGTGAAATTCTAAAAAGAACAGAAAAGAGGGGGCGTAACAATTAAAGTTGTTGCGCCCCCTCTTTATTAGTGGGGTATTGATGCTGTTTCGGTGGGGATCAGATACCCAGCGAAATCTTAATCTGATTGATCTTTTCTTCGCCATCGCGATCAGCTTCGGCCAATTGTTCTACACTGCTTACCTTTGAATGTACTTCGCAATAGAACTTAATCTTAGGCTCCGTTCCGGAAGGACGGATAGAGATCTTCGTTCCATCTTCCGTAAAGTATTGCAATACATTGGAGGTGGTAGGCATGTCCAATGACAGTGTTTCATTGTCCGCATAGCTAAAGCCCTTCAACGAAGCGTAATCGTAGAAGTAGGTTACTTTCGAGCCTGCTATCTCTTTTACCGGGTTTTCGCGGAATGTTTTCATCATGGCTTCTATCTCTTCGGCACCACTCTTGCCTTTCTTAACAACAGAAATTCCTTTTTCTTTCGAGAAGCCGTAGTCTACATAGATCTTTTCCAGCAATTGATAGAGCGTCATATTCTGATCTTTTGCCCAAGCGGCAATTTCAGCTAGCATGGCACAGGCCGATACAGCGTCCTTATCGCGTACAAAGTCTTCACATAGGAAGCCGTAGCTTTCTTCGCCACCGCCAATGTAATTCTTTTTACCTTCATTGCGCTTCATGATGTCGGCAATCCACTTGAAACCGGTGTAAACATCGTACACCTCTACGCCATTGCGTTCGGCGATGGTACGGATCAGTTCTGTGGTAACAATGGTCTTTACGATATATTCATTGCCATTTATCTTGCCTAGTTCTTTCCAGCGGGTAATGAGGTAATAAACAAACATCAGTGCTGTTTGGTTACCATTGAGTAGTACCCATTCGCCCTGATTATTCTTTACGGCAGCACCTACCCGGTCGGCGTCAGGATCGGAGGCCAATACCAATTCGGCATCAGTTTCTTTCGCCTTTTGTACGGCTAGTGCCAATGCGGCGGGTTCTTCTGGGTTGGGGGAGATAACGGTGGGGAAGTCTCCACTCACAACATCCTGCTCCGGTACGTGAATGATGTTGGTAAAGCCGAATGCTTTCAGTGTTTCGGGGATGATGTGTACGCCTGTTCCGTGGATAGGGGTGTAAACGATCTTCATATCGTGATGGCGCTGGATAGCCTCTTTGGATAGAGAAATGGTGGTTAGGTCGTTGATGTATTGTTCGTCAACCTCCTTGCCAATTAATTTGATGAGTTCTTTGTTCCCTTTAAATTTGATTTCGCTGGCGCTACGTATTTTATTTACTTCAGCAATGGTGTTCTTGTCGTGCGGAGCAATCATCTGTGCGCCGTCATCCCAATAAGCCTTGTATCCGTTGTATTCTTTCGGGTTATGCGAAGCAGTCAGGATGATGCCGCTCTGGCATCCCATCTTACGGATGGTGTATGACATTTCAGGCGTTGGGCGAAGTGATTCGAACAGATAGGCTTTGATGCCATTAGCAGAGAAGATGTCTGCTGAGATATTGGCAAACAAGGTACTGTTGTTGCGACAGTCGTATCCGATAACAACGCTGATCTGCTTGAGATGTGAAAACTCTTTTTTCAAGTAGTTAGAGAGTCCTTGCGTAGCTGCTCCTACGGTATAGATATTCATACGGTTTGAACCTACGCCCATAATGCCGCGAAGTCCACCTGTGCCAAACTCTAAATCTTTATAGAACGACTCAATCAATTCTGTCGGATCTTCCTTGTCTAACAAAGCCTGTACCTGAATGCGTGTCTGTTCGTCATAACTTTTAGTAAGCCATCCTTGAGCCTTACTTTTAACCATTTCTAGTAAATCGCTGTTTTCCATGTTGTGATAATTATGTATTGTGTTCGTTGTTAAGCCTCTTGCTTAAGGTATACAGAAAACAAATATACGAAATAATTGATCTAAACAAATCCTAATTCTCCTTTTTTGATAGATAAAGACTATATTTATTTACCAGACGAAGGAATAGGTGTATATTGATTGGTTTCCACATCCGTCTTTCACCTTTAATTTTAAGGTGTGTTTGCCGCGGACGATGTGCTCTTTGTCGAAACGGCAGGTAATGACAGAGCGATTGTTCATTTCGAATAAGATGAAGTTGCCATCCACCTCGCCGTGGTAACTCTGCACACCGCTCAGATCATCGCCCAAGCGGAAGCTAAAAGTACGTGATCGCATCCATCCGGCAGGATTGAGGGGGGTGATGACGGGCGGCGTTACGTCCTGACGAATGGTGTAGCTACCCAGCTCCTTGATTTCGCCATCTATCCAGCCATTGCGATAGGTGCCTCCTATCCATGTGGCTCGTCCACCATTGATGCCAACAATGCCATATTGGCTTTTGTTTTTCAACGTATCGGTCTGTAGGCGGAGGGAGAGGGGGCAAAGGTTATGCAAGGGTACGGGGCGGTTGTGCAGGATGTGGGTGGCGGCCAGAGCCATGCTGTCCTCCTTTACTTGATAACGGAAATTAAAGTCGTTGTAGAGGATGCCTCGTGGCACGGTGAAGCGGATGCCTTTGGCGCCGAAGCGATTGTCGCTGTTCCAGTAGAAATGCTCTGTGCCAATCGTGTCCGGCTGAGGAATGGACTGCTTTTTGGCTTCTACCCAAATAGATAGTTGGGAGATGTTGCCGAAAGCGTCCATCAGACGGTAATTGAGGTGGTAGCTACCGGGTTGATCGAGGGTCAGGATGCCCCGGTTCTTTGCTTCTATGAAGCGTAGACGGTTACCGGGTTCGACGAAACTTTTCATGTAGAAGGAGCGGTGCTCCCTCCACTCCTCGTAATCGGTGAAGCTGTTCAAGTAGCGCGTTTCGCTGAATGCGTAACGATCCAGATTGCTATGAAAGATAACTTGGCTGTCAACGCTCAGGGTGATTTCTTTTACGCCGTAGATGTTGGAGGTGCCGTCCATCGTGTCGTAAGCTTTGATAGCAAATCCGATTTCGCCCCAAGCTTCGATCTTGCCGGTTAGTGTCTGTCTCCCGTTTTTAGCGGCGATGGTTTTAAGGGCTAGCTTGCGGCTACTGCCGTTTACCACCCCTTTGCCTTCGATAGGGTAGACCATTACGCCTTGTATTTTTGGGGCACGTGTGTCTGCGATGCGTTCTTGATAGTAGTTGAGGGGGTCTAGAGCCTCTTGTGTTTGCGTGTCGCGCACCTCGAAATGGAGGTGGGGTCCGCCTGAGCTTCCGGTGTTTCCGCTCAAGGCTACTACTTCGCCTTGTTTTACGGGCAACTGTTCCGGGGTAGGAGTGAGGTCTACGGCAAAGCCTTGCAGGGCGTATTGCTGTTCTTTAACGTAGGCAGCAATCTTGTCGGCATATTTTTGCAGGTGGCCGTACACAGTTGTTGTGCCATCCGGATGCGTTAGGTAGAGCGCGTTGCCATATCCCCAAGGGTTGACGGAAATGCGGGAGACATAGCCATCCTGCACGGCGTGTACCGGTTTGCCTTCTGCTCCCTGTGTTTTAAAGTCGATGCCTGAATGGAAATGGTTGTTTCGAAGTTCTCCGAAGTTACCACTTAAAAGGATGGGAAATTCGAACGGGTTACAAAATTGCTGGGCGCTGCCTGATAGGATTGAGCATCCGAGAGCAAGAAGAAAAGTATATTTTTTGAGCATGTGTCAGTTTTGTTTAATCTGTAATCGGGTGGCAAATGTACGCAAAAAAGTAGTAAGTGGTTGCTCGGAAGGAGATGAAATCTGAGCAGTGTTGTGGTTACCTTGAGATGAAATCAACCAGAATAGGCAGATGATCGCTATATCCTCCTTCATATTTGAAGCCGTAATAGGTGCGGAAGGGGCGGGTGCCACGCCATGTCTTATCTTTAATGAGCAGGAAGTCGGGGGCGAAAATATGAGCGCTTCCTTCTTTCAGTTGAAAAGGAGCATTGTGACGAAGCAAGTTGCTGCTGACGATTAGTTGATCCAGTTGGCTCCATTCTCCTTGGTATTTATGACTCCCTTCGCGACCGGTCAGCTTCGGGTCGGCAAAGAGGTTGTAGAGGAGGAGGGGTGGCTTTTCTGTAAAGGATGTGGTTGTGTCACTCTTTGTTGGGCTATGGCGCATCATGGGCTGTGCGGCCAGTACCTCGCAGAGGCTGATATCGGAAGGTAGGTCGTTAAAGTCGCCCATAATGATGATCTGCGCATTGTTTCGTTGCTGATGCAAGGAGTCGCATACACCCCGAAGGGTACGGGCAGCATCCGCACGGTCGGTCTCGCTCTTCTTCTCTCCACCGTAGCGGGAGGGGAAGTGGCAGACGAAAATATCCAGTGTGTCGCCGGACAGAAGCTGTCCCCAGACATGTAGCAGTTCGCGAGATTGTTTGTGCTCTTTCCGGCTGTATCGGATCGGGTGGGCGAATTGTCCGAGCAAGCGGAAGCGGTCGCGTTGATAGAGTAGGGCGACGTTGATGCCGCGTTTGTCCGGACTCTGCGTTACGCAGTAACGGTAACCTTGCTGACGCAATGGGGTACGGCTGAGGAGGTGGATAAGAGTGGAGTCGTTTTCTACTTCGCAAAGACCAATTAGGGCAGGTGTTTCCCACTCGCCGGCAGCATTGATCACTTTGGCCAGTTGCTGTAGCTTGCGATAGTATCGCCCCGGCGTCCAATGGCGGACGCTTGAGGGGAGGAACTCGCCGTCCTCTTTTACCGGATTGTCTGCGGTGTCGAAAAGGTTTTCAACGTTATAGCTCATTACCCGAAATCGCTCTTGTGCCGAAAGTGGGGGAATGAAGAAGAGAAGGAGGAGCAGAATCGGCATGATTGGCTGAAGCCTCATTACTTCTTTCCTGTTTCTTTGGGTACAAATTCATAAGCGCCGATAGCCGGTCCTGTGGCGGATAGGCGGCTGACGCCGTAACGATCCGTCGGATATTTGGCTGTGATGGCTGGGTCAGCTTTGCCCACACCTACTGTGGTGGCCGAGTCTGGCCGGAAGTCAAAACGATATTTATTCTTTTCGCCTCCAAGCATTTGATAGGAGGGACTCTGCTTGATGAAGAGGACGTTTGTAAAGTCTGCGTTATTACTGCCCACGGTCTTCATGACGCAATGGTTGAAATGGTAGTTGAAGGCAACGTTGTCTACCGATGATAGTCCTAGTTCACCCATCAGCGGTTTGCTACCTGCACTGGAACCGCCATCAATGATGCAGTTGTCGAATGTGGCTTGCGTCAAGGCGTAAGGGGTCTTCTTCTTGTCCTTATCCGGCAGGAAGTTCGAAAGCACGAGGCAGGGCGTAGGCGGCTCGTTTTTCTTGACCAGTTGGATGTGGTTAGCTAGGGTGCAATGGGTAAATTGATATTTGCCGCCCAACAGCACAACGATGCCGCCGCTGGCGTTGCTAAATTCCGTATTGTAGGCTTCAATAAAGCAGTTTGTTGCAGTAAACAAATTGCCTGCGCCCATATTGGTGATTTGCGAATTGGCGATGGTGATCTTCTTCTGATCCGGTGTGGAGGTCTGACAGTTGACGCCTGTCGTGCCGTTTCGGATGATTACCTGATCGAGGAGATTGTTGAAACTTTCTGACTGGATGAAGATGCCGCCCCATTGCGTCGGGGTGCGGTCGTAAGGCAGGAGGTCGTTGAGGATGAAGTCGAGCCGGTCGCCACGAAACGTGATCGGTGCCTCTTGTGTGCCGACAGCCGTCAAGGTGCCGTTAACGATTACTTTGGCTTTGTCGTGCATATAGAGCGTAGCCCCTTTGTCGATGCTGAGGGTAGTTCCTTTGCCTACAATGAGACTGTCGTATATCAGATAGGGGCGTTCGGCCGTAAAGCGGGTGTCTTTGTTTAGGAATGTACCTCCTTTATAGAGATGAACGTCCTGTCCGTATGCTTGTAGGAGGACGGATTGCGTAACGCTGTTGGTTTGGAAGATGACAGAGTCTTCAATAAGCAAAGGTTGGTTCTTTCCATTCGGATTGACGGTTACTTCCACAAACACATACATACTGTCTTTTGCTAAAATGGAGATGTTGTCGAACTGATCGCCCTTCTTACCATCCACATTGATGCGAAAACCGGATGTGCCGGCACCCGCCAGCATGACGGACTGAATGTTGAGCGGCTTATCATTCGGATTATAGATCATGAACTGCCGGGTAGTAGAGCCTATGGTACTAAAGATTGTATCGAACGTGAGTGTGTCTGCCGAAAAACTCAGCCGATGGTTAGGGTTTGTCGAGAAATTATCATCTAGCCCATTGCATGCGGGCAGCAAGCTGACCATCAGAGTGAAGATGAATGTTAGTAGTACCGTTAATCGTTTCATATTTGTGAAAATTATAAAAAGGATTGCGCCTTTCTATGTTATAACGTATTTCGTTCTGAAAATGTTGCAAAGAATCTGAATAAAAAAGAGGCGAAACACTATAATGGCGCTTCTCCTCTTTTTATAACGGATGGATTTCTTTTTTATTTCACAGGGATGTTCTTTAATAACTCCTTCAGGTGATTCCACCATAGCCCTACGGTCGGGATCAATAAACGCTCCTGCGGTGAGTGCACGTCGCACATGGTGGGGCCGAATGAGATCAGATCCAACTGCGGATACTTTTCAAGGAAGAAGCCACACTCCAGACCGGCGTGTATAGCCATAATCTTCGGCTCTTTGCCAAAGAGTTGCTTGTAGGTGCTTTGCGCTACTTTCAAAATCTTTGAGTTGGGGTTTGGTGCCCATCCGGGGTAGCCGTCGCCGTGAGTAACTTGTGCACCGGCTTGCAGAAAGGTTGCGGCCACTTGGTAAGTAATTGCCTCCTTGCAGGACTCTATGGAGCTGCGTTGGCTGGTGCCAATCACGATGGTGTTGCCTTCTTTCATCTTAACAGAGGCTAGGTTGGTGGAGGTTTCTACCAATCCTTCGATGTCGTGGCTCATACCAATCACACCGTGCGGGCAGGCGTTAAGGGCAAGGATCAGGCTATAGGTTGTCTTGGGGTCGATGCGTGTCTCGGGCGTAAGTGCTGAGGCGTCTTGCCAGGACTCCATTGTGATCCGTACCTTCGGGTCAGCATGTTTCAGTTCGTTTTCAATATCGGCCGTGAAATGGTTTAGCAGGATGCGTACAGTCTCTTTGTTTTCGCTGTCTATACCGATAGTGGCCGATGCTTCGCGGGCAATGACGTTGCGCAGGTTTCCACCGTCTATATTACAGAGGTCAAAGTCTATCTTTTGTTTGTTAAGAATGAATAGGAAGCGCGCCAGTATTTTGTTGGCATTGCCCAGTCCTTTGTGTATTTCCCCGCCAGAGTGACCGCCATTTAGTCCCTTGATAGAGATAACAAAATAGGCCTTGTCCGGTGATGCTTTCATCGGCTCATAGGTAAATATAGCCTGTGTGTCCTTACCGCCGGAGCAACCCACAAAGATTTCGCCTTCGGTCTCGCTGTCCAGATTGAACAGGATGTTTCCTGTCATGAAGCCGGACTTGATTGCTTTCGCTCCGGTTAGTCCGGTCTCTTCGTCTACCGTGAAGAGGCATTCGATGGGGCCGTGGGCAATATCGTCTGATGCCAGAACAGCCAATAGTGCGGCTACGCCGATGCCGTTGTCTGCACCCAGTGTTGTGCCGTTGGCGCGCAGCCAGTCGCCCTCAACGATTGTTTCTATTGGGTCGAGGTCGAAATCGTGTACGGTTCCAAGATTCTTTTCGCATACCATGTCAATATGCGATTGCATGATCACGGTTTCGCGATTTTCCAATCCCGGAGTGGCAGGCTTACTCATCAGGATATTCCCAACTTCATCCTTCTTAATGGCTATTTTATACGTCGAAGCGAACGATTCGAGGTATTGAATCATTTTTTCCTCCTTCTTTGAAGGACGGGGCACTTGTGTTACCTGATGGAAGAAATTCCATACAATTTTCGGTTCTAAGTCTGTAATCTTCATAATGTTATACTGTATTATAGATGTGTTTATATAGTTAATAATATCGCTCTGCAGAGTACCTGATTCGAAAAAAAGTAGAATAAAATACCAAAAAGCTACGTTGTAATCAGTTAAACTCTTATATTTGCGTCCACAAATATAGAGAAAATGCTTACAATGTTATTGCTTACGGTCATAATTCTTGTTATTTGTGTTGTGTTACTTAGTATATCAATCTTGCTTAAGAAGGGGGGGGAGTTCCCGAACACGCATGTTGAGGGTAACAGAGCACTAGGTAAGAGGGGTATTCATTGTGCTAAAATGCAGCATAGTGAAGCGTTGAAGCAGAAAACTCTTAAAGAGAGAATGAAAGAAACAAAAGATTAAAATAAAGATTTAATTTACACTTTATGAAGAACATTAACTACGTTATTAACGGTATCCTTGCTGTGGCTGTCGTGATCTTGTTTGTTATGCAATTTTCCGGCAAGAAAGAAATGAGCGTTACCAGAACATTTACAACAGGAGATGACGCTCCGGGCTTGCTCCCGATTGCTTATGTCAATGTAGACTCCTTGATGTCGAACTATAATTATTCGAAAGATCTGAATGAGATCATTTTGAAAAAGCAGGAAAATTCTCGTGCCAGCATTACGCAAAAAGCACGTGTATTGCAGACAGAAATGGCAGAGTTTCAGCGCAAAGTAGAGAATAACGCATTCCTTACCCGTGAAAGAGGTGAACAGGAACAACAACGCCTAGTGAACAAACAACAGGAATTGCAGGAACTAGACAATCGTTTGGCTCAGGAACTGATGGCTGAACAACAAAAATTAAACGAACAATTGCGCGACACCGTTGTAGCTCAGTTGAAGGTTTTCAATGAAACCAGAGGTTATCAGGTTATTTTTAGCAACACGCTTGGTGATAATGTTCTGCTTGCAGGCGATGCTTATGACATTACCGCCGAACTATTGGAGCAACTCAACAAAAACTATGCTCCGGCAGCAGCTGTAAAGGAATAATTCATAATACAGAATATAGTGAGGCCTTCGTATCTTTGGATGCGAAGGCTTTTTTTGTGTGGTGCAATCTGTCTGTCCTAACAGACGCAAGTTTCATATGTTTTCATGCCTATGAAACAAAAGTTTCACCGGGATGAAACAAAAGTTTCATAGGCATGAAACAAAAGTTTCACCCTAATGAAACTATTACTTGATGGGGGCTCTTGTTACTTTTCTTTTGGCATTACAAACGCAGTGTATGTTTGTAATAGGGCGGCGATGGTGAGGCAGAGAATCCATTCGGTGCGGTGCTTGAACATGAGGGCGGAGGCGCCAACCATTAGGAGACCGGCTATGATGTTGAGGCGTTGCAGGCGGCGTTGACGGAAGCCAAGCTCTTTATACGGGGCGCTTAGGTGATAGACCGCCATACCGGCAGCACCTACCGCAAACAGGTAGGGGGCATACATCCATTGGGTTAGGTAGAGCGCAGCACCTGTCAACACCAATAGGGCGGATAGGTTGAATTGAATTGTCTTTATTCTGGAATTCATTTATTTTTCTTTAATAATATACACATCTTCGTTCGGCTTCTTCATGAAATACTCCTCGCGGGCAAAGCGTTCGAGACCTACTTTGTCGGTACGCAGGTCGCTGAGCTTTTTGCTGTTGATTTCGATCTCCTCTTGGTAGCGTTTGATCTCCTTATCCAGCGTACGGATCTTTTCGTCGTAGGTGTAACGCTTATATAAATTGCTGTCGCCTTCCGCGAAGGTGAGTGTCATGAAACCAATGGTTACTAGCCAGTAGCTGTTGATGCGGGAGAGATATTTGGTGTAAAAGTCTTTTATACGTGACATGGAATATCTTTTTTACAAAGGTAAATGAATTATTTTGTTTATCTTTGTCTTGTCAATAAAAAAAAGAGGAATGGATAATTATATTGTATCGGCCAGGAAATATCGCCCCGCTACCTTTCGTAGCGTGGTGGGACAAAGGTCGCTTACGACAACGCTCAAGAATGCTATACATACGAACAAGCTGGCACATGCTTATCTGTTTTGCGGTCCACGCGGAGTAGGAAAGACTTCGTGCGCACGTATTTTTGCTAAGACGATCAACTGTCTGAACCTGACGGCGGATGGAGAGGCTTGCAACGCGTGTGAGTCGTGCATGGCTTTCAATGAACAGCGCTCCTATAACATCCATGAGCTGGACGCTGCTTCCAACAATTCGGTGGACGACATCCGCTCCCTGATAGACCAAGTGCGCATCCCGCCTCCCATTGGGCGCTACAAAGTGTTTATTATTGACGAGGTACACATGCTTAGCTCCGCTGCCTTTAATGCTTTTTTGAAGACGTTGGAGGAGCCGCCGCATCATGCGCTCTTTATTTTGGCTACGACCGAGAAGCAAAAGGTACTGCCTACAATCCTTTCTCGTTGCCAGATTTATGATTTTTCCCGC
This sequence comes from Tannerellaceae bacterium, assembly GCA_036654795.1. Classification (GTDB taxonomy): domain Bacteria; phylum Bacteroidota; class Bacteroidia; order Bacteroidales; family Tannerellaceae; genus JAVVRI01. The sequence continues at coordinate 11,835 of JAVVRI010000003.1, forward strand.
ATCTCCATTGCTGATATGGTGGATCACCTGCAATACGTAGCCTCTTGCGAGGGGGTGACGGCTGAGCCAGAAGCGTTGAACGTGATTGCGCAGAAGGCAGACGGAGGAATGCGCGACGCCCTCTCCATCTTTGATCAGGTTGTCAGCTTTACGGGTGGTATTATTACCTATCAAGCTGTTATTGACAACCTCAATGTGTTGGATTATGAATACTATTTCCGCCTAACGGATGCTATGTTGGCCGGTAACGTACGTGCGTCCGTCATCATATTGAATGATATACTGAATAAGGGTTTCGACGGACAAAACATCGTTGGTGGCTTGGCGTCTCATTTCCGCGACCTGCTGGTTTGTCGGGACGAGGCTACGATGGTGCTATTCGAGGTGGGTGCCTCCATTCGGGCGCGTTATGTAGAGATGGCGAAGCGTTGTCCGGATCAGTTGCTCTTTAAGGCGATCGAACTGGCGAATAGTTGCGACTTGAACTATCGCGCCAGCCGCAATAAACGCTTGTTGATGGAATTGTTGCTTATCCAGCTCTGCCAGTTGAGCAATGTGGGACAAGCGGCTGATGAGAATAAAAAAAAAACACTGATAGAACCGATTCCCGCCTCGCTGAGTGAGCCGAATGCTCCGGTTCAGAATGCTTCGGTTCAGAATACTCCGGTTCAGGCGGCTACTCAGTCGGTGCATGCATCGATAGGGGCTGTTGTTTCATCTTCATCTGCACCTTCCTCTATACAGATGCCTTCTGCTACATCCCCCAAAAAGAATTCGCGTCCGCCGATGACTACTTCGCTGAAGGATATAGGTCTGGAAAAGCCTCAGGAATCAGGAGAGGCACAACAATCTGCCTCGACCTCCTCCCGCATCGTCGAGACTCCTTTTACGGAGGAGCAGTTGCTGAGTTGCTGGAATGCCTTTGTTGATAGGGTTGGCGAGAAGGTGTATCTGAAAAACATCCTGATAAACTGCAAGCCAATGCTGCAGGAGAATTTCTTCTTCGAAGTAGGAGTGCATAACCCTGTTCAAGAGGAAGAGTTGGTAAATGGTAGCTATGAACTCCTTAATTACCTACGCTCCGAGTTGAAAAACACACAGATTCAAATGCGTGTTCGCATCATCGAGTCCAACGAAAAGCACTTGGCTTACCTCCCGAGCGAGAAGTATGATTTGCTAATGACCATCAATCCCATTTTGGCTCGACTCAAGGATGAGTTTAACCTAATGATGGACTAATGACATTAACAAACGACATACAGTATATGAGATGAAATTTATTGTTTCTTAGGTAAGAAACGTTTTGCCAAATATCTTCGTACAGGTTCATCATACAGCTTCAAACATAGATAAGCCACCAATATACTTGATGCGTAGACACACAAAGCAACTTGCCAAGTCTGGCCGAAAGTGAAGAGTTGGTTTTTAATCAACCATGCATAGAATAAATACATAAGCGGGTAATGAACCACATAGAGTGGATATGATATATCTCCCAAAAACTTGCATATTTTAGTCGATTGCTTGTCGGTTGTAGTTCCCGATGCTCCTATCCAAAGAAGGATGGGGAAAACGACGATAATACAAAATGCTTCATAAATGCCGTTTATGCAAAAGGGTTCTGCACCCTCCAGATAAGGCACTGCGAATAAGGCAAGCAATATGACTGTACAAATCCAGAAAGCACCTCTCACCTTAATGGGCTTAAAGTTGCGCGACAAGAGTATACCCATTGAGAATGGGAAAAGCATTCTTAATAACCCGCCCGTAAAGTTCACGCCGTCTAATGTCCAACCTACTCCTATGTTTCCATAACCTGACACATCGAGCATTGCAAATGCAGCCAATCCTGCTCCCAGCAATATGACAAGTGCAGTTAGCGCTTTGGTGGACATGTGTCGGATAAACAAGGCATAGAGGATATTACCGATATACTCGAAAAACAACGACCAGCTAGGTCCGTTCAACGGGAACATTTCGCCATTTCCACGAACTTCGTAACCCAATCCCGGCATCGCAGGAATAAACAATATAGTGCAGAGTAAAGATAACATAATCATGGATGTGGCAATATGTGTTCCATCCCATTGCACGCTGCCTTGCATGCAGAATGTAATAACGCCTAAAACAGCTCCCATAATTACCATAGGATGAAGACGGATTAAACGGCGTTTAAAGAAATCTTTCATCGTAAGAGTTTTACTCCAACGGTCGTCATACGCGTAACCGATCACGAAACCTGAAAGGATAAAGAAGAAATCTACGGCTAAATATCCGTGATTAAAGCTCTCAATCATAGTACCGCCGGCAAAAGCATAGCCTTCGAATATATGGTACCATAAAACCAAAAGAGCCGCTACGCCACGAAGCCCATCCAGTAGATCATAATGCGGCTTGGTGTCTGCGAAAACTGTTGAAGAAATTTCTGACATCTGTTTTTGTGTTATTTAATAAATATTCTTAGAGGGTAAAGATAAAACTTTCCGAACGAAGTTTGTTTGTCTGAAGGTAAAAAAGCAGATAAATATCTATTTATTGTGCGGCTGATGGCCATCAACGGTATGGCCGACAAATGTCAACCATACCGTTGATAGATGTCGGCCATATTTTTTAAAGTTCTCTCAACCAAATATTACGAAAGCTAGTCGGCTCACTGGGGTCGCCGTGGCTTTGGAGGATGATTGGTCCGGCGCCATGCTTCACTACTTTTGGTAAGCCGATGTATTCTGTTGTGCCTAGAATTGTGGTGTTGTTTTGTGTCACTACGCCATTTTGGATAACCGTTACACGTGGAGGGGTGCGATAGGTGCCGTCTTCTTTAAACACCGGAGCGGTGTAGAGGATATCATACACATTCCAATTGCCCGGTTTACGCATAGCGTTGGCTAGGGGAGGGGTTTGTTTGTAGATGCTGCTGTTTTGTCCGTTTACGTAGGTTTCGTTGTTGTAGTTATCCAATAACTGCACTTCGTATTTGCCTTGTAGGAAGATGCCGCTGTTGCCACGCGCTTGACCTGTCCCGGTGATATTTTCGGGCACACACCATTCAAGATGGAGCTGGAAGTTGTCAAATTTCTGCTTTGTCTGAATATTTCCTGCTTTCTTATTTACTGTGAAAATACCGTTTTTTACGATCCATTCAGCCGTTTCTCCTTTATCACCTTCCCAAGCGGAGAGGTCTTTGCCATCGAACAAGACGATGGCATCCGAGGGAGCCGTAAGGGTGGCATTGGCTGTCGTGGCACCCGGGGTAACAATTTTCGGTTGCGGAGTCCAATACTCAGACATACCCGGTGTCATCTCTTCGGGTTGCGGGTACTGTTTCTGTGCATTCATACTAACACATGCGGTGCATGCTGCGGTGGCTAACACCGCTTTGACTGTCATGTTTCTTTTGTTCATGGTCTAAATCAATTAGAATTAAATTATTTAAAGGTGAAAAGAGAGCTATTATTGCTTGTGTTCAAATAGCCTTTTTTCAGCGAGTGATTCATATTTTGTTTCCGGCTTCCCGTAGTTGCAATATGGGTAGATGCTAATGCCGCCACGGGGGGTAAAGATACCTGTTATTTCTATATATTTAGGATCCATCAATGCTATCAGATCCTTCATGATGAGGTTCACGCAGTCTTCATGGAAGGCGCCGTGACTCCTGAAACTGAAGAGGTAAAGTTTCAGACTTTTACTTTCTACCATCTTGACCGCCGGAATGTAGTCGATGTAGATGGTGGCAAAGTCCGGCTGCCCGGTGATGGGGCAGAGGCTGGTAAACTCCGGACAGTCAAAGTGCACCCAGTAATCGTTGTCGGGATGTTTGTTGGTAAAGGCCTCCAATACTTCCGGGGCGTAATGTTGACTGTATACTGTCTGATTACCCAGCAGATGTAATTCGTGTTCTCCTTTTCTTTCGTCCATCGGTCGTGTCATACTTTTTGTTCTTTTCGGGTGGATAAATATTTTTCTAATCCTTTGCTGCGCAGCAGGCAGGCCGGACAGTGCCCGCAACCTTCGGCCGGTATGCCGTTGTAGCAGGTGAGGGTTTGCGTACGCACAAGGTCGAACACGCCAAGCTGGTCGGACAGCTCCCATACTTGGCTTTTGTCTTTGTTCATCAGTGGGGTGTGTATCGTAAATTGTTCGTCCATCGCTAGGTTGAGCGTGTTGTTTAGGGAATGAATAAACTCTTGCCTACAATCGGGATAGCCGCTAAAATCGGCTTCTGATACTCCTGTTACGAGATTGAATATGCCTTTGCTGCGTGCCATAATGGCTACGAAGGTGAGGAAGATCATGTTTCTTCCCGGCACAAACGTGTTTGGATAGTTGTCTGTAGGTTTCTGCTGATCCATCGTGATGGAGGCGTCGGTAAGTGAGTTAGGTGCTAACTGACTGATCAGTGACACGTCTAGTAAGTGGAAGGGGACGTTTGCCTCGGCAGCAATTCGCCGGGCTACTTCAATTTCAAGAGAATGTTTTTGTCCGTAGGTAAAACATACGGCTTCAACACGGGTAAAAAGCTTCTTTGCCCAAAAGAGGCAGGTGGTGGAGTCTTGTCCGCCTGAGAAGCATACCATAGCGGCATCTTTCTGTTTCATATTTGAATTCTTGTTTTTATTACGTGGTTTAGCAAGCACACGGAAGGGCATTCCTTCGGGGAACAAAGGTACAATGTTTCCTTCGTTTCTTCTACTTCTGAGGGAGATTAAATAGCGTTATGCACAGTACTGCGGTTTTTGTGCGGCACATAATGCACATAAGTGTGCATCTATTTAATATTATTTTATATCTTTGCCGCCGTTTACGTCTTTTGTGGCGTAGCAAATAGGTATTAACATAATAACAAATTTATGAAGAAAGTTATTGCTTTAGCATGTCTTTCCATGCTTCCATTCTCTTATGCAGCAGCTGAGGGTTATCAGGCCAATGCGCAAAGTACGAAACAATCCGGTATGGGACATGTGGGTGTAGCTATGAAGTTGGGTGCTGAAAGTATGCACTTCAATCCGGCTGGTCTGGCTTTTATGACAAAGAATGTAGATCTGTCTGCCGGTGTGTCTGGTGCATTTACCCATGCTAAATTTACGTCCGGTGACTATTCGTTGAAGTCGGATAATGATCCCGGTACGCCCATGTACGTATATGCTGGTTTTAAGGTGTACGATTTTCTTGCTGCCGGTATCAGCATCAATACGCCTTATGGCAGTACGATTAATTGGGGGAAAGACTGGAAGGGTGCTCACCTTGTGCAGGATATTTCCTTGAAGGCATTCAATATCCAGCCTACGTTGTCATGGAAGATACTGGACAATCTGAGTATTGGTGCCGGTATGATGATGGAGTTTGGTAACATCTCCATGAACCGTGCATTGATTGGCCCAGGCGCTATGACGAATATGGCTACAGGTATGGTGAAGCAGTTGGTGGCTAGTCATCCGGAACTTGCTCCGATGATTCCTGGAATGATCGGACCGTTGCAGCAGCAAATGGCTAAGTATGACGATGCCTCTGCCGCCTCTGTCTTGCTGAAAGGGGATGCTGGGATTCGTTTCGGATTTAATGTAGGCGCCATGTATGACATTAATGAGAAGGTAACAGTGGGCGTTTCTTATCGCTCGAAGGTGATGGCGCGTGTAAAGGATGGCGAAATCGGATTGGAATATGCTAATCAGACAGATTTGAATGATATATTGGGTAAGGTAAAAGGCCTTATTGGACAGATGGAAGCAATGGGGATAAAGTCCCCTATACCTGCTGATCGCTTAAATGTTCCGCCGCTCGACAAGGGTACTTTCTCGGCTGAACTGCCTATGCCGGACAATTGGAATGTGGGTGTTACTTACAAGCCGACGAACCGTTGGATTCTTTCCGGAGAAGTTCAGTTTGTTGGTTGGAACGCTTACAAATCATTGGACGTAAAGTTCTCGCCTTCTTCCTTGGCTCCGTATAACTTGAGTGCCGAAAAGAACTATCACAATACCCGTATTTACCGTTTAGGAGCCCAGTTTGGTGCGACAAATCGTATGGACGTACGTTTAGGTGCTTATTACGACGAGTCTCCGGTAAAGGATGACTATTTGAACCCGGAAACGCCCAGTATGAATAAATTAGGCTTAACGGCTGGTATAAGTTTCCGTCCGGTAACCGACCTGTCGGTAGACTTTGCCTTCTCTTATGTAACGGGTTTTGGTCGTGATGGTTCGTATACAGACAAAGATATGTTCACCGGTGCCAATCGTGTTTTTGGTGGTCATTATAATGTGTATGCTATCAATCCTTCCATCGGTGTGTCGTACGCATTCTAAGGAAAGCTTTGGTTAATGATTCTAAGGCGAGAATACGCCGGCTGGAATAAAAATAAAAAAGAGAGGCTGCTCAATCGTTTGAGCAGCCTCTCTTTTTTATAATGACACGTTGTCTTATTGTTGAATCCAGCGGAGGTAAGCGAAGTCCATGCGGTGAGGCAGTTCTTTGTTTACGGGGAATACGCGGAAGGCAATCTTTTGGATGCCTGCCTCAGACGGAGTAGCTTTCAATTCGAAGTACAGCTTGCTACCTTCTTCTTTCACGAGTGTGAACATGAATGTACTAACAAGCTCCATGTCGTGCTTCTCCTGATTTTCTTTGGTGATAACCATATCTACGCCCAGCATTCCTTTCATCTCGTGACGATCTATCACTAACTTGAATGTGTGTTCTTGGCCAACCACTGGTCCGGTAACGCTCAAGTCAGCATCGCATGTAAACGATTCTACAGTGAAACTGTCCCAATGTTCTGCCATCTCTTCTTTCCAAGCAGCCAATTTTTTTGCAACAGCATAATTGTTTTCACTCAAGTGGGCTGAACGGGTAGCCAGTTTGTGGTAGAAGCGCTTTTCGTAATCGTCCAACATACGTTTCATGGTATAGTCTGGAGCGATCTTAGCGATTGAGTTCTTGATGTACTGAATCCAGTCTGGTGAGTATCCTTTACTGTTCTTGGCATAGTAAGTTGGGACAATCTCTGTCTCCAGAATGTGATAGATTGTAGCTGCATCCAACTGGTCTTGATATTGCTGGTTCTCGTAAGTGCGCTTGTCGGTCAATGCCCAACCAGCACCTTCTTTGTAACCTTCATACCACCATCCGTCGAGTACGGAGAAGTTGAGTACGCCGTTCATTTCTGCTTTTTCGCCGGATGTACCTGATGCTTCGAGTGGACGCGTGGGGGTGTTCAACCATACGTCTACACCTGAAATAAGGCGACGAGCTAAGCGCATGT
>JAVVRI010000003.1:19102-47699 GCA_036654795.1 Tannerellaceae bacterium
TTTCGAGGAAGATAATCTTACCAAGAAACTCAGGACGGCGAGAGATCTCCACGATGTGTTTGATCAGGCCTTGTCCGCCACCGTCAGCCGGGTGCGCTTTACCTGTGAAGACGAATTGAATAGGATATTGTTCGTTGTTTACGATTTTGGAGAGACGCTCTAAGTCGGTAAACAACAAGTGTGCACGTTTGTAGGTAGCAAAGCGACGACCGAAACCAATCAGCAGTGCGTTCGGATTGATTTTTTCCAGAATGGATACTACCTTTGAAGGGTCTCCTTGGCTTTTCAGCCAATTGCCTTTGTATTCTGCTTTGATATAATCGACTAGCTTATTCTTTAGCTTCATGCGGATGTTCCAGATGTCTGTATCCGGTACATTTTGAATAGCTTCCCAATATTTATGATTGGATTGGTCGTTAAGGAAGTTCTTGTTGAATGTCTTTTCGTAGTATTGTTTCCACTCGGTGGCTGCCCATGTTGGCATGTGTACGCCGTTGGTAACCCAGCTAACATGTAACTCATCCGGGAAGTAGCCTTTCCATACCGGTGCAAACATACGTTGAGACACCTTTCCGTGCAACCAGCTAACACCATTAGCTTCCTGGCAAGTATGCAGGGCGAATACGCTCATGGAGAACTTTTCGTTCGAACCGGGGTTCTCACGTCCCATGTCGATGAAGTCCTGCCAGCTGATGCCTAGCTTTTCAGGGAATGTGCCCATATAACGGCCAAATAATCCTTCATCGAAGTAATCGTGTCCTGCCGGTACGGGTGTGTGAACGGTGTAAAGAGCCGAGGCACGTACTACTTCCAATGCTTCATTGAAAGAAAGTCCGTCGTTTTGGATGAAGTCTACCAAACGCTGTGCATTGATCAATGCGGCATGACCTTCGTTACAATGATATATTTGTTTCTTGATTCCCAATTTGTTGAGCATTAGGATACCGCCGATACCCAGCAGATATTCCTGCTTCATGCGGTTCTCCCAATCGCCACCGTAAAGTTGGTGCGTAATGGAGCGATCCCACTCGCTGTTTTGCGGCAGATCTGTATCCATCAAGTATAAAGGTATGCGTCCTACGCTTACTTTCCAGATGTGTGCATAAACAGTTCTCTCGGGGTAAGGAATTTCCAACACCATTGGTTCGCCATCCGATTCCAGAATCTGAGTAAGGGGCAGTTGGCTGAAGTTTTGTGCTTCGTAGTTGGCTATCTGCTGTCCTTCCATTGACAGTGTCTGTGTAAAATAGCCATAGCGATAAAGGAAACCAACGGCTGTCAGGTCGATATTGCTGTCGCTGGCTTCTTTTAGGTAATCTCCTGCCAGAACGCCTAAGCCACCGGAATATATTTTGAGAATATTTGTTAGTCCGTATTCCATGCTGAAGTAAGCCACAGAAGGCTTTGTAACATCAGGCTTTACAGACATATATGCTTTGAACTTTTTGTATACATCGGCTATTTCAGCCATTAACGTCTTGTCTTCTATGATCTCTTCCATACGTTGGTAGGGAAGGCTTTGTAGTAAAAGAACGGGGTTACCTTCTGTAGATTTCCATAAGTTCTGATCTAGTTTACCGAAAATTTTTGCTCCTTCATGATTCCATACCCACCACAGATTGGTAGCTATTTCCATTAGCGGTTCTAATTGCTTAGGAAGTTTAGAGTGTGAATAAACATCTTTCCAAACCGGTGTGTTTACGTTATTCGCTTTGATTTTCATTATTATGAAGTTTTTAAATATTTCTTAATTAGAATAAGAAGTAGTGTTCTTTTGTTTAATAAATGCTGCAAAGATAGAATTCTATTTGATAACGTGCTATTATTTAATAGTTTCTTTTTGCGGCATGACTGATTGCTATACCAAAAGCGGTTTGATAGTAAGCAATAAACTTACTCCATTCGGCCTTTTTTGCCAAGTCGAAACAGCGTTGGCGAATTACCTTGGCTGCAGCACTATCTTTTTGAACTAGCGTGAATATATCATTAGCAATAGCGTCTGCTACTTCAAAATAATTAAAATCCGTACGGTTGATGACGGCTACTCCCTCATTAATGTTATTTCCCGATACCGTTTTCTTAGCCCACATACCGAAGCCGGCCAGATTTGTGGTAATTGTCGGAATACCGAAAGCGATGCTTTCAAGCGGAGTATATCCCCAAGGTTCGTAATAAGACGGATAAACGGTTGCGTCCATGCCTATTAGCAGGTCGTAGTATGGTTTGTTGAAGATTCCGTCGCGTCCATCCTGATAGCAGGGGACGAAGAGTATTTTCAATTTGTCTGACGCGGTGTTGGTAAATCCGGCACGCGCTATGTTGTTCAGGACTTTGTCTTGCTCCATTTGGTTTAGCCAGTGTGTGACGAACGGTAGCTGCATGGGGGTAGTAGTAGGTATATCTTTCTCTATTACTTCGCGCAGGTCTGCGCGCGCATCGCGCACCCATCCCGGTACCATGATAAAGGCTACCACTTCGCGTTGCAGCCTCCCGGAGGTACGTACGCGGTTCATAGCTTCGATAAATACATCAATTCCTTTATTGTGAAATTCGTAGCGTCCGCTAGTAGAGATTAGCAAAGCGTCTGGATCAATTGGGCAGCCCAATAGTTTTTCTGCTACATTAATCAGTGTATGGCGGGCTTCTGCGCGTTTCTGTGCATAGTCAGCACCTTCGGGCACGAAGTTTCGTTCAAATCCGTTTGGGGTAACAATGTCCGGTTCCTTATCTAACAACTGGCGGCATTCGGTTGCCGTAATGTCGCTTACGGTAGTAAAACAGTCTACGTGATGTGCCGTTTGCTTTTCCAATGAATGTTTGGCATCCATGTTCAGTTCCTTAGCCATCTGGTCGCCGTTGTATCCGTCTATGTAGGCATAGAGTGCTTTGTTGTTTCCTGCGATAGAACGTCCGATGGAAGTGGCATGGGTGGTAAATAGGGTGGCAATGGCGGGGATGTGCTTTTTGATGTACAATGCTCCCATACCTAGCATCCATTCGTTAAACAAAGCTGCTACCTTCGTCTTTTCCAAGTGATGGTATCGGTAGAAGCTTTCAATAACTTTTCCTACTGCGTAAGCAAATATGCAGGATTCGTCATAATCGCCGTATGCTTGCATGGAGTCAACGCGGAAAGATTCCCACATGGAGTAGAAAAAACTATCTCGGTCTGCAAAGAACGGTTTAAAGTCAACTAAAATAACTGGCGGTGCTCCTGGCACATTCCAACGTCCGACTTTAATTTTGAGCTTGTCGTTTGTTGCGGCATGCTTTCTCCAGTCGGTGAAAAGCGTGTTATCTTCGATGAAATCGGGTATCTCTGTGTCTGCCCACACATCGGGGCCAAGAAAGATCACCTTATCATTAAAAAGTTGTTGTAAAGTATGCGCTTTCGTTGATAGCACTGTGTAGATGCCTCCAACTTTATTGCAAACTTCCCAACTACTTTCAAAAAGATATTCAGGCATTGTTTGGTTATTATCCATATACGATTTTGTTTGTAATCAGTGATTTCATGGGTGCAAAGATAATCTATTTTATGTTTTTATCCGCTAGTGGGGGTGTATTTAATAACTAATTTGTAGCTTTGTAGCTAATTAAAAATAAAAAGCGATGGCTAAAAGAAGAATTTTAAAGAAAGATATCAGCTGCGTGGCTGGTGAATTGTTTTCAGAAGTGCTGATATGCAAAGCATTCATACCCGGTGTTACACAGGAGAAAGCAGAAGTGGTAATGACTCGTATCTTGGATATGCAAGACGAATTTATCCGTCGTGCTCATCGCCCGGATGGCAAGGATAACAAAACGTTAGTAAAGGAATATTACCGGAAGCTATGGGTGGATTTGCAGACAGAAATGGATGCGATTTCTGTTGAGATTAATGCGTTGAGCAAAGAGGATAAAGAAGCTTGAGCATGAGGAAAGCAATAAGTAAAGCATTGCTCCGATTGGTTGGGTGGAAGCTGGGACCGGTGGGCGAAAATGTGCCGAAGTGTGTGGTCTGCGTAGCGCCGCATACCAGCAATTGGGACTTTATTGTGGGCAAACTTTTCTATACCGCACTGGGGCGGAATGCCGGTTTCCTGATTAAAAAGGAATGGTTCTTCTTCCCTCTCAACCTTTTCTTTGGTTGGTTGGGAGGAGTGCCGGTCGATCGTCATAAACGAACTTCTGTTACCGATCAGATGGTGGAGGAGTTCAGCAAACGTACGGTCTTTCATCTGGGCATTACTCCTGAGGGAACTCGCAAACCGGCAAAAGAATGGAAGAAAGGCTTTTATTATATTGCCGAAAAAGCACATGTACCTATTATGATGGCTTATCTGGATTATGGTAAGAAGGAAGCCGGCATTATGGGGTTGTTCTATCCGACTGGAGATATGGAGAAAGATATACATGAGATCCGTGCTTTTTATAAGAATGTGACGGCTTGTCATCCTGAGAATTTTATAAAAAAGTAATTTAAGCCGCGATTCTCCGGCTTATCTGATTTTGCTTGAGAGGTGTTTGGTGAGGCTCGTTATCGGGAGAAAGAAAGCTCTCGAGCCCAAAAAAATACCTCTCGAGCCAAAAAAAATAGCTAACAAGCCATTTTTATCTTATTAGTTACCTTTTAAAACACACACACACAATATGGCAGAGAGTTTGCGTATCAGCCTGATTCAAGCACATATCATTTGGGAGGATCGGAGTGAGAATCTGAAATATTATAGCGACTTGCTTCGACGTCTCAGTGGCACGATTGATCTGGCCATACTCCCCGAGACCTTTACAACCGGCTTTTCTATGAATGTTGAGGCATTGGCCGATCCGATGGAGGGGGAAACTTTACGCTCCGTTAAAGAGTGGGCGAAACAGTATGATATGGCTATTTCCGGTAGTTTTATTGCCTCAGCAGATGGCAAGTATTATAATCGTGCTTTTTTTGTTACTCCCGATGGGGTATCTTATTTCTACGACAAACGCCACCTGTTTCGCATGGCCGGCGAGGATCGCCACTTTACCCCCGGCTCCAAGCAACTGATTGTGTTTTATAAAGGCTGGAATGTTTGCATGCAAGTTTGTTATGATTTGCGTTTTCCTGTATGGAGCCGGAATATTGGCAATGCTTACGACCTTTTGATTTATATGGCCAATTGGCCTGAAGCGCGCAGGGAGGCGTGGAGAAGTCTTCTTCCGGCTCGTGCGATTGAGAATATGGCCTACGTCTGCGGGGTGAATCGTGTGGGCGTGGATGGTAAGGGCTTTGCCTATTCGGGCGATTCTCTGGCTATTTCTCCTAAAGGAAAATGCCTATTGGATGTCGGACGAGAAGAGGCAACCCCTATTTGCACGCTTAATAAGAGTGAATTAACCGAATTGCGTGTCAATTTTCCTGTGGAAAGTGATGCGGATAAATTTACAATAGACTTATGAAAACGCGTAATCCCTGGGCTTGGATCCCCTCGCTCTATTTTGCTGAGGGGCTGCCTTATGTGGCCGTAATGACCCTCTCTGTTATTATGTATAAACGATTGGATGTATCTAATACGGATATTGCTTTATATACTAGTTGGCTTTACTTTCCCTGGGTGATCAAACCACTCTGGAGTCCTTTTGTTGATCTCATTAAAACGAAACGTTGGTGGATTTACGTCATGCAACTCTTGATAGGAGGGGGGATGGCGGGCATCGCTTTTGTGCTGCCCGGCGATTTTTTTCTGCAATCCACCTTGGCTTTCTTTTGGCTGATGGCTTTTAGCTCCGCTACGCACGATATTGCTGCGGACGGCTTCTATATGTTGGGGCTGACGGAGGAGAAGCAGGCTTTTTTTATTGGTATTCGAAACACCTTTTATCGCGTGGCGATGATTGCGGGACAGGGGTTGCTGGTCATGTTGGCCGGCTATCTGGAGGTCAGCACCGGTCGGGTTCCATTTGCTTGGAGCATTACGTTTTTTGTGTTGGCTGGTACTTTTGTTGCTGCCTCCTTGTGGCACCGCTTTATTCTTCCTTATCCGGCAGTAGATACGCAGCGTACGGAAGTTACCCCCCGTACAATACTGACTGAGTTTGGACATACTTTTGCTGACTTTTTTCGAAAGAAAGGAATTGTGCCGGCACTTTTGTTTATGCTGACCTATCGTTTGGGAGAGTCTCAATTGGTGAAGTTGGCTTCTCCTTTCCTTCTGGATAGTCGGGAGATGGGCGGATTGGCGCTTTCTACGAGTCAGGTGGGCTTTATCTATGGCACGGTGGGGATGATTGCCCTAATGCTGGGCGGCGTGCTGGGCGGTATTGCAATAGCAGGAAAGGGGTTGAAGCATTGGCTGTGGCCGATGGCTTTGGCCATCTCTTTGCCCAATTTGGTTTATCTTTATATGGCAGCGACAGTGCCGGAAAATATATGGGTGATTAATGCTTGTGTGGCTACGGAGCAGTTTGGGTATGGTTTTGGCTTTACGGCCTACACGATGTATCTTATGCTTTTCTCGGATGGCGCGTTCAAGACCTCTCATTATGCTATTTGCACCGGCTTTATGGCGCTCGGAATGATGCTTCCGGGGATGATGTCGGGATGGATACAGGAACTACTGGGCTATCAGTCCTTCTTTGTCTGGGTAATGGTTTGTTGCGTTCCTGCTTTTCTGGTTATTCCGTTTCTGAAGTTCAAAGAAAATTAAATACAAGTTTCTGTGATTGAGTAAGGGAGTTCGATGGTGAATCGGCTCCCTTTTCCAGCTTCAGACTTTAGGAGTATGCGTCCGTGAAAACGTTTAGCAATGACTTGACAGATGGAAAGCCCCAATCCTGTGCCTTGTACAAATTCATTTAGTTTGCTGAATCGTTCGAAGATAGCATTCTGTTTTTCTTTCGGAATGCCCAGTCCGGTGTCTTCCACATACATGTGAACCCTTTTTATTTCGGGACAATCCTGATAACCTATTTCGATGTATCCTGATTTGGTAAACTTGATAGCATTGTTTACGAAGTTGGTGAGCACCTGCGTTAACCGCAGTTTGTCGATGTTTATATAGATCGGATTTTCCGGAAGATGCTCGCGGAACTCTACTCCTTCAGGTATCATTACGCCTTGTGTACGATAAACGTTGTGTATAAGGTTTGTCAGATTTTCTAGCGTGAGCTTGAACGACATATGGCCGGACTCCATGCGCGAAAGATCCAGAATGTCATTGATTAGTTTTAGCAATAATTCGTTGTTGCTGCTAATTATTTCCGAATATTCCTCTTTCTCTTCCTGGGAAATATCTGTTCCCATGATTAAATTTGAGAAGCCAATGATGGCATTGAGCGGCGTACGGATTTCGTGGCTCATGTTTGCCAAGAAAACCGACTTCATGTGGTCGGATTCTTTCGCTTTTTCCAAGGCTTCCGCCAAGGCCTCTTTCTCAAGAAGCAAATTCTTTTGGGCTGTTCGTCGTGCGTTTGTTTCGCGTATGTTTACAACGAAAAGGACGATGATGACGGCAAGCACGCTACTGATTGTGAGTAGGACTAGCATCCAGTACACGATTGGATGTTGTTCATTAAACAACTGTCTTAAAAGTATTGAGTTTTCCGGCAATGATTTTTTGTCAATATTCCAATGCTCTATCTCTCTATAGTCGAATACGTAGTTTTTGGCACTTTCTGTTACTTGGGGATAGGCTTGAACGGATTTACCTTTAAGTATTTCTGCTGCGCGATGAACAGCCTCTCTGGCCTGCGTCTCAAGTGAAGTTACATATCCGCCGACCAACTTCGTGTCATAGCCTAAATCTTTGTTATTGACCGTAAAGGAGGGCTTACTGCTGAATAGGCTTACGTTTGCCACTCGGAAATCACGTTTGGCTTGCAGATAATATTTATATTTGGCATTCTTGCTCATATACCAGTTTACAACGGCTCTATCTTCCTGAGTAGCTATAATATTAATACGGGTACTGTCGGGGCGGATAAAGTGGGGTTCTGTGTTTTGTGGACTCATATATTCTTCTGGAATGAAAATATGATTTTTACTGTCTACTGTATATCCGGCTTCACTAAGCTGTTTATGTACATCCTTCTTGATCAAAATGTCCAAGAACGTGCTGTCGTGGAGCAGATATATACCAATAGTGCCTAGTAACTTCTCCATTAGGTGTACGTTCGTCAAATAATCAGGCTTATCCCAGAAACCGTTGAAATTTGTATGCGATTTTAATAGTCCCCAATTCGGATAATTCACTCCCGAAAAGACAACTGGGACAGTAGCCGTGTAAGGGTGTCCACATTTCATTAGCGTATAGCTAGCCTGGTCTTCATTTACAAGAATAATTTCCGGCTTCCAATTGGCAATGGAATCTATGTATTTATACATATTAGCTTCTTCTTCCGGAGCTTTGTATTGGTCACAATTTAGATAAAAGGTTCGTATTTCAGACTGAATATTTTCTTCCTGAAAATCTTTTTCGATCAAACGATCGAAGTCTTTGTATGCCGAATAATCTGACTCGAATGAGTGAATGACCAATACACGATACTTCTTATCATCCTTTTGGCATGACACGCAAACAACCACTGTGCATAGCAGTAATATTAGATATAAGTATTTTGTTAACTTCAAGTGCATTCTTTTTATATATCTCTGCAAACATATTGAAAAATAATGAATATCAATAGTGCGATAGGAATTATTTGTGTGTTGTTCACGCAAAATAATTAAAAAAGCGATTGCTGAACTAGTTCAACAATCGCTTTTCATTAATCCGTATGGATAACTTACTTCACCTCTTCAAAATCTACATCGGTTACTCCACCATCTTGCTTTTTGTCATTACCCGTGTTGCCACCAGCTTGTTGACCAAAGTCAGGACCCGGTTGTGCTCCGCCTTGTGCACCACCTTGTGCGTTGTACATTTCCTGGCTTGCTGCTTGGAATACCGTATTTAACTCAGCTGTTGCTGCGTCAATGGCATTGATGTCTTGCGCCTTGTGAGCTTCTTTCAACTTAGAAAGAGCTGCTTCGATTGGAGCTTTCTTGTCGGCTGGCAATTTGTCACCCAGATCAGTCAGTTGTTTTTCTGTTTGGAAAATAAGACTATCTGCATGATTTAGTTTGTCGATGCGTTCTTTTTCTTTCTTATCGGTTTCTGCGTTAGCAGCTGCTTCATCTTTCATCCGTCTTACTTCGTCGTCACTTAGGCCGCTGGAAGCTTCAATGCGGATACGTTGTTCCTTACCGGTTGCCTTGTCTTTTGCCGATACGTTCAGAATGCCGTTTGCATCAATATCGAACGTTACTTCGATTTGTGGCACACCGCGCTGTGCGGCAGGTATACCGTCCAGATTGAAACGTCCGATGGATTTATTATCCTTAGCTAAGGAACGTTCACCCTGCAAGATATGAATCTCTACTGAAGGCTGATTGTCTACTGCCGTAGTGAAAGATTCTGATTTCTTAGTAGGAATGGTTGTGTTCGATTCGATTAGTTTTGTCATCACTCCACCCATAGTCTCAATACCAAGTGACAGAGGGGTTACGTCCAACAACAGCACGTCCTTCACTTCACCACTTAATACACCTCCCTGAATGGCAGCACCAACGGCTACTACTTCGTCAGGATTTACACCTTTTGACGGTGCTTTGCCGAAGAATTTCTCAACAATCGTTTGAATAGCAGGAATACGGGTAGAACCACCTACTAAAATTACTTCGTCAATGTCAGATGTGCTCAGACCTGCGTCGCTCAGCGATTTGCGGCAAGGCTCAATACATGCTTGAATTAAAACGTCAGCCAGTTGTTCAAACTTAGCACGTGTCAGTGTCTTAACTAAGTGCTTTGGAATGCCGTTTACCGGCATAATATACGGCAGGTTGATTTCTGTGCTTGTTGTGCTTGATAGTTCTATTTTTGCTTTCTCGGCAGCTTCTTTCAAACGTTGTAATGCCATCGGGTCTTTACGTAGATCAATGCCTTCTTCGCGTTGGAACTCTTCTGCCAACCAGTCGATGATTACGTGGTCGAAGTCGTCACCACCCAAGTGTGTGTCGCCATTGGTTGATTTTACTTCAAATACACCATCACCCAATTCAAGAATTGAGATATCGAACGTACCACCACCTAAGTCGAATACGGCGATTTTCATATCTCTAGAAGTCTTGTCCAATCCGTATGCCAAAGATGCGGCAGTCGGTTCGTTAACGATACGACGAACGTTTAAACCGGCAATCTCGCCAGCTTCTTTTGTTGCCTGGCGTTGTGCATCGCTAAAATAAGCAGGCACAGTGATTACGGCATCTGTGACTTCCTGTCCCAGATAGTCTTCAGCCGTTTTCTTCATTTTCTGAAGTACCATTGCTGATATTTCCTGAGGTGTATAAAGACGTCCGTCAATATCTACACGAGGAGTATTGTTTTCACCACGTACTACCTTATAGGGTACACGGTTTACCTCTTTTTGTACTTGGTCGAACGATTCGCCCATAAAACGTTTGATAGAGAAAATCGTTTTTTCAGGATTGGTGATAGCCTGACGTTTTGCCGGATCACCTACCTTACGTTCGCCTCCTTCAATAAATGCTACGATAGAAGGAGTTGTTCTTTTACCTTCGCTGTTTGTAATCACAACCGGTTCGTTACCTTCCAATACAGCTACGCAAGAGTTGGTTGTTCCTAAGTCGATACCAATAATTTTTCCCATAATGCTTACTATTTTAATTGTTCTAATTCTATATTTATCGTCCTTGTTCGGTCGAATTACTGAGTAATCAACAAATGACGTGCCAAAGTTGTTCAGTAAGTATATCTGGAATTTTGTTGTCAGAATTTATGCCAATACGTCAGAAAGGTGGGAAAGCAAAAGCCCCGGAACAGTACTAAACTGTCCGGGGCTTTGCCGTTACTTAATTTCTATTTCTTCTTTCATGTCGAGCTCATTCTTGTCGGAATCATAAAATTTATATTCCAAAAAGGCCAGACTCTGATTGGGTATCACCTTCATGCCGCGTGTGTATTTTAATTTCCACTGCCAACCTAAAGGAAAGATCCCTTTATTCACATAAGCTGCAACATAAGGATGTACGTGCAGGGTGAATTTCTTCACATTGTGTTTGCTTACTAAACAATCAATTTTACCTTCTAAGCTGTCCGTAAATAGGATTGAAGGTTTTACCGTTCCTGTTCCAAAACAAGTTGGGCAGTTTTCTGAGGTCTCTACGTCCATTGCTGGGCGTACTCTTTGGCGGGTGATTTGCATCAATCCAAATTTGCTCAATGGCAGAATGTTGTGCTTGGCCCGGTCGGATGCCATTACTTTTGTCATGTGTTCAAACAGTTTTTGCCTGTTGGATGCTTCCGCCATGTCAATATAGTCTACAACGATAATACCACCCATATCCCGAAGGCGTAATTGGCGGGCAATCTCGTCTGCAGCTGCGGTGTTTACGTCTATAGCCGTTTTTTCTTGGGCGTCGCTTCCTTTTGAGCGATTGCCACTGTTTACGTCTATCACATGCATCGCTTCCGTATGCTCAATAATCAGGTAGGCTCCACTTTTGTAAGTGACAGTCCGTCCGAACAACGATTTTATCTGTTTTGTTATTGCGAAATTGTCGAAGATAGGAAGTTCTCCGGTGTAAAACTGTACAATTTCTTCCCGTCCGGGAGCAATCAGACTTACATAATCGCGTAAGTTGTTATAGACGTCTTTGTCATTCACATGAATGTTTTGAAAAGAGGGGTTGAATATGTCTCGTAGCAAAGCAACTGTACGTGCTGTTTCCTCATAAATAATGGAGGGCACTTTGGCTTTTGGCACTTTAACAATATTGTCTTCCCATCGTTTCAGTAATGTCCTTAATTCATGGTCGAGTTCGGCAACACGTTTGCCTTCGGAAGAGGTACGAACAATTACGCTGAAATTCTTAGGCTTAATACTTTGTATTAGCTGGCGTAACCGAGCACGTTCCTCGCTCGATTTGATCTTTGTGGAGACTGAAACCTTATCGGCAAAGGGGATAAGTACGATGTATCTTCCTGCAAATGAAAGCTCGGAAGTTAACCTTGGACCTTTTGTTGAAATTGGTTCTTTAGCAATTTGCACCAATACCTCTTGTCCTACTTTTAGTATGTTACTGATGCTTCCTTCTTTTTCTATTTCGGGAAGAATCTGTAATTTAGAGAGCGATGTTATCTTTTTCGGATCGCTAAATACTTGTTTTAGATACTTTTGTTGGGTATTGAAGTTCGGACCTAAGTCCAGATAGTGAAGAAATGCATCCTTCTTATAACCTACATCAATGAACGCAGCGTTTAGCCCCGGCATCAGTTTTTTAACTTTACCAAGATAGATATCTCCTACTGCAAACGAAACGTTGCGAGCTTCTTTTTGAAGTTCGACAAGGTTTTTGTCTTCCAATACGGCGATAGATACCTCTTGAGGCTGTACGTCAACTACTAATTCACTAATCACAATAAGAGGGATTTTTTAATGAGACCTTATAAAATACGCAAAGAACAAACTTAAAAGGTCACTATTAAGTTTGTTCTTTAGAGTTTTGATTTAGACTTATTTTTTCTTATGTCTATTCTTTTTCAGTCTCTTTTTGCGCTTGTGCGTAGACATTTTATGTCTCTTTCTTTTTTTTCCGCTTGGCATCGTTTTTTGATTTTAAATTAAACGTATAATAAATAATTACTTAACTTCGTTCAAGAACGTTTTAGCAGGCTTAAACGAAGGAATGTTGTGTTCTGGAATAATGATAGTCGTGTTTTTGGAAATATTCCGAGCTGTTTTTTGAGCTCTTTTTTTAATCACGAAACTCCCGAATCCTCTCAGGTAAACATTTTCATTTTGCGACAACGAGTCTTTTACGATATCCATAAAGGATTCGACACTTGCCAATACCGTCGTTTTGTCAATCCCGGTACTTTTTGAAATTTCGCTAACAATATCTGCTTTAGTCATGTCTATAAATTAATTAATTGATTTGGGCCTATTAATTTTTTGGAATGCAAATATATAGCTTTTTATTTAAGTGGAAAAAGAATTGACATCCAATTTTTCACAAAAACATTCCTGATAATTCGTTATAACTGTGTATGTTTGCAGTTATCAATGGGTTAAGTGGAATAAATGAATATAAAATAACTGCTATGTTGCAGATTGAAAATGATTTAGAAGTAAGCAATATACTGATTAATTGGTATAATGAGAATAAAAGGGAACTTCCATGGCGAGAGAGCACTGACCCCTATATCATCTGGATTTCCGAAATAATCCTTCAACAAACACGTGTAGCGCAAGGTACGGCGTATTTTTTGCGATTCGTTAATCGCTTTCCTAATGTGGCCACATTGGCCTTAGCAGAGGAAGGGGAGGTGCTGAAGTTTTGGCAAGGATTAGGTTATTATAGCCGTGCCCGTAATTTGTTAGAAGCAGCTCGCCGGATCATGGGTTTTTATGGCGGAGTTTTTCCGAAGGAGTATGCCGATGTGTTATCTTTAAAAGGAATTGGTGAATATACGGCAGCGGCAATTGTCTCTTTTTCCCGGAATAAGCCGTATCCGGTGGTGGATGGCAATGTGTACAGAGTCCTGTCTCGTCTCTTTGCTGTTGATACACCGATCGACACGGGAACGGGGAAGAAACAGTTTGCCGAATTGGCAGGCTTGTTGTTGAATCCACTGCTTGCCGGTTTACATAATCAGGCTATCATGGAGTTTGGCGCTTTGCAATGTGTGCCACAACGTCCGGATTGTACGGTTTGTCCGTTTGCCGATCGTTGCGTGGCGTATGCTGATCATGACGTACAATCTTATCCGGTCAAACAGAATAAGACTAAAACCAGAAATCGTTATTTTTATTATTTCTATATAAGATATGGTGGTAAAACGTATCTTCATCGTCGTGCCGACAAAGACATTTGGGAGGGTTTGTTTGAATTTCCACTTATTGAGACAGAGCAGCCGATGGATTATGCCCAGTTGCAGGAAACGGATGCCTTTCGCCAACTTTTTGCCGATACCGGTAAAATAGGTATTTCTGTCCGCCTTTCCGGGGTGAAGCATGTGCTTTCCCATCAGCTACTCTTTGCCGCTTTTTATGAGGTGGAGATCGAGATGGAAGGGGGGCTGCTTCATAAATATCAGGCTGTACCCTTGGCAGAAGTGTCTCGTTACGCCGTTCCGCGACTTATCCATTTGTTTCTGGAGAAGGAGGGAATAGGCTGAGCAATGTTTCAGCAATAAATATTTAAGCGAAACAAAAGTTTCATGCCGATGAAACAAAAGTTTCACCACTATGAAACTTTAGTTTCATCGGCATGAAACTAATATATTAGTTACTATTGTTTGCCGCCGTCCGCACGCGTATTGCCATCGGTAAATGGGACGTTTGGGGCGTGGCGATGTAGTTTTCGGCTTCAATAGCGGTGTGAACCGGTATTTTTGTACCTTTGCCCATCAAAATAATGTAATTAACCGTGGAAGAATATTTAAATCAACTAAACGATAGCCAGCGAGAGGCTGTCACCTTTTGCGAAGGTCCTGCGCTGGTTATTGCCGGTGCAGGTTCCGGTAAAACACGTGTGTTGACCTATAAAATAGCCTACCTGCTTAGTCAAGGGTTGCCGCCTTGGAGCATTTTGGCATTGACCTTTACCAACAAGGCCGCGCGCGAGATGAAGGAGCGTGTGGCGCAGATAACCGGTCGTGAGACGGCTGCCCGTCTTTGGATGGGTACTTTCCACTCCATTTTTTCGCGCATCCTTCGAAGTGAGGCGGAGCACATCGGCTATCCTTCGAACTTTACTATATACGACTCGGCGGATTCGAAGAGCCTCCTCAAGACCATCTTGAAGGAGATGCAGCTGGACGAGAAGAGCTATCGTGTCGGGATGGTGCAGAGTCGCATTTCGAACGCTAAAAACTCCCTCATCACCCATCGTGCCTATGAGCAGACTAGGGAGTTGGTGGAGGCGGATATGAGTGCCAAAGTGCCGCTCATTAGTGAGATATATCGACGTTATCAGAGCCGCTGCGAGATGGCGGGGGCGATGGACTTCGACGACCTGCTGCTCCAGACCAATATACTCTTTCGCGACCATCCCGCCGTGCTTGAAAAGTATCGTTCGCATTTTCGCTATGTGCTGGTGGACGAGTATCAAGATACGAACTTCGCGCAGCACCTGATCGTGCAGCGCCTTTCAGAGGTACATCATCGCATCTGCGTTGTCGGAGACGATGCGCAAAGCATCTACTCCTTTCGTGGGGCGAACATTGACAACATTCTCAAATTTAAAAGCAACTACCCCGGTTGTCGTGTCTTCAAGTTGGAGCGTAACTATCGCTCCACGCAAAACATCGTCAATGCCGCCGCCAGCCTGATCAGTAAGAATAGGGAACAGATACAGAAAACGGTCTACTCTGAAAATGAGGAGGGGAGCCGCCTCGGCGTTCTGGCTTCCTATTCTGATTATGAAGAGGGTTACGCTGTGGCCTCAGGCATCAGCGGTATGAAGGGGCGTGAATATGGTTGGGCTGACTTTGCCGTCCTCTATCGGACGAACGCCCAGAGCCGCATCCTTGAGGAAGCGCTGCGCAAGCGGGGCATACCTTATAAAATATATGGTGGCCTCTCCTTCTACCAGCGCAAGGAGATCAAAGACATCATCTCCTACTTCCGCGTCATCACCAATCCGCACGACGAAGAGGCGACGAGGCGCATCATCAATTACCCGGCCCGTGGCATTGGCGAAACGACGCTCGGTCGGCTAGTCGAAGCCGCTACCCTCCACGAGGTGAGCCTTTGGAAGATACTTTCCGATCTGCAGGCTTACGCCCTGCCTGTCAACGGCGGAACGGCTAAGAAGCTGGCAGACTTTCAAGCCCTCATGGCCGACTTTATGGAGCAGAACAAAAAGCTGCCGGCAGACGAAATGGCGCTCATCGTGGTCAAACAGACCGGCATCGCCGCCGCCCTGATGCAAGACTCCACGGTAGAGGGCGTCAGCCGACAAGAAAACTTTCAGGAGCTCCTGAAGGGAATCAACGAGTTTTGCGAGATCAAGCGTGAGGAGGGGAGCGATCAGGTGTCGCTATCCGACTTCCTTTCCGAAGTCTCCCTTTTGACCGATCAGGACAATGACAAGGACGAGAATGCGGACAAAGTCACCCTGATGACCGTTCATGCCGCCAAAGGATTGGAGTTTATGAATGTGTTTGTGGTTGGTCTGGAGGAAAACCTCTTCCCCTCCATGATGACCAAGGACAATCCCCGTGCGGTGGAGGAGGAGCGACGCCTCTTTTACGTTGCCATCACTCGCGCGGAGCAAAACTGCGTTCTTTCTTATGCCAAGTCCCGCTTCCGAAATGGTAAGAGCGATGTATGTTGCCCCAGTCGCTTCCTTTCCGACATTGACGTCCGCTACTTGGACGTTCCCTCCGATACCCCGGCTGTAGACAGCTTCGATGCCTCCCGCGAGCGCTTTCGTCAGCCCTACGGCTCACCCTTCCGCCAGCCCAAAGTGGCCGAGGAAAGCTACACCTCGCCAGTAAGCGAAGCCATTCGCCGTCAGTCCCACCTTACTCGGCTGGACAAGGCGATGGCACCCTCTGCTTCCTCCCTCGTGACTAATCCGGACGGTCTGACGATTGGGGCAAAAGTCAGTCATGATCGCTTCGGCGAAGGCGAACTAATCGCCTTGGAAGGTAGCGGTGTGGACGCGAAGGCCACTGTCAACTTTACGAACTTTGGTAAACGGCTGTTGCTGCTTAAATATGCGAAATTAACGATGCTTTAGGTCTCTCAGGCATCTATTTTATCAGTAAAAGCAGAAATGATTACGGAACTTTTACTTACTTTGCAAAACGGCAGACGAATCATTTAAAAACAATCCGTATCGTGCCGTTGTTCTTAATTAATAGTATTTATTTAATTTTAGTGAAAACAATGGAAACAAAACAAGGAACAGCGCTGGCCGGACTATTGATAGCAGTCGGCTTGATGGTGTTAGGCTTCTCGATGAAGTCTGGTATCGAAAATTTTAGAGATAAAGAACGTGTTGTATCCGTTAAAGGGCTTGCCGAGATGGAGGTGTCGGCCGACCGCGTAATCTGGCCTTTGATGTACAAAGACATCGGCAACGACTTGCCGGAATTATATAATAACATGGAGCGCAAGAACAAGGCCATTGTCTCTTTCCTCAAAAATAACGGTATTGAGGAGAGCGAGATAACTGTCTCTGCCCCCGAAATTATAGACATGAAGGCTGAGCGCTATTCGAACGAGAACCCCTCTTATCGCTATAACATCACCTCCGTGCTGACCGTAACCTCGAATAAGGTGGAGATGATCCGCAAGCTCATGGTCTCGCAAAGCGACTTGTTGAAAGAGGGTATCGCTATTACCGGGGGAGACTATCGTTACTCCACGCAATTTCTCTTTACAAAGCTGAACGAGGTGAAGCCTCAGATGATTCAGGAGGCTACCCGCAATGCACGCGCTGCAGCCAAGACGTTTGCTGAAGATTCAGATAGCGAATTAGGAAAGATCCGTACGGCCAACCAAGGCCAGTTTGCCATTACCGACCGCGACGCGAACACGCCTTACATCAAAAGCATCCGCGTCGTAACGACGGTAGATTATTACTTGAAAGACTAATTTAAACCAAAGAAGAATGAAGTATATCGGTGCACATGTATCAGCTTCGGGCGGCGTAGAAAATGCGCCGCTCAATGCTCATGCGATTGGTGCAAAGGCTTTCGCCCTTTTCACTAGAAACCAGCGGCAGTGGAACTCCGCGCCGCTTTCCGCGGCAAGCATCTCTCTTTTTAAAGAACGTTGTCAGGCATACGGCTACGAGCCGAAACATATCTTACCACACGACAGCTACCTGATCAATCTAGGCCATCCCGAAGCGGACGGTCTGGAAAAGTCGCGTCTTTCCTTTTTGGACGAGATGCAGCGTTGCGAGCAGTTAGGGCTAGATAGGCTGAACTTCCATCCCGGCAGCCATCTGAAGGCAATATCGGTTGACGAATGTCTTGCCCGCATTGCCGAATCTATTAACTGGACGCTTGACCGTACGGCAGGCGTTACGGCTGTCATCGAGAATACAGCCGGACAGGGCACAAATCTGGGCTATACGTTCGAGCAATTGGCCTACATTATTGACCGGGTAGAGGACAAGACTCGGGTGGGTATCTGCATTGACACGGCGCATACGCTGGCTTCTGGTTATGACATCCGGACGGAAGCCGGTTTTACCGACACCTTCCGCCGTTTCGACGAGATCATTGGCTTCTCCTATCTGAAGGGTATGCATATCAACGATTCTAAAAAGGATCTGGCTTCGAAGGTAGACCGACACGACAGCATTGGCAAAGGAGTGATGGGGTTGGTTACTTTTCGTATGTTGATGGAAGATCCTCGTTTCGACGATATGCCTTTGATTCTGGAAACTCCGGACGAGTCCATTTGGGCGGAGGAGATAGCTTACTTGTATGCGTTGTGAACCATTAAATAAAAAGGGGCAGACTTTCACAAGCCACCCCTTCTACATTTAACCAAAACCTTAACTATGAAAGTCCAAATGTAAAAGTATTATTTTGCTTTCGCAAACAAATTGAATAGATATTTTTATATATTTATCCAATTTATGTTAGTCGGTGCATAATTGCTCATTAGATGGGGGCTGATCGTATAAAAAGAATGATCCTAACAACTTAAAGACATATTTATGTTTATATTAATGCCTGTAATCTTTGTTCTCGGAATCCTAGCAATCGCTATGGAGGATAAGATAAAGATCAATAAAGCCGCCGTAGCCTTGTTTATGGCTATTTCTTTGTGGATGATCCTTATGTTCGATGCTTACAATATCTTTGTCGAGCGGGACAGTCCTCTTTTTAAACAGTTCCTAACCCAAAACCCGGAGATGCTGAATCTATCGGTGAATGACCAGTTTGTAAACTTTATAACGAACCGTTCCATTATCTATCATTTGGGTAATGTGGCGGAGACGCTTTTCTTCGTTATGTGTTCCATGTTGATTGTGGACATTGTGGATAAGCATGGTGGGTTCCGTTCCGTGACCGGATATATCCGCACGCCTAACAAACGGAAACTGTTGTGGTATATTAGTTTTGCTTCTTTCTTCTTCTCCGCTTTGCTGGATAACCTAGCTGCTGCTATTGTGATTATGGCTGTGCTTCGCAAGTTGGTGCCCGACAGGACAGACCGGTTGAAGTATGCTTGTATGGTGATTATTGCTGCCAATGCCGGAGGTTCTTGGTCTCCGATTGGTGACGTGACGACCATCTTGCTCTGGGTTGGTAAGAACATTTCCGCTATGCACCAGATATCGCACGTCTTTATTCCGGCCCTAGTCAATATGCTTGTGCCGCTTTCTATTGCTCATTTCTGGTTGTTTAAGAAGGGTGCTACGCTGCGTTTGCAAAGCGAAGAGGAGCAGGCGGATGAGTACGTACCGGAAATACCGAACCGCTCGCGCCGTATTATCTTTATTATCGGGGTACTTTCGCTGGCAATGGTGCCTGCGTTCCAAATGTTGACGGAGCTTCCTCCTTTCCTCGGCGTCTTGTTGGGTTTGGTGATCCTTTGGGTCTATACTGACCTTATGTATAGCAAGTTGCACATGATGAAGGAGTCCGATAAGCTGCGTATAGCAGAACTGCTTCCAAATATCGACCTTTCTACAATCTTCTTTTTCCTCGGTATCCTGATGTCGGTAGGTGCGTTGGAGACCTCCGGTCAGTTGGGGCTGATGTCTAATTATCTCGACTCTACGGTGCATGAGCCGTACGTGATTGCGTTTGTAATTGGCATTCTGTCGTCCTGCGTGGACAACGTGGCTTTGGTGGCAGCTACGATGGGTATGTATCCCATTGTGCAGCATGCAGCTGACATTACGCCATACGCCGCCCATTTTGTGTCAGACGGTGCCTTTTGGACGTTTCTCGCCTACTGTGCTGTGACGGGTGGTAGCATCTTGATTATCGGTTCGGCAACGGGCGTTACTGTGATGGGGTTGGAAAAGATAAGCTTTATGTACTATCTGAAACGCTTTAGCCTTTTGTCGCTGATCGGATACTTATGCGGTGCGGGCGTTTATTTGTTGATGTTTGTTTAAAACTACTTATATATGAAAAGAAATTGGATTATAATGGCGACTTGTGTCGCCTTGCTTTCCGGAATGGAAGCGATTGCGTGTACAGGCTTTCTGGTTGGTCGGAAGGCTTCGACGGACGGATCGGTCATGATTAGTTATGCGGCCGATTCGCACACGCTCTATGGTGAGTTATATCGCTGGCCGGCAGCTACGTGGCCTAAAGGGGCAATGCTGGATATAAAGGAATGGGACACGGGTCGCCCGCTGGGACAGATCCCGCAGGTAGCTCAGACCTATTCCGTAGTGGGTAACATGAATGAGCACCAAGTGGCAGTTACAGAGAGTACCTTTGGCGGCCGTCCGGAGTTGGTGGATACGACCGGCATTATGGATTATGGCAGCCTGATATACATCTCCCTGCAACGCTCGAAGTCTGCTCGCGAAGCCATTCAGGTGATCACTACGCTGGTTAAAGAGCATGGCTATCACAGTGGTGGCGAGTCGTTCTCAATAGCAGATAAGAATGAGGCCTGGATACTAGAAATGGTAGGCAAAGGTGTGGGCAACAAGGGTGCTGTTTGGGTAGCTATCCGCATCCCGGACGATTGCATCTCGGCGCACGCCAACCAGTCGCGCATCCAGCAGATACCGTTCGACGACAAAGAAAATTGCCTTTATGCACCGGATGTTGTTTCCTTTGCCCGTCAGAAGGGATACTTCAGCGGGAAAGACAAGGACTTCAGCTTTGCAGCTGCCTATTGTCCGTACGATTTTAGTTCACTGCGTGGTTGCGAAGCCCGTGTGTGGTCTTTCTTTCGCAAGTATGACAAGACGATGGATCAGTATGCTGACTTCATCAAGGGGGATGCCACTCGGCAACCGATGCCTCTCTATATAAAGCCAGATCGTTTATTGTCTGTGCAGGATGTGCAGAACGGCATGCGCGACCATTACGAAGGCACTGATCTTTGCATGACGAACGATGCCGGAGCGGGTGCATACAAAGTGCCTTACCGTTGGCGTCCGATGACCTTTAAGGTGGATGGTCAGGTATATACGAATGAACGTGCCATTGCGACGCAGCAGAGTGGCTTTGTAATCGTTCCGCAGATGCGTAACTGGTTGCCGGATGCTGTAGGAGGTGTGTTGTGGTTTGCCGTCGACGATGCGGACATGGCTGTCTTTACCCCCATCTATTGCTCTGTTACGGAGGTGCCCGAATGTTATCGGGTTGGGAATGGAGACATGATGCACTTCTCTTGGACTTCTGCTTTCTGGATTCATAACTGGGTGGCCAATATGGCCTATAGTAAGTATAGCTTCCTGATTGCCGACATCCGCCCTGTTCAACAAGAGTTGGAGTATGGCTTTCGTGACATGCTACCTGCCATTGATAAGGCGGCTGCGGAGATGTATGCCAAGAATCCGGCTGAGGCGGTGAAGTTCCTTACTTGGTATAGCACCACAAATGCTGACAGCGCCACCGAGCGTTGGAAGAAGTTGGGCGAATATCTGTTGGTTAAGTATATTGATGGTAATGTAAAGAAGGAGGAAAACGGTGCGTTCAAGCAAAACGGTTACGGCCTGTCGGCTTCGCCTAACTTCCCGGGATATGATGAAGAATACTATCGCGGCGTAGTGAAAAGTGCCGGCGAACGATTGAAAGTGAAACATTAAACATTAAAAATTAGAGAGATGAAAAGAGTATTTATGCTTTTATTGCTGGCTGTTATCAGCCTGGGTGCTTCGGCACAAACGCAACAAGGAAAATCGTCTTTGGGCTTGAACATCGGTCACGCATTCGATGTGGGTAGTGCGACCTTTGGGTTGGATTACCGTTACAACGTTACGGACGCAGTGCGCTTAGCACCTTCCATCACCTATATGGTGAATGATAATGGGTTTCACGTCTTTGCTGTCGACATGAACGCCCATTACGTTGTTAAGCTGAGTGAGATGTTTGGCTTCTATCCTTTGGCCGGTCTGAGTTTGTCTTTCTGGAATTTTGACGATCCCGATCCCGATCTCGATTCTAATGCTTCTGGTTCGCTTACCCGTTTTGGTGTTAACCTTGGATTGGGTGCGGAAGTGTATGCCAGCGCCCACATCACTGTAGGAGTGGAGGCAAAGTATAACATCGTCAAGGATCTCGATCAAGCAATGCTTGCTGTGAGGGTTGGATATAATTTCTAAATCACCCTGTTTTATAAAGAGAAGGGCTGCGTCATAAACTAAGTAATGACGCAGCCCCTCTTTTTTGGTGTGCTCCCGGAGACTACCATTTCAAATAATCCTCGAACGTGACATGTTCAAAGTTGGGAATTACTTCATATACTTTGTCTCTCAGCGATTCGGGCGGATTGGTGGTGCTCAGCCCTATTACACGCATACCAGCTGCTGTGCCTGATTGGATGCCGGCAAAGGAATCTTCGAACACCAAGCAGTCGGAAGGATCGCTATGCAAGTCGGCTGCCCCAAGCAGATAACACATTGGGTCGGGCTTACCTTGAGTAATGCGGTCTGCCGTAACGATGCTGTCAAACAGATGTCCTATCTTTAGTAGTTTGAAGGCACGTTCCACTTTTAGGTCGTCCGAACTGGTTACCAATCCAATCTTTACGCCCTGCGCTTTCAGCATTTCCAAAAACTCGATGGAGCCGGGCATGGGCGGAATAGGCATTATACATTCATAGTCAAAAGACTCTTTAACGACTTTCTGGCGGAATTCCTCGGAGTAATCGCCAAAGTAAGTACTCAAGATGTTGGGAAGTGTGGTGCCCTTGATGACATGGGCAAAGTGTTCTATGCCTATGCCGTATCGTATAGAGGCTTCATCCCAGAACAGATCGTAAATCGGTTCTGTGTCCACTACGACACCATCAAAATCGAAAAGAGCTGTTTTCAGTTGCTTCATAGATAATCATTGTCAATTATAGAATTCTGTGTGCAAAGGTACGGTTATTTCTTTTATCTTTGTGCGCGAACACGGATTAACCGACTATAAAGTCCTAATAGAAATACAAAATGAAAACATTATTGACATGCGCAGCGGTATCGGCTGCTTTGCTTTGCGGTTGTAACGCAAAAAGTACACAAAACGTTGAGACGGAAGCTCCCGTAGCAGAAGCTGCGGCATCGGTTCCGGCTATTAACCAACTGACCGAACAGGAGAAAGCGGATGGTTGGAAACTATTATTCGATGGCACTACGACCAGCGGATGGCGGGGTGCCCACAAAGAGGCCTTCCCTGAGCATGGCTGGAAGGTTGCCGATGGTGAGCTGATCGTACTCAGTTCGGACGGTAGCGAGTCTACCAACGGCGGTGATATCGTCTCTGTCGGCGAGTATAGCTGCTTTGAGTTAAGCGTTGATTTTAAGATAACGGAAGGTGCCAATAGCGGCATCAAGTATTTTGTTACCGAGAAAGAGAAGCAAAAGGGCTCAGCTTTTGGTTTGGAATTTCAGATACTGGACGATGCTCACCATCCGGATGCAAAACTCTTTACCACCTTTCCCGGTAGCCGTACGTTGGCAAGCTTGTATGACTTAAAGAAGAGCGAAAACGTCTCCTTTAACGGCATAGGGGAATGGAACACAGCCACCGTCAAGGTGCTTCCCGGCAACCATGTGGAACATTGGCTGAACGGCGCAAAGGTGTTGGAATATGAGCGCGGTTCAAAAGAGTTTCGCGACTTGGTAAAGGGCAGCAAGTATGCCGCCGCTGCTTATAACGAGACCGGACTTTTCGGCGAAGCAACCATCGGACGAATTCTTTTGCAGGATCATGGCAACGAAGTAGCCTTCCGCAACATAAAGATCAAGGAGCTAAAGTAGAATTACTACGATTGCGCTTCTACTTGCGTACGAACTGGCTTAGAACAATCTTCTGGTTGATGTCGGTTACTTGGTTCTCGGTGGTGGACAATAGGTTGAATGTGTATTTGTCACCATAGTTTTCCATCACCTTGACCATCTCTTTTTCTCCGGACAGGAAGTATCCCTTGTCCGGATTTTCTTTTTCAAAGTTTCTGAACATGTTGCCCATATAGAAGTTTAACGCATATAGGTTGCGATACTGCTTCGGGTTGTTCGTAACGTAAACGTTCTCTTTGTTGAGCGGATAAGTCTTCATGATCATGTTGGCAAAAGGACGCGCCGAACCCCCTTTGCGAACGCCTAACATGATAATTCCATCCACCATAATGTTGATCATGAATGTCAGCGCAATGGTGGCATATAGTATCTTGATGTTGATCTTCTTGAACATCTGATAGCAGACCGTTAGCAGTGTGGCAAAGGTGACTGTCACAATACAATTTGTTAGCAGCGTGGCCGATGACAGTATGGCCGTGACGGCGCGGACAGTCTCCAAGGTGGAAGCGCGGTCGGTATATTGAGAGACGATGCTATTCGGATCAATCACTCCCCCCATGGTTAACACAATCGCAATTAACACTACGGTCACGAGCGAAGCCAAGAAGGCGGCAAAGAGGCGGGTTACCTTCGTGCGGTATTCCGTCAGATAAATGACGTATTGCGTCAAAAACAGCGCAATGAACGGATAGGCCGGCATCAGGTAAACGCTCCGTTTGCTGGAGGGTATGGAGTAGAAAAAGAGAATACACACCAATGCCACCAAGCTGAACAGCTTTACCTTTTCCATCGAGCGGATACGCATCCAGGCATCTTTCAGTAGCTCCTTTACGGACAGGGTGGGCTTGTGTAGCTTCAGTCCGAAGAGAGAGAAGACGAAAAAGATCGTCCAAGGCACAAAGCCGGCAGCCAACGTCACGAAGTTATAATACACTCCGTTCTCATGCCCCAACTCGTAGTTTATGGTTGGATTGTCGAGGTGGAAGAAGCGGCCGAAATTCTCAGCCAGCACTACGTTCAGGAAGTCATCGCCGCCCTGTTTCCAAGCCGCTACGTACCATAGCAGAGGCAGGAAGAGAGAGGACACCCCGATATAAAACAGAGACTTAATGATTGTGAGCAAGCTATAACGGTTTAGCATCAGCAGGTAGACGCCAAACACAAATAGTGGAAGGATCACCCCGACCGGTCCTTTCGTCAGCACTGCCAGTCCCAGCAGGATAGGTATGACGACAGGCAAGCCCTTCAGCTCCACCTTATCTTCCCATCGGAAGAGCTGAAACAGTCCGAGTACGATAAAAGTAGTCAGTAGCATGTCCACGCGTGTCGTCATGGCCGCCCGGTGTATTTCTATACAAGTAGCCAATAGGAGCGTCGATATAAAAGCTTGTTGAAACTTGACTCGTTTTCCGAAGAAGACCAGCACAAAACCCATCAAGACAATAAAAGCAAGTGCAGAGGGCAGGCGGGAAGTAAATTCCGAAACATACCCTTGTGGATAGGAGAAGGCAGCCATGAGCCAATGAGCCATCGGCGGCTTATACGCAAACTCGTTAGCATAGGCTTGTGGCAACACCCAATTGCCTGTTTCGAGCATTGAGATGGCAACACTAGCCTCGCGCGGTTCTCCTTTTGTCGAGAAGTCGCCCAGACCAATCCACGGCAACACTGAGATGATACAGATGACCACCATCATGGTTACCGGCTTTTGCAGATAAAGATATTGAAGAGTAGGTGTACGCATAAGTTTTGTATAATGGGGCTCTTGCCCCGGTTATTCATTAAAAAGAAAGTACAAAAGAACGATATTTTACCGACTTTTCCTGCCTTTTAGCAACTTTTTATGTTCCTAACGATTCTTTGATAGCTTCGCGAATGGCTTCTGCGTCTTCTTTGTTTTCTTTTAAAATGGAGATAATCAGGTTTAAATAGCTCTCCTTGTTGCTGATACCGCAAATGTTGCATAGGCGACTTTGGGGTAGCATGCCCTTTTGGTTGTATACGCGGAGGATGCTTTGATAATCTTCCGTGTCAACATAATGCTCGAAATGAACCTTGATTTCCTGGTAAATATCCTTTACGTGGATGTTCTCGCGGATCGATTCGATGTGTTCGGACAGCTGCTCGACGGAGGTTATTTTCCGATCGACTGTTGTTTCCAGCTTTTTGCGGACATAATGCTTGGCATGCAGGATTACTTGGGCTTCTATCTCTTTATCGAATAGCTTTACGATGTTCTCCTTTACTTGGCTGAACACTTCGTCCGGATCTTTCATCAGGCGGCGGGCTACGGTTTTTATTACGGCCTCAATCAGTAGCAGGTTTTCTACTTCGGCTACGTTGGGCACATAGATGTGTTGTTCGCGTAGGTAGTCTATTTCGCCCTGTGTGCGGCGGTCTCGGTCAACGATTCCTTTACAATCCAGCGTGTGGAAGTCTTTTAGGTTAGCAATGGCTTTGGTTGTTTCGATCACTTTCTGGCATCCGCCCATCGGCTTGACCAGATAACCCGGGAAGATTAGCGGATAAAGGCGGCTATCAATGCTGTTCGAGTCCGTCCCTTCAATGAAAAGAATTGGTTTCCGACTGCCAAGAATCTCCATGTAGACCTCTTCGGGGAAGGTTTCGTTGTTTTCAATCAGCTCATAGTCCCACACATGGGTATCCGCGTTGTAGCTGCGAATCCAAATTCGTTTACCGTTCGAGCGGTTGGCTGCAAAGTCGATGTCGTTTGTCATGTAGACGAAGGTACAATCCGGTCGACTCTCCTCGAGGGCGTCCCATAATGTGTTTTTGATGGAGTTATGTAGTAAAATCTCCGGCTCCTCAATGATCAGGAGAGCGTCCGGACGGGCACACAACACAGCGCCTATCAAGTAAAACACAATCTTTTCTCCGTCGCTCATCCGTTCGGCCGTATAGCTGCTACAGTTTCTGCTGGTAGAGGTCAGCTCAATAAAACCAGATTTGCGCACCAGTCGGTTGTGAGGAAACATCTTCTCCCACAGGCTTTGAATACGGTCGATGCGAGTAACGGGTGGTCGTTCGTTCGGGTTCGTTTTGCATAGTTCCTTATAATTTACGGCGGCTTCGAACTCTTCGCTTTGCAGGCGGAGGATCAGCTTTTCGTAGTCCGAGAGGCGGGGCATAAAGAGGCGTTCGGTAATCATGGATTGCAAGCGTGTTAGTTCGTTGCCATTTGCGTTTACCTCTTCGTTGCGAATAAACAGAGAGCGCATCCCGGATATGTTTTCACCAATTCCGGCATATCGCTCCAATAAATCTCTACCAAACGAACTTTTACCGGCGCCATTGGCACCGACTATAACGAGTACGCTTGTTTCCAACAGGATAGAGGCTGTCTCGTTTAGTTTTGATGGGAGTATTAATTCCATAGGTCTTATCATCTTTATATCTGTGGTAAAGATAGTATATTTCTTGAAAATTCAGTTATAAGTAATCATACAATCAGGGCAGCTATATCTAATTTTCGCTGATTTATTTTACAAGACGTATCCAGTCAATTTGTCAAAATGATAATTTATCTCTCCCAAGAGTGGCTTATTTCGGACGAGAGAGAGGTTGCTGACTTTCGCGGGAGTTTTGAAGGGGTTGTGCTTTGACTAAAAGATGGTGATTCTTGATTTTTGTTTTACGATTGTCTGCCTAATACTCTGTTTCCTGTTCGATTTGATTGGTTTTGTTCTGTATTGTCTTGGCAAATGATAGTTCGAATAAGACATTCATTTGGTGCGATCTAGCGATTAAAAACTGTTGTTTAGCATGTTTTTTAATCTGAAAATTGCCATAATCCAACGAATAGATACCTTATTTAACTAAAAAAGCCCGCTTATGTTTCTCAAAAACGTCGTTATCTTTTTGGAAAAACATAACGATGTTCTTCCAAAACCATCGTTATCTTTTTGAAAAGTGCCTATTAGCAACCAGAAATGTTAATAAATCCTCTCTTTTTTTTGCTAGAATTGCGTATTTAATAGATATGCGTGTTTTTAAAAAGCCCAATAATGGATCAATTTGATCTATTATTGGGCTTTTTAATGTCATTTGGGTAAATCGGAATCATCTACAATCAGTACCGTGGGCAAATCACCTTTCTAGGGAAGAGAGGGAGGAGAGAGAAGGCGGTCAGCCCACCAGCCAGCGGTCGATGTTACGATCCGCGGCGCTGAAGGAAGCACCTACTTTTACGAAGGTACGGCCGTCGGCGGTGTAAGGGATCAGGTAGCCTTTGTCGTCTATCTGGCTGAGGGCGGCTTCGGCGGTGCCGTCCAACTTAAATTCGAATACGTAAATGTAGTTCGGCGTCTTCACTACCGCATCGGCACGTCCCTTAGCACTGTGCACTTCGGCTTCGGTAAACTGCCCCATCAACTTGAACACGAGGTAGAACACTACCTGATAGTGGCGTTCCGTCTTTTCGTTCAGTTCGTAGGGGAAGTCGGCGAAGAAAGCTTTCAGGCGTGTTAGAAACGCTTCCGTCCGGCCGGCCCACAAATCATCGACAAACCGTCCGATATAGAAGGGCGTTTCCGAAGCGGGCAGCGGCACGTAAAACGGCGCTACGAAGTTCAGAAAACCATACTTCACCTCTTCGTTCGGGAAGCCGAGGGT
>JAVVRI010000004.1:0-46745 GCA_036654795.1 Tannerellaceae bacterium
TTTCTTCTTGCATTGTTGATTCTTTTTAGAGTCAACCTTATTTACAAAAAGACAGGGACAGCATGCAGGACGCTGGGGTGCATAATGGGGACTTGCTCGTAATAGATAAATCGCTGGAGCCACAGGACGGCGACATGGCTGTCTGCTTTCTGGACGGTGAGTTTACGCTCAAATACATCAAGCTGGATACCGATATTATCTGGCTGATGCCGGCCAACGAACAATATGCCCCCATCCGCGTAACAGCAGAAAACGATTTCATTATCTGGGGCATCGTGACGTACACTATCAAAAAAAACAGAAAAAGGCAACGCTAATGTTCGGACTCGTAGACTGTAACAACTTCTTTGCCTCCTGCGAGCGGGTGTTTAATCCTGCCCTGCGAGGTCGACCGATGGTGGTACTCAGTAGCAACGATGGCTGCGTGATTGCACGCTCCAACGAAGCCAAAGCACTCGACATACCAATGGGGGCACCCGTCTTTCAAGTAAAAGAGATTATAGAGAAAAACGAAGTGGCGGTGTTTTCGGGAAACATGGTGCTCTATGGAGATATGTCGCACCGCGTAATGTCCACCCTCGCTGCATTTGTAGAAGAGATGGAGATTTATTCAATAGACGAAGCCTTCCTTAACCTCGACGGATTTGCTCCGACCGAACTGGTCGCCTATGGTCAACGAATCGTCCGAACCACGACGAAAAACACCGGCATTCCTGTTAGTCTCGGCATTGCACCGACCAAAACGCTCGCCAAGATAGCCAGCCTCTACGCCAAAAAGTACCCTGCCTATGAAGGAGTCTGCATCATCGACACGGAGGAGAAGCGAGAAAAAGCACTTCGCTTGTTGGAGATAGAAAAGGTATGGGGCATCGGTCGCCGCAGCGCCAAAACATTGCGCTACTACGGCATCCAAACGGCATACGACTTAACCCAGCGCTCTGAAAGCTGGATCCGCCGACAAATGAATGCACCGGGTGTGCATACTTGGAAAGAGCTGCGCGGCATCCCCTGTTACGACATAGAGGCGGAGACGGATAAGCAAACCATCTGTACCAGCCGCTCGTTTGGTGAGATGATAGACGACTATCAGACCCTCAGCGAAACGGTTGGAGACTTTACCGCTTCCTGCGCCAGCAAACTCAGAAAGCAGAAATGTTGTGCCGGCGCGATTATTGTCTTTATCTATACCAACCGTTTCCGCGCAGACCTGCCCCAATACAACCAAAGCCACGTAGAAGAGCTGCCGGTAGCAACCAACGACCCCTCCGAACTGATCCATTACGCCGGACTTGCCCTACAGAGCATCTTCCGAAAAGGGTATCAATATAAGAAAGCCGGCGTCATAGTAGCCAATATCATACCGGAAACCTGCGTGCAAGGCCACCTGTTCGACAACAAAGACCGCGTCAGACAACGCAAACTCATGTCGGCACTAGACACAATAAATAAGAAGTACGGAAACCACTCCCTTAAAGTCGTAGCACAAGGCTCCGGAAAGAGCTATAAGCTTAAAAACGAATTCGTCTCCCGACGGTTTACAACCAACTTGGATGACATTATCACCATCAGCTAAGCCCCTAAAATCAAAGATTGTAAAATTATTTACCCCTTTTATGTTTGTAAATCAAATAAATTCCCTACATTTGCACCCGTAAAACAAGAAACATATCCTAGGAAAGAGTTGATTCAGTGCGTGATGCTAGCACAGAAAGAGATAACTCTTCGTTAGGATATTTAATGCGCTTAGCGCGTAAATGAATATTTACGTCAATAAAAGCGCCTAGATTGTGGAGTGGTATTTAATTCGTTTATTGCACAAAAAAAAGAAGATAGCAATGTCTAAGATTTGTCAAATTACCGGAAAAAAAGCAATGGTTGGCAACAACGTTTCGCACTCAAAGAGAAGAACGAAGCGTACATTTGATGTAAACCTGTTCACTAAAAAGTTCTATTGGGTAGAACAAGATTGTTGGGTTAGCCTGAATATTTCAGCCGCAGGCTTGCGCACCATTAACAAGCTAGGCTTGGATGCAGCAATTAAGAAGGCAGCTGATAAAGGTTATTTAAACGCTTAACTTGGAGGATATAGAAAATGGCAAAAAAAGCAAAAGGAAATAGAGTTCAAGTAATTTTGGAATGCACAGAACACAAGGAAAGTGGCATGCCCGGTACTTCAAGATACATTACTACCAAGAACAGAAAGAATACGACTGCAAGATTAGAGTTGATGAAGTACAACCCGATCTTAAAGAAAATGACGTTACACAAAGAAATTAAGTAATAGGAGATTTTAAACGATGGCAAAAAAAGTAGTTGCAGCATTTAAGAAAGGTGATGGACGCACCTTCTCAAAGGTAATTAAGATGGTTAAGTCTCCGAAAACCGGTGCTTACATGTTTCAGGAAGAAATGATTCCTAACGAAGCTGTAAAAGATTATTTCGCTAAATAAAAAAGCGAAACCACACATAGACAAAGAGCTTCCTTTCAATTCATTGAAGGGAAGCTCTTTTTTTATGGCTAATCTTTTGGACGGATAGTAGCATCGAATAAAATATTTTCTTAATTTTGTTCTGTTAATTAGATAAGTAATAATAATACAGATAAATAAAATTAAAGCTATGAGATTCGATGTATCCAGCACTGCGCTACTATCCCGTTTGCAATCTATAAGCAAAGTTATTGCGTCTAAGAACTCTTTACCCATCTTAGACAGCTTCCTTTTCAACTTGGAAGGTGATAAATTGACAATGACGGCTTCTGATTCGGAAACCCGAATGGTGACTTCAGTGGATGTGATGAATGCACAGGGTGCAGGCTTTTTCGCAATATCAGCAAAGATTTTGCTCGATCCACTGAAAGAGTTGCCCGAACAACCACTTACCTTCGACATTAACGATGAGAATATGGAGATATTCATCCATTTCCATAATGGTAAGTATAACTTTATCGGGCAAAGGGGGGATACCTATCCACAACAAAAACCGCTAAACGAAAATGCCATTTCTATCACAATAGATGCACAGATGCTACTCAACGGCATCAGCCGCTCCTTTTTTGCTACAGCAGACGATGAGTTACGCCCAGTTATGAATGGCATATATTTCGACATTCACACGGACGACCTGACATTTGTTGCTTCCGATGGCCATAAGTTGGTACGCCTACGTAACCTTTCCGTTAAATCACCAGAAAGAGCTGCCTTCATCTTGCCCAAAAAGCCGGCTAACTTGCTTAAAAACGTATTGACGAAGGAAACAGGGACAGCAAGCATTCGTTTCGACGAAAATAATGCTTATATAAATTGCACCAATTTCGAGATGGTTTGTCGTCTTATAGAAGGCCGCTATCCCAACTATAACGCAGTAATACCCGGAGACAATCCCTATAAGGTAACTATCGACCGCATCTCATTTCTAAACGCACTAAAACGCGTGTCGGTGTTCTCGAACCCTGCCAGCAGTCTGGTCAAATTACAATTAAGCGAGAACCAAATGGTCGTTTCGGCACAGGACATTGACTTCTCTACTTCAGCAGAAGAAAAAATTTCATGCCAGTTCGAAGCTATAGACCTGAGTATTGGTTTTAAAGCAACATACCTAATTGAAATATTGGGTAATATAAGTTCCGAAGAAGTAATACTGGAATTGGCCGATCCTTCTCGCGCTGGAATTATTGTTCCCACCGAGAACGACGAGAGTGAAGATTTGCTCATGCTACTAATGCCAATGATGTTGAACGATTAACAAAACAATAACAAAGAAAATGCAATTAAACCTGAAAAACCCACTGGTCTTTTTTGACTTAGAGACTACCGGAATAAATATCGTAAAAGACCGTATCGTTGAAATTTCGTTTGTAAAAGTACATCCGAGCGGAAAAGAAGAGTGTAAAACTCGCAAAATTAATCCGGAAATGCCGATTCCTCCTGAATCGACAGCCATTCATGGCATCACGGATGATGACGTAAAGGACTGTCCGACTTTCAAAGAGGTTGCCAAATCATTAGCCGTACAAATTGAAGGATGCGACTTAGCTGGATATAACTCCAACCGATTTGACATTCCGGTATTGGCAGAGGAGTTTCTGCGTGCAGGCGTAGAGATTGATTTCCACAAACGTAAGTTTGTGGATGTACAAACAATCTTTCACAAAATGGAACAACGCACGCTGACCGCTGCCTATAAATTCTATTGCAATAAAAGCTTGGAGAATGCACATTCGTCTGAAGCAGATACAATTGCCACCTACGAGGTTTTGAAAGCACAACTAGATCGTTATCCGGAGTTGAAAAACGACGTTCAGTTTCTGGCTGAATACTCTAGTTTCAACAACAATGTAGATTTTGCCGGACGCATGATCTACAACGAAAATAAAGAAGAGGTGATCAACTTTGGTAAATACAAAGGTAAACTAGTTTCGGAGGTTCTTAAAAACGATCCGGGTTATTATTCTTGGATTATGAATGGCGATTTCTCGCTAAACACCAAACAAATGCTTACAGAAATAAAGTTACGCGGGTTTAATTCAAAGTAATAAATATGAACAAAGTAGCACCAATGACACGGATGGGCTGGAAGCTCGGCGAACACGGCAACATAGATGGTCAGATTGCACGAGAAATACTAAGGCTACGGCTCTAACATAATTCTGGAATCAAAAAAAATTATGCTAAAGAATAAACATATCATATTAGGTATAACCGGAAGCATTGCCGCCTACAAAGCGGCAGTGATTATTCGCGGGCTGGTTAAGAAAGGTGCCGAAGTACAGGTAGTCATAACTCCTGCCGGAAAAGAGTTTATCACCCCTATCACGCTTTCGGCACTCAGTAGCCATCCGGTGATAAGCGACTTCTTTTCAAACAGAGACGGCACGTGGAACAGCCATGTGGATTTGGGTCTTTGGGCAGACGCCATGCTGATTGCTCCCGCTACAGCCTCCACTATTGGAAAGATGGCAAACGGGATAGCAGATAATATGCTGATCACTACCTATCTCTCTTGCAAGGCACCGGTATTTATTGCTCCGGCAATGGATCTGGACATGTTTATCCATCCAGCTACGCAACAGAATATAGATCGCCTCCGCTCCTTTGGCAACCATATTATTGAGCCGGGTATAGGCGAACTAGCCAGCCACCTAGTCGGCAAAGGACGGATGGAAGAACCTGATGAGATTATTCGCGTACTAGAAAACTTTTTCGCCACCAGTCGACAGCTTGCCGGAAAAAAAATGATCATAACAGCCGGTCCGACATATGAAAAGATAGATCCCGTACGTTTTATAGGTAACTATTCCTCCGGTAAGATGGGGTTCGCACTAGCAGAAGCTTGTGCCGAACAGGGAGCTGAGGTAACGCTGATAGCTGGCCCTGTGTCGTTGGAAGCGAAGCATACTAACATACATCGCATCAATGTGGAGTCGGCCGAAGAGATGTATCAAGCTGCAACAGCTGCTTGGACAGACGCAGATGCGGCCATTCTATGCGCAGCTGTTGCTGATTATCGCCCTGAAAAGCAGGCTGGTGAAAAGATCAAAAGGGAAATAACAGGCGAAATGACACTCCGCCTTCTTCCCAACCCGGACATTGCCGCCGCAATGGGAGCAACAAAGCGGGAAGGACAACTATTAGTCGGTTTTGCACTGGAGACAAACAACGAAGCTGCCCATGCAGAGAGTAAACTGAAACGGAAAAACTTCGATTTCATCGTACTAAACTCCCTGCGGGAACCGGGTGCTGGCTTCCAAGTGGATACAAACAAAATAGTCATCATCGACAAATCGGGCAAAACAACCTACTACCCCTTGAAAAGTAAACAAGCAGTAGCACAAGACATCGTAAACAAGCTGGCAACATTAGTAAAATAGATATGA
Source organism: Tannerellaceae bacterium (assembly GCA_036654795.1). GTDB lineage: Bacteria > Bacteroidota > Bacteroidia > Bacteroidales > Tannerellaceae > JAVVRI01. Next base: position 5,876 of record JAVVRI010000004.1, read on the forward strand.
TTAAAAAACTGTTATTCCTCTTTCTGCTTTGCGCTCTGCCCAAACCGGGCGAGGCTCAGGAGTTGAACGCGCGTATCTCGATCAATACGGACAAGGTACAGAGCACCAACAAGCAGGTGTTTACCACCTTGCAGACGGCACTAACCGAGTTTGTCAATAACAAAAAGTGGACGGATGCAACCTTTGCAGTAAACGAACGAATCGACTGCACAATAACTATCATCGTCAACGAAATGCCTTCAGATAACAGTTTTAAATCGGAAATACAGATACAAGCCCGCCGACCGGTGTATAATTCTTCGTACACCACGACATTGTTCAACTTCCGCGACACACAGCTCGACTTTGACTACACCGAATTCGAGCCCTTGGAATACACTGAAAACACACTAAACAGCAATCTTACAGCAACCATCGTGTTCTATATCTACACCATTCTAGGCTTAGATTTCGATAGTTTTTCACCCAAAGGCGGTAATGCCTACTTTCAGCGGGCGCAGCAGATTGTCAGTCTCGCTCAGTCGCAACCCTCTTGGTCAGGCTGGAAAGCCTTCGACAGCGACAAGAACCGCCATGCCATCGCAACGGCACTGACAGATAACACATCCGACACTTTCCACGAGTTATGGTATAACTATCACCGCAAGGGGCTGGACGAAATGGCAGCCAATCCGGATCGCGGGCGCACCTCTCTAATCGCCACCCTACCCGCGCTGGAACAAATCAAAAGCGCCCGCCCCTCTTCCGTCCTTTTGCTTTTATTTTCCGACGCAAAGCTAGACGAAGTAGTCGGTGTCTATTCCAAAGCCACCATGCCGGAGAAGCAGGAAGGATTAAAGATACTTTCCAACCTCTATCCGACCGAGACAACCCGCCTGGAACCCCTTAAAAAGTAAAACCACAACGTTATGCTAAGATCCCTCTTTATACAAAACTTCGTCTTAATTGACAGCCTGGACATCCGCTTCGAAAACGGCTTTTCAGTGATTACCGGCGAGACCGGTGCCGGCAAGTCCATCATTTTAGGTGCACTCTCCCTTGTGCTGGGACAGCGTGCTGATGGCAAAAGCATCAAGAATGGAGCTGATAAATGTGTGATAGAAGCCGTCTTCGATGTGTCCAGCTACCAACTGGAATCTTTCTTTCAAACCAACGAACTGGAGTACGACGCCGAGAGCTGCATCCTGAGGCGCGAACTATTCGCTTCAGGTAAATCGCGCGCATTCGTCAACGATTCGCCCGTTTCCCTTTCCGTTTTAAAAGAACTGGGAGGCCGCCTGATTGATGTCCATTCGCAACACCAAAACCTGCTGCTCAGTGACAACCGTTTCCAACTCCGTGTAGTAGACGTGATGGCAGAGAACGACATCTTGCTAATCCTCTATCGCAAGGAATACAGCCGCTACCAGTCCTTGAAACGGGAACAGAAAGAGCTGAAAGAGAAAGCTGCCCTAAGCAAACAAGAAGAAGATTACGTCCGTTTTCAATTGGAACAACTGTTGGATGCCCGCCTCGTACCCGGCGAACAAGACGAACTGGAGCAGGAACTAGAAACCCTCTCGCATGCAGAAGAGATCAAAAGCTCCCTCTATAAAATAACAGAACTGCTCAACGGAGACGAGCAAGGAGCCGTGCAGTTTATAAAGGAGGCTCTCAACGCAGCCGACACCTTGGAATGTTACTACCCAAAAGCCAAAGAAATAGCCGAAAGACTCCGCACTGCCTATATCGACCTTAACGACTTGGCTTCAGAAACCGACGTACTGAAGGAAGATGTGGAATTTAATCCGGAACGAATGGAGTGGGTCAACGAACGGCTGAATACCCTCTATAGCCTGCAGCAAAAACATCGTGTGTCCACCATAGACGAACTAATTGCTTTGCAAGAGAAATATGATAGCCAACTAAAGGAGATCGACTCTTTTGACGAACAGCTGGAACAACTAGCTAAACAGCTGGAGGCCTCACACAAAGAACTCTTGCAACAAGCCTCCACCCTCAGCGAGCAACGCAAAGTAGCTGCTAAAGGTATGTCCGTACAACTGGTCGGCATGATCGCCCAATTAGGTATGCCGAACGTTCGTTTCGAAGTGGAGATCACCCCCAAAGCCGAACCGGAAAGCGACGGAATGGACGAAGTGCGCTTCCTCTTCTCTGCCAATAAAAGCAGCGAATTGCAGCCGGTGGCACAAACCGCTTCGGGAGGTGAAATATCACGCCTAATGCTATGCATCAAAGCCATGATTGCTGGGTTCACCGCCTTGCCCGCCATCATCTTCGACGAAGTAGACACGGGCGTATCGGGCGACATAGCAGACAAAATGGGCGATATCATGCAGGAGCTAGGCACCAAGATGCAAGTCATCACCATCACCCACCTGCCTCAGATTGCTGCCAAAGGGAAGGAACATTACTTTGTCTACAAACAGGACACCGCTGAGCGCACCGTCACCCAAATAAAACGCCTCGCCAACAATGAACGCATCACGGAAGTAGCCCGCATGCTAAGTGGCGCCTCCCTCACCGATGCCTCCATCGCCAACGCCAAGGAGTTGTTGAGGCTATAGCCTTCACAGCTTTATATAACCCTAAAATCCGCAATTGAATAAACTGACAATATAGCAAGTGTTATATTCGATTACTTATGACTTATAGATAATTTAAAAGGACTGTTTAATTCAACATTAAGCTCATCCAAGAGGGAGCACCCTGCTCAGTTAACAACTGAGTAGCGAGGGCTTCTGGGGATAGTTGTGTCAAGTCACGGGCAGTCAGCAGGCTGTTAGGATGTACTTTTATCCAATGCCGGATTAGCCGGTCTTGGTCTATCACTTGCGCCATTCCCAAGAGGTGTGCTTCGTTTGCTTTTGCCGGACGTTGGTAGCGGGCGGCGGGCGTGTCGTGCTGCAAAGTAACTTCTTGTAGGATCAGATCACGGATGCGGTCGTTATCGAAAAATAGTTCGGTGACGAGTGGCAGTGCTTCGAGAGCTATCGGCTCTTTTTCGGCAAGTAGCGTGTCGGTCTTGTTTGGTGGGAGAACGAAAGCCATCCCGACAGCTTCCTCATCGGTGTTGATAGCCACCAGAAGTTTGCCTCCGCCTAGGTGCAGATCGCGAAGGATGGTGATGAAATCGTCCATTGTATGGAGCATTGCACAGGGACGTTCGCGCAATTTTCGGTCTAAATAGGCGTAAAGCTGTTCCAAGGAAAGTCCTTCGAGAGGCAAGATGGTCAGTGTCGATTCTTGCACCGGTTGTGTGGGACGTGCATAGAACTCCTCAGCATATCCGAAAGTGGAGGCAAAACCTTGCCGGCGGTAATACTCGGAAAGGCGCTGGCTGGCTGGTATCAATGCAGCAAGAGCCACTCCGCGCGATTGCATTACCTGAAAAGCCTCTGCCATCAGCTGTTGCATCAACCCTTTACCTCGTTCGGACGGTAGGGTGCAGAGTCCGCAGAGATAAGCGACAGATATTTCCGTGCCCCGGTAGGTCATGGTGTAAGGCACCATTTGCAGAACAGAAACCACCCGCCCCATCCGCTCAATTGTCAGGGTGTTCTCCTCCTTGTAAACGCGATCGAAATAAAGATGGATAAAGTCCGCCGAATCGCCAAACGAGAGGCGCCATAAGTCCATAATCTGTTGCTTGTCCATATTTGGGTGTTATTTAACGTAACGGCTTTTTAATTGCCGCATTTTTCTCTAATAAAACAATTGGGTTATAAGAAAGTTTAGACTGGCGCAGCCCCGGTATTCCCAAATCCTCTTCACGGTTCACCGAGATGTATTGTGCCGGCAGATGGGCGGCAAACTCGTTGTTGATAACGGCAAAGGCGCCGTCGTAATCCACATCCGCCTTTTCTACATGCACGCCGAAGGTGTCGTGTGTGATGGGAGCGCCGAAGGTGAAAGCAATGATCTGTCCCGCTACGCAGAGCGCTCCGCCACGAAGCCCCAGTTCGCCGAAGTGTTGGAGGGCATAGGTGAGCGAACGCCGCTCATCGTTTAGGTCGTCAGCATCCTCTTCTGTATGGTTGGCTTTATACCATTTACATTCCAATTGCAAACATTGAGGGACGATGTCGGGGGTGATGGGCACATATTCGTAAGTAAATTGCTTTTTAAAGTTATTGATATGGTTGCGCTTGGACTGATATTTTTTGCCTTTTAGCAGAGCAAGGTCTTCGCGCAGATAGATGTAGTCATAATAATCTCTTTCGGGGATGTAGAAGAAGTCTCCGGGCAGAATTGCTTCCAGATCGGACTTTGCGTCCGGCGTAACACCCAGCATGCAAAGAGGATGTCCATGCGCCAGAGAATCTTTTTCGAGCGTATCTATTGCCTGTTTTAAGTCTCCTTTGCCTACCGGCATCATGTAGGCTATCCGTTTCTTTTCTTCAATCTTGAAACGGATCAACAAAAAGCCATCGACCTCCACAAATTCGCTGTCGTATAAAAAACGCCAGCTGCACATATTGGAAAAAGAAAAGTCGCAGTTTCGATAATTACTGGGAATTGTGTACGAAGAAATAACGTCCCGGTCTTCAATAGTGATGGGTCTAAACGATATGTTCATATAATTGATTGTGTAAATTGTCGTGCAAATATAAAACTAATCTGCATGCAATAATGTTTAAGTATGCTTTAAATATTAAATTTCATATCGTGGGGAGGGCAATTACAATAGAAGTGTGAGACGATTCAGAACCCATTGGCTTTCTGATTTGATGCTTATGAATCTTGTTAACGAGGGCGTCAATAATATAAACGAGGGCGTCGTTTATATTATTGACGCCCTCGTTTATATTAACGACGCCCTCGTTAATAACTTTGATACCGAGGGACAGGCGGCAAGTACGTAGCAAGCAAACTGTTAGACGGCTACCTTTATCACTACTTTACGCAGTGATCCTTCTGCTATGCATGGCGCGTGGCCGTCTTCCGGGAAGTAGATGACGAACTGGCCGGGGCGGATGTGTGTGTAAGAGGTAGGACGGTCGGCATAGAACGCGATGTCATTTGCTGTATCATACGGCACGGAGCATTCCTCTAGTTCGTTTCCGGCTTTCCATCCGATTGTTTCGCTGCCGGAAAGGGGGAGCTGGATGTCTATGTAGCGTTTATGCGTCTCTATGCGAGCTTCTTGTTCGGGTTTACCGATAATGGTGGAGAGGCTGATCGTCAGGCGGTCGCCATCCAGTTCGATGCGTCCGTCCGGTTGCTTGCTAAGGTCTGTTGCCCGGATATAGTCGAATGCTTTCTTAAATAAAGGATGGAGTGCCTCCACTCGTTGGCTGTTGTTTAGTGAATCGTGTATCATGCTTTTACTATTTAAATGTGTGTTTTAGTAGGACAAATATAACAAATAAGTTCGTAACTTTGGGAACGAAAATAAAGAAAGATGGCAAAAAAAAGACAAACGTACGTTGAGGAGGTGGCCAATGTGCTGACCCACGGTTTTGGAATACTATTTGGACTAGTGGCTACGCTCCTTTTGATGGTAGCTGCCATACGCAATGGAAGTCCCTGGGTGATTGGCAGTCTGGCGGCATATGCTGTTTGCATGACGTTCTCCTACGTAACCTCTACGCTTTATCATGCTTCCGCTGTAGCGCGCAACAAGCGAATCCTCCGCCGCTTCGATCATAGCGCCATCTATCTACACATTGCCGGCACCTATACCCCCTTTGCGCTTGTGGCTTTGCGCAATGTAAGTTTTTGGGGATGGGGGTTGTTTGCTATTGTCTGGATTGCTGCGGTTGTTGGCATCTGGCTTAGTTTCCGTAAGATGAAAAAGAGCAGCAACCTGAAGACCCTTTGCTATTTGGTGATGGGGTGGATCGTGGTGATTGCCTTCAAACCATTGATGGATGTCTTTCAGGCAGCCGGAACGATGAACATTCTTTACTGGCTGATAGGTGGCGGCCTTTTCTACACCCTCGGAACCGTCTTTTTCTATTTCGACAGATATAAATATATGCACTCCGTTTGGCATCTGTTTGTGCTTGGTGGTAGTATATGCCATTTCTGGTCTATTTATTTATTAATTCCGCAGTGACTTTTTTCATAAAAAGCACAAGTGTTTGATAAACAAAAGTCTACAAACACTTGGCTATGTCAGAAAATTCACCTATTTTGGTGCTTGCAAACAATAAATATTGAATAATCAGACATGAAGACAAAATAGCCATAAAATCCGATAAGCTCACACCTTTTGGTGGAATATTTCCCATCATGGAGCAGGAAAACTGAGGAAATCAACGGCATTAGATTGATGTCCAGCAGGCTGTAGATTGCTGATAACTTCTCTTCCGCCTCGGTACTTTGCCGTACACAGAGAAGAGATGGTTGATTCCGAGCTGTGCCAATACGGTCGCAGCAAGGAAAAGAGGAGCGACTGCAAGATACCTCTGCAATATTATCGACACCCTCAATAATTCTGCCGACGCCCTCTACAGAATTGTTGACGCCCTCGGCAACAACTTTCATACCGAGCAAAGATACAGAATAACCCTTTTATTCTGTATCTTTGTCTCTTGAAAAAATAAGGATTGATATGAATTTACATATACTACATACGGCTGATTGGCATTTGGGGCAAAACTTTTTTGGTTATGATCGGGAGGAGGAGCATGAGGCTTTTCTCTCCTGGTTGATCGATACGCTGACCGAACAACAGACGGATGTGTTGCTTATCAGCGGTGATGTGTTCGATGTGGCTAACCCCTCTGCCTCCGCACAACGCCGTTTCTATCAGTTTCTAAAGGAGGCCAACCTGCGCAATCCCGGTTTGCAAGTTGCCGTCATAGCCGGTAATCATGACTCGGCCGCCCGTTTAGAGGTGCCGAATCCGTTGCTGGAGGTGCTGGGTGTTACCATCACCGGATTGGTCAGGCGTACGGACGAGGGGGAGATTGATTATGCTTCCCTGCTTATCCCCTTGACCGATCGTAGCGGGAAGCGTCAAGCTTGGTGTATGGCCGTACCCTTCTTGCGGCAGGGAGACTATCCTCCTTCTGAGGAAGAACACGATACGTACGTAGCCGGCATTCGGCGCATGTACCAGTCGCTTTACGCCTTTGCCAGCAAACAACGGCAAACGGGTGAAGCCATTTTGGCCACAGGCCACCTGCATGCCTCCGGTGCTGAACTTTCGGATGATGATCGCAGCGAACGGATCATCATGGGCGGTCTCGAATCTGTATCCGCTGATACCTTTGATCCGGGCATCGCTTATACCGCCCTTGGCCATATCCACAAAGCTCAGCGTGTTGGTGGACGGGAGGCGGTGCGCTATGCTGGAAGTCCGTTGCCCATGTCCTTTTCCGAAAAGAACTATTGCCATCAGGTGGTAGCTATCGAACTGGCCGGGGAGCAGGTTGTACGGATCGACTCTATCCCCATTCCCCGAACGGTGGAACTGCTTCGCTTACCGTCCCAACCCGCTTGCCCGGAGCAGGTGATGGAGGCACTAACCGCCCTGCCCGAAGCGGTGGAGGGAGACAATACGCCGAAGCCCTATCTGGAAGTGCGCGTCCTGCTAACAGAGCCCGATCCCGGCTTCCGCCATCGGGTGGAAGAGGTGCTTGCCACGAAGGCTGTCCGCCTGACCTCCATTCAACCCTCTTATCCCAAGCGAAGCGAGGGGGAGCAGGAAGGCCGTCCCCTTTCCTATACCGATCTGCAAAAGATAGATCCGCTGGATATGTTGCGCCACACCTTTGCCGTGCGCTATGCCGGTGAATTGCCTGAAGATTTAGAACAGTTATTTAAAGAAGTGATGCGAGAGGTTGCCCTATGAAAGTATTAGCCATACGCGGACGTAATCTGGCGTCCCTTGAAGGAGTGTTTTCGATTGATTTTACGGTGGAGCCCTTGCTTTCCGCCGGTATCTTTGCTATATCCGGGCCAACGGGTGCAGGCAAGTCTACGTTGCTGGACGCGATGTGCCTCGCGTTGTTTGCCCGTACACCCCGTACGGATCAGGCGCGCGAGAACAATATACGTCTGAGGGATGTAAACGAGGATGTACTGATGCAAAACGACCCTCGTTTCCTGCTGCGGCGGGGGACGACAACCGGTTATGCGGAGGTGGATTTTGTGGCCTTGAACGGCCATCGCTATCGTGCCCGTTGGGCGGTGGCGCGTGCTCGGGATAAAGAGAATGGGCGTCTTCAAAATGCCCGTATCACTCTTTTCAATCTGGATAAGAATGAAGAGGAGTCCGGTAGCCGTACTGAATTGCAAACGCGCATTACCGACTTGATCGGTCTGACTTTCGAACAGTTTACCCGCTCAGTACTGTTGGCGCAAAACGACTTCTCTACCTTCCTGAAGGCTGAACAGGGCGAAAAGGCTTCGCTGTTGGAGAAGTTGACCGGCACCGAACACTATTCTGCCATCTCCCGCCTTATCTTTGAAAAGAATGCCGCTGCGCGTGTCGCTTTCGACAAGATAGAGCAACAGATACGGGGTGTCACTCTCCTGAGCGAAGAGGAGGAAGCGACCCTTCGTACAGCCCTTGCCGCCTCTGACCTTCGGCTGCAACAACTTGAAAAGCAAAAAGCTGAGCTCCGTCTGCTAGAAGAAAGCGTAAAGACTGGTGAACAACAAATCGCCACTCGACATACGCAGCAGGAACAGGCTGCCGTCGCCCTCGCGCGCGCCACAACTTTACTGGTTACTGCTCGTCAGGAGTATGAAGTATGCAACACTGCTCAGCAAGCGGCTGAAGCCTCTTTTCGTCAACTGCTTCCCGATTTGCAAGAGGCGCGTAAGATGGATGTTTTGTTGGAGCAGGCTCTCCGAATCACGAACGAAGCCACTACTCGTTTTAAGGAAGCCAAGAGCCGCCTAACGACTGCCGAAGAGAAGCTGCAAACCTTGAGCCGCCGTCAGCAGCAGGGTGCGGAGGAGGTAGCCACCCTTCATGCTTGGCGCGAACGGTATCGGAATAAAGAGAGTATAGCCGAACAGCTTTCCACGCTGTTATTACACTTGGACACTGCCTCCACCGCTCGTTTGGCTGTGGAGAAGGCTACTCGCAAAATCGCTGCCCTGCAAAAGACAAGTCATGAGCAGGAAGGCCGTGTCGTCATCCTGCAAAAGACGATTGCCGACAAGCATGCGGCCTTTCTTAGCGGTGAGCAACAAATCACTAGTTTGGAAAGCACTTTGAGCGAAACGCTCCTTTCCGCTCTGGAGCAAAAGATGACCGCTGCCCGCCTCACCCGCGAAGGTCTGCTAATAGAGCAAGCCCGTTTTGTAGCTACTGGAGATGTGAAAACCTTGCGCGAGAAGCTGACAGAGAATGCCCCTTGTCCGGTATGTGGCAGCATCAGCCACCCCTACGCCACCCACGAAGCCAACGAAAAGTTGCTGACGCTTACTGCCTCTATCGCCACTATCACCCAGCGTCTACAAGCTCTTGCGACTGAGGTGGATGCCTTTGACAACCGCCGTAAGCAACTGGCCAAATGGCAGCAACAACAACTGCTGCTCCATAAAACGGTGGCTGAAGCAGAAAATGCCCTCTCGACCCTCTCCGGTCAGCAGGAATTAACCGCCAATCAGTTAGCGAACGAGCAACAACAATGCCGCGAACACATCGAAGCACAAACCCAAGCCCTTGCTGCCGCCAATCGCCTATTTGGAAACGATGTTTGGCAGCGCAACTGGCAGCAAGGTCCCGATGCGTTTCGTGAGAGCCTAACTGACTTTGCTCGTGAGTGGCGCGAAAAGGGCGAGCAACTGCAGTCCCTTGAACGGCAAGAAAGCAGTTGGAAAGCCGAGCGTGAATCGCATGAGTCCTTCCTTCCTTCTCTGCGGAGCCTATCTGCCGAAGCCTCCGTCGTGCTGGAAAAGAGCCGTGCAGAGTTGGCTATTCACCAAACTACTCGTACTCGTCTGCTGGATGGAAAGTCTGCCAATGCTGTGGAGCAGACCCATACCCGCCGCATGGAGGAGCTGAAGGCACGCCTCCAGCAACTTCAGACTGTGCAGACCGTCCAGTCCGGTCTAGCCGAACAACTACGCGGCACTGCCGACCAGATTGCCAAAGAACTTACCGAAGCAAACAATGAGTTAGCTCATCGCCGCACAAGTTTGGAAGCATGGAACAGCGCTTGGTTTGCCGCATCGCCCAATGCCTCTCCTGATGCTGTATGGACAGAGATTAGCGACTGTCGTAACGATCAATCCTTCCGCCTCCGTACCCATACAGAACAGAAGCAACGGATTGCCGGTTTACAGGACGAACTGAATGCCCGTCGCTCGGAGAGCGAACGTTGGGCAAAGCTGAACGAACTGGCTGGATCAGCCGACGGAGCGAAATTTCGTCGGATTGCGCAAGGTTATACGTTAGATGTGCTGCTCAATTATGCCAACGTCCAGTTACGTGAACTGACTCGCCGTTACCGTCTGGAACGAGTGCCGGACACGTTGGCCTTGCAAGTGATAGACCGTGATATGTGTGACGAAGTACGTACCGTGCATAGCCTTTCCGGAGGCGAGTCCTTTCTGGTCTCGCTGGCCTTAGCGCTCGGACTCTCCTCTCTCTCCTCTAACCGGATGAAGGTGGAAAGTCTCTTTATAGATGAAGGTTTCGGCTCTCTTGATGCGGAAACGCTTCGGATGGCGATGGATGCCCTTGAGAGCCTCCGCACGCAAGGACGCAAGATTGGTGTTATCTCTCACGTACAGGAAATGACTGAACGCATTCCCGTCCGCATCCAAGTTAGCCGCGCTGGCAATGGGCGCAGCTATCTGGAGGTACAATAATGGTCGCTTAGTTTATATTGATTTTAATTGCAAACAGCCAATAATTGTACTGCGTGCAGACGTGCTAGCTCTAACATGCAGTATATTAATGGGAAGGATAAGTCGTATTGCCTTTTTTCTCATATGTCATTATACTTTTGAGCCAGCTCAAAATAGGTTTTGAGCATGCCAATAATCAATTTTGAGCTGGCTTAAAATTGATTTCTAGCCAGCTCAAAAGTATAATTATAATAATGCTTTGATCTAAATATTGGTATAGAAAGGACTAACTGTTCGTACGAATGTATTACAAAGATTCAGGCCATCTGTTTTTAAGTTTAAAACTTGTTTTTGGTGCGTTTGCCCTGATTAGCAACCTTCATCCATTCTGTTTTGATAAATATTTCATATATTTGTCGCTTAACAAGTCCGTTGTCAGTGCGGGCTACGAATAAAGAAACAGATATGAAACCTACCGCGATCAACCTTTTGTCAGCGTTTATGTGTGCGTCCCCAATATATTCTTACTCCAGACAACCTAAAGAGGCCGTCCGGCCGAACATTCTGTTTATCTGTGTCGATGATTTGAGGCAGGAACTGGGTGCTTACGGTTCTGTGGTGAAGACCCCTAACATGGATAGGCTGGCTTCTGGGGGCAGCCTCTTCTTTAACCACTACACGCAGATACCAACGAGCGGAGCTTCACGTGCCAGTATGCTTACCGGACGTTTCCCCCGCCATCCGTCCGACCTGACGAATGAGGCTTGCCGCCTTCAGCTCTCCGACAAAGCGGAGGGTGAGCAGCCAGAGACGATGTTCCATCACCTCAAGCGCAATGGTTATTACACGGTAGGCATTGGCAAGATCAGCCATTACGCCGACGGCATGCTTTACGGCTATGCCGAGCCGAAGAGTCAGACCCCCGAACTGCCTTACAGTTGGAACGAAATGCTTTTCGATGTTGGCAAATGGACGACCGGATGGAACGCTTTCTTCGGTTACGCGGACGGCAGCAACCGCCAGAACCGTAACAAACAAGTGCGTCCCTACGAATGTGCTGACGTGCCGGATGAGGGTTATCCGGACGGATTGACCGCCAGCCTTGCTGTCCGCAAGCTGAAGGAATTGTCCGTCAAGCCTCAGCCTTTTTGCTTGGCTGTCGGCTTCTTTAAGCCTCACCTACCCTTTACAGCACCTAAGAAATATTGGGATCTCTACGACGAGGAGGCAATTCCGCTTTCCCCCGTGCCTGAGTTGCCCGAAGGAAGCAGCCCCGTGGGGTTGCACAATAGCCATGAGTTTACCGGCTATCAGCTTGCTGACGAGAATGCCTCATTGGATAGACGCGTTTCAGACGCCTATGCCCGCAAATTGCGTCATGCCTACTTTGCATGCGTCAGCTATGCGGATGCACAAATAGGGAAAGTGCTGGATGCCCTCGAAGCCTCTGGTCGAGCCGATAATACTATCATCATCCTTTGGGGCGACCACGGTTGGCACCTAGGCGACTATCGTACTTGGGGGAAGCACACGCTGCATAACATCTCCCTCGGAAGTACTCTGATTGTGAAGGCGCCACACGCCCAACCGGGTATTCGGAACAACCGTGTGGTCAGCTCAGTGGATATTTACCCGACGCTCATGGAGCTGGCCGGTATTGCCCCTCCCACCGGACTGGATGGTAAGAGCTTTGCTCATCTCCTCACTGTCCCTGACGACGCTGCCTGGCCGGACATCTCCTTTAGCTATTTCAACGAAGGAGTCAGTGTGCGCAAGGCGCAGCATCGTCTTACTCGCTATTACTTGAAAAACGACACAATCACGGAGCTATACGAGTATACAAAAGATCCCTACGACCGCAAGAACATCGCCGCCGAAAAGCCCGATGTCATAAATACCCTTTCCCCTTTGTTAGAGAATGGGCGGATCATACGTAATGAAGACGGTACTAAAACGACTAAATAAAGATGTCTGAAGAGCAAGATAAATTACGAATAATCGCAGCCGGAAACAAAGAAGCCTTCGAGTGGTTGTTTTTTCATTACCAGCCACGGCTTGTTTACTTTTTGGAAGGTTTAACGCATGATAAAGAGCTTAGTCGTGACATGGCGCAAGATCTGTTTCTTGCATTATGGAAAGACCGTCAGAAGTTGGAAAAGGTGGATAATTTTTCATCCTACCTTTTCAGCATGGCTCGTTATACTGTATATGATTATTTTGATCATCTTGTTGTTTCTGAAAAATACGCAACTGATTATTTGCTGCATGCGCCCTCTTCTATTTCTGAAGAAGAGCTTTTGTTTGTGCACGAATTGCAAGCATTAGTCAATAAAACGGTTTCACTAATGTCATTACAGCGACAACGTGTTTACCGGATGAGTCGAGAGGATGGTCTTTCAAATGATGAAATAGCATCAACCTTAGGCATTAGTAAACGCACGGTTGAAAATCATTTGACGTCAGCATTGGCCATCCTTCGTAAGGTTCTTTATTCGCTGTTTTTGTTTGCTGCTTAAATGCTCACCTTTTTTTCAACAAAAGTAAAAAAAAGATCTTTTGGATTGTGTGTAAATGCTTGGATAACCTACTACCTTATAAATACGATTATTTATGGAAGACGATTATTTACGAAAAATAATAGACTCCTACTTTGGAAAACACTTCTCCGCAAAAGGTAGATTCTTGTTTGGACGCTGGTTGCGTTCGAAAGAATTTGCTGTCACTAAGAATTTGCTATTGCATGAATTATGGCAGCAAAGTTCTGCTGAAATAAGCAATTCAACGTATGAGGACTGGGAGCATCTACAGAAATCGATGGCGACGATTCCTGAAAGAAAACAGCCTCCATTCTTTGCCTCCGTATGGATGAAATATGCAGCAGTTGTTGCTTTCTTACTTCTTGTTGGTTCCAATGTTTATTTATTGACAGACAAATTCGAATCAACGAAAGAGGTGGATATGACCGAACTTTTTGTTCCGTATGGCGAAAGTCGAACGGTCGTTTTGCCAGATGGTACGCACGTATCGGTCAACCCAGGTTCATTACTTGTTTATCCTACAGTTTTTGACCATATGCACAGCCGGAAGGTCTATCTTACAGGAGAAGCTACCTTTAACGTGCATAAAGATCCAGAAAAACCATTTATAGTTAAAACGACCTATCTTGACGTAGAAGCATTGGGTACTATATTTACGGTACAAGCCTATTCATCGGATCTGTTTACAACGGCCATGTTGGAAGAAGGCAGTGTCCGTGTGGATGTGAAAACTGATAGTATAAATTCGTCCATTCTTAAACCATATGAACAGCTTGTTTACTCTCGTCAAAATGGATTAGTGAATATTCAGGCTATGGACACTTCTCTATATGAAATGGAAAAGAATGGTTATCAGATTTTTGAGAATGCTTCATTCAGTTATTTGATTTCTTCATTGGAAAGGAAATATAACGTAGTGGTTCATTATAATTCACAGAAATATGCCAGTTACTATTCAAACGTGAAGTTTGCCCCGAATGAGTCTTTGGAGAATGTTTTAATTATTTTGCAACAACTGATAGGTTTTCAGTATAAACAGAAGGATAATGTCATTTTTATTAATTAAAGAAAGAGGAGAAATAGTTTATGTATAAAAGAAACCCAGGGAGAATAAATCTGCAAAATCTCTCTCCCCGGCATTCGAAATCAACTACCATTATAAAAGGACACAACGATAATTCGTTAACAATTAATTGATACTTAATTTTCAAACATACAAATATATGAAATTAACCGATTGGATCTATTTTGGAAATGAAAAAAGACTTTCCAAAATGATTATTATCATGGCTTTGTTGGGGAGTAGCTCGCTTACTTACGCCCAACACCAGCAAGTTCGTTTATCCGGTAATAATCTGACATTAAAATCAGCTTTTAAACAAGTAGAGCAGCAAACCAAGCTGTTTGTCGATTACAACACACAGGATTTGAATGATTCTCAGACCTTGAAAAGCATTCCTCAAGGGAAAAATGTGCAAGAGGTAATGGACCTGTTGCTTCAAGATAGCGGATGTCAGATTACATTTAAGAACGGACATATTATTATCTCCAAACAAAAAGTAGAGACGGGCAAGTCTAAAAAAATAACAGGAACGATTTTAGATAATGCCGGTATTCCTGTTATTGGAGCGAATGTTATTCAAAAAGGAACAACCAATGGGGTTATTACTGACCTTGACGGACACTTTTCGATGGAAATACCTGAAGGAGGTATCCTTCAGATTTCATACATCGGCTACAATACGAAGGAGATTAATGTAACAGGACAGAACGTGCTGAACGTTAGCCTAGTGGAAGACACACAAGCATTGGACGAAGTGGTTGTTATTGGTTTTGGTACACAAAAGAAAGCTAATCTGACTGGAGCAGTCAGCACAGTGAAGATGGAAGAGGTGATGGGCGATCGTCCTGTAACTTCGGTCAGTCAGGCATTGCAAGGATCTATGCCAGGATTACAGGTGACGACGACGACGGGCAAGCCGGGTAAAGCAATGTCACTAAACATACGTGGTACGAACCGAATTGATATCGATCAATATGGTTCTGGTGATCCTTTGGTTTTAGTTGATAATGTGCCAATGGATATCAATATGATTTCTCCTTCGGATATTGAAACAATTACAGTTTTGAAGGATGCTGCTTCGGCAGCCATTTATGGAGCTCGTGCTGCTTTTGGTGTTATATTGATTACGACCAAACGGTCTGATAAAGATCAGAAGGTGAGGATTAATTATAATAACAACTTTGCTTTTTCAACTCCTCAATCATTAATAAAGAAGGCTTCTCCAATGGAAACGGTTCGCTTTTATGATGATATGGGCTATAAGAGTGGACGTTACGGCATGGGGGGACAAAATATTGAGTCCTGGCTCGGATACTTGACAGAGTACGAAACGAATCCGGACAAATATCCGTTAGGATATCATATTGATGAAAAGGGACAACGTTACGACTTGAAAGAGGTGAACCACTTGGAACGGATGATGGATAAGTCCGGCTTTCAGCAAACGCATAACATTTCAGTAGACGGAGGTACGAAGAAATCGGCTTATCGCGTGTCTTTTGGATATTTAAATGAAGATGGTATCTTGGTTACGGACAAAGACAGTTATTCAAGATATAATGTATCTTCTTATCTGAACACGGAAGTAACCTCTTGGTTCTCTATTCAAGCAGATATTAAATATGCAAATTCTACGGCAGATGAACCTAATATGTCTTCTTTGCGTGCTTGGAACCCATTCCGTTTAGCTCAACTATTACCGTCCTATTATCCGGAAGGGGATGTAGAAATAGGAGGCGAAACATTGCCTATTGGAACCCCGGCATGGAATATCCAGAATTCCCCTTTAAAAACGGAGAAAAAGGATGATATTCGTTTGTTTGGTAAGGCTACTTTCAAGCCATTTGAAGGATTACAAATCAATGCTGAATATACATTTAACCGTACGAATTTCAGTTTGAATGAGTACAATAAAAAGATGGCGTATGTAAATGCGGAAAAGGCATTCCAGAAAGCTTATACGCACAATGGAAACACGCTTTATAAACTGGATGAAAGACATATCAATTATAATGCGATTAACCTTTATGGAAGTTACGATAAAACGTGGGGCGATCATCAAGCTTCGGTAATGGGCGGATTCAACCAGGAATATAGTTATGAACAGAAGCTTTGGGGGCAAAAGCTGGATGTTGTCAATCCCGATCATCCCTCATTGGCAGGATCAAGTGGTACACAGACAACTAGCGATAGTTACGACGAGTATGCGTTAAGAGGTTTGTATTATCGACTTTCCTATAACTATAAAGGAAAGTATATGGTTGAAACGAACGGACGTTATGATGGTTCTTCTAAATTCCCGAAAGATAACAGATTTGGGTTTTTCCCATCTGTTTCTGCCGGATGGAGAGTGTCGGAAGAGTCTTTTATGGATTTCTCTAAAGAGTATTTGACAAACCTAAAGATCAGAGGTTCATTCGGACAAGTGGGCAATCAGGCTATTAAGAACTATGCTTATTTGGGAACAATGGAAACGAAAGATGGATGGTTGGCCGATAATAACTGGTATATTGCTCGTATGGCTCCGGGATTATTTAGCTCGTCTTTCACTTGGGAAAAGGTTGAGACGTTGGATTTCGGTTTTGATATGGGGCTTTTCAATAACCGTATGGATGTAGTTTTTGACTGGTATCGTCGCGACACAAAAGGAATGTTAGCTCCGGGTAAGGAACTGCCTTCTGTATTAGGTACTAATGCTCCTCTTGAAAACTCAGCCGACTTGCGTACCAAGGGATGGGAATTAGCCATCAGTTGGAGAGATCGTATCGGTAAAGATTGGAGATATAACGTTGGTATAAATATATACGACTCTCGTTCTCGCATAACTCGTTTTGACAATCCAACGGAGGCATTGGTCGATCGGAATAATAAGGGTGGCAAGACATTCCGCGAGGGACAGGAGATAGGTGAAATATGGGGCTTCGTAACCGATCGTTATTATACTGAAGATGACTTCTCGTTTATTGATGAAGAGAAAGGCGTTTATACGTTGAAAGAAGGTGTACCTACTATTGATCCGTTTATACGTGACCCGCGTCCGGGTGATATTCTGTTTGCGGATTTAGATGGAAATGGCCAGATTGATGCCAAAGGAGATGATACAGCTAAGAATCCGGGAGACCGTAAGATCATTGGTAATACGAGCCGGAGATTCCCCTTCTCAATCAATGCCGGTGTGGGTTGGAAAGGATTTGATCTTTCTTTGTTTTTCCAAGGTGTAGGAAAGAGAGACATAATTGTGGGAACCGATTCGCCTTCTCAATTTTTGGCTTGGCCACATACGAATGTGGATAATGCCGACGCTGCTGCTACCGTATTAGCTCACCATCTGGATTATTGGACGCCCGAAAACAGAGATGCTTACTATCCACGTTTGGGTAATCAATCAGGAATTAATCAGGGTACGGATGGCTTTAACCGACGTACGCAGACAAAATATATGAAGAACGGAGCCTATTTAAAGTTGAAGAATATTACGCTGAGCTACACGTTCCCCGAGGAATGGTTGAAAAAGACAAAGGTGATACAGTCATTGAAAGTCTTTTTCAGTGGAGAGGATTTGTGGACTATTCATCACTTGTATGACGGAATGGATCCGGAGCAAACAATGAACATCAACGATTTATATCCATTCATGAAGAAGAGTTCTTTTGGTATCAATGTAACTCTATAATCAAATATAAAGAAGAATATGAAAACTATAAATATATTGGCCGGTACTTTGTTGTTAAGTCTGGGGCTGGCTTCCTGTTTGGACAATGCTTTTTTAGACAGGGCTCCTATCGATAAGGAGATAGAGGAAACGGTCTTTACAAACTATGATAACTTTAAAATGTATTCATGGAGCTTGTACAAAGAACAAATAAAAGGGTACAACGAACGCCCTCATCAGGGAGATGAATCAGACATGATGTATTGGGCGCAGAGTCCAAATGGCATAGCTTTAGTGACCAACAGACTTACCGCATCGAACATCTCTACCGATATGTGGAGCTTCAAGTTTGTGCGTAATGTTAATATTATGTTGGATAATATCGACAAATCGCCAATGACAGATGTGGACAAAGAGCATTGGCGGAGCGTGGGATACTTTTTCAGAGCGTATGCCTATTTCGACTTGTTGAAGGACTTTGGCGACTTGCCATGGCTTGAGCATGTGGTGAAAACAGATGACGAAGAAACTCTTTATGCAAAGAAAGACTCACGCGAACTGATTGCTGATCACCTCTTATCCAACCTCCTTTACGCAGAAGAGCATATTAAACCGGCGGGAGATGGTAAAAACACGATCAATCCCAATGTGATCAGAGCATTTATCTCTCGCTTTGGCTTATACGAAGGAACGTGGAGGAAATACCATGGAGCAGTAGATGGTGTTGACGCAACAAAATATTTGGAAGCAAGTGTGAAAGCCTCTCAGAAGCTTATTGATCAAAACTTAGGGCTGGTGTCGGATTATGACGCTGTCTTTAATTCCCCTTCTTTGAAGAATGAAAAGAGCATCTTGCTGTATAAAGAATACGTTGAGTATGACAACAAGAAGTCTCATAACCTGACAAATGATACGCGGGAATATGAATATCTGATGGAAGGTACAAAACGATTGGTGGAGCACTATCTATGTAGTGACGGAAAGCCTATTTCTACGTCTACTCAATATCAGAAGGACGCAACGATCTATGATGAATTTAAAAATAGAGACTATCGTCTTTATTACACCATCTGTCCTCCTTATGAGGTGAAGACATCGTCTGACCGTACCACATGGGAATATACAGGAAAGCCGGAAGACCGTCAATTTATTGACATGATGAAGACGATCACCGGAGGAGTTAAAGGGGCCAAAGCGTTACCCTTGCAAAACGGTAAGAATACTTACACTGGGAAAAGCCCTAATCTGGAAGCCGTAAAAACCAGTGGACTTCCGACTCGTGCCGGATACCTCTTCTATCGCTATTACAACGAGTATCCGGGTGCTGAAAACCGTGAAAACCAAGGAACGGACGCCCCTATATTCAGAATGGGCGAAGTGCTGGTGAACCATGCTGAAGCAATGTATGAACTAGGACGATTTGATCAGGCAATTGCCGATATTACGATCAATAAACTCAGAGTACGTGCCCATGTGACCGCTATGAAGGTGGCAGACATTACTGCAGGATTTGATACATGGCGTGATGCCGATGTGACGCCTATACTGTGGGAGATCAGACGTGAGCGCTGTGTGGAATTGATCGGCTCCGGTTTTCGTTTTGACGACATCAAGCGTTGGAAAAAGGGTATATACCTTAGCCTTCAACCCGTGGGTGTAAAGATTAATAATATCGAAGACTATCATAGTGAGCCACTCAAAAACAGCCTATATGATGGTGCCGATCAACCCCGCTATAAGAATTGTGTCACTTATATTGATAAGCCGAAACCTGGTTGGGAAGATAAATGCTATTTATATCCGATACCATTGAAGCAAACTTTATTAAATACGAACTTGGTACAAAACCCGGGTTGGAAATAAGTTGAATAATGAGGCCTCCGGATTACTTGCGTAATTTCAGAGGCCTTTTTATAGTAACCATTACAAGGAAAAACATCATGATGACGAAAAAGAATCTGTTACTGACCGGCTGTTTACTTTCTCCTCTGTTTATAGCAAGCGGAGGCAATGCCTCATCAGAATCGAGCCAACGTCCCCATATTATTCTTATCATGGCCGATGACATGGGATGGGGGGATGTCGGTTTCAATGGAAACAAAATGATAAAAACCCCTGTCTTGGACGCTCTGGCTGTAGAGGGGGTACGGATGGATCATTTTTATTCGGCAGGCCCCTTGTCATCGCCTACACGGGCGAGTGTACTTACCGGACGTAATCCTTTCCGTACAGGTGTCTTCTCGGCTAACGAGGGGATACTGCGCCCGGAAGAGGTCACTTTGCCTGAGTTGTTGCGTGATGCCGGATATCGCACGGGGCATTTTGGTAAGTGGCATTTGGGCACACTAACCTATCAAGAAAAGGATGCGAACAGAGGATGTCCGGAGAACAAACATCTCTATAATCCTCCGTTGCTACATGGATACGACGATGCCTTTGTCACGGAGTCGAAGGTGCCAACCTATGACCCCATGAGGAAACCGTTTCATTGTGACGGACGTTTTTGGGATTATTTGGCTGAAGGAGATGCTGCCTTACCATATGGCACCTTTTATTGGAATATTCGTGGAACGAAAGTAACAGATCGTTTACAGGGAGACGATAGCCGCATCATCATCGACCATGCCCTACCTTTTATGGAGGAGGCTATAGACAATGAACTCCCCTTTTTCAGTGTCGTCTGGTTCCATGCACCCCACATGCCTTGCGTGGCCGGACCGGAACATGCGGCGTTGTATCCTGATTGCTCGTTAGAGGAAAGAAATTATTATGGTTGTATTACGGCGATGGATGAACAGATTGGTCGTCTGGTCGATTTTCTGAAAAGCAAAGGCGCGTATGAGCATACGATCTTTCTTTTCTGTAGCGATAACGGTCCGGAACTAAACACTCCCGGCTCGGCCGGTAGTTTTCGTGGCAAGAAGCGCTCGTTGTATGAAGGAGGCATTCGAGTGCCAGCCTTTATGGTGTGGAAGGAAAAGATAGCAAGCCCAAAAGTAATGACCGAACCTTGTTTTACGTCTGATTATTTACCATCTTTACTCGATATTTTGGATTTAAAGAAGCCGGAGGGCGTAAGGTTGGATGGTGAATCTTTCTGGCCACTCGTCATGGGCAAGTCGGTTGTAAGAAGCAAACCGTTGGTGTTTTGCTCCGAGCGTCAGGGCGCCGTGATACAAGGGCAGCACAAACTTTACTATTCGGAGAGCACATACGAACTATACGACCTAATGAATGACCCCATGGAGCAACACAACATAGCGGCCAAAGATCCAGTAATCACAGAAACTCTGACGAAAATATGGATGGAGCAAATGGCCTCCTATGAACACTCCTTTCGAGGAGATGAATATGGCACCCGCTCGTACGAGAAGGTGCCTCAACAATGGCATGATGTAACAAATAAATAACAGAAGCATATGAACCTTATCCCCTTTCTTAAGCCCACCCTCTGGATGGCAGCTGCAATCCCCTGTATGGGGCAGGCGGCAGAGTATACCAACTTTATTGTGATCAACCTTGATGATGTGGGCTATGGTGACTTCTCCTACAACGGAGCGATTGGTTATCAGACACCAAACATCGACCGTATGGCGGCCGAAGGTATGCGTTTTACCCATTTTCTTGCGGGGCAACCGATCAGCGGAGCTTCGCGTGCCGGACTGTTAACGGGCTGTTATCCCAATCGTATCGGCTTCTCTGGTGCACCGGGACCGAACTGTCCCTATGGCATTGCCGCGGAGGAGATGACCCTCGGCGAACTGGTGAAGCAACAGGGTTACCAAACCGCTATCTTTGGTAAATGGCATTTGGGCGATGCGCCTCAGTTTTTACCCCTTCAGAACGGTTTCGATGAATATTATGGCTTGCCATACTCTAATGACATGTGGCCTTTCCATCCCCAGCAGGGCGAGGCGTTCAACTTTCCCGACTTGCCGACGATAGATGGCAACAAGGTGGTTGGTTATAATACGGATCAGACGAAGTTTACTACCGACTATACCACCCGCACCGTTAACTTCATTAAGAAGAACAAGGATAAACCCTTCCTTATTTATTTGGCACACTCCATGCCGCACGTGCCGCTGGCCGTCTCCGACAAGTTCAAGGGCAAGAGCGAGCAAGGACTCTATGGCGATGTGCTGATGGAGATAGACTGGAGCATTGGCGAGGTGCTCAAAGCGCTCCGCGAACAGAAATTGGAGGAGAATACCCTCATCGTCCTTACCTCTGACAACGGCCCATGGACAAACTACGGCAACCATGCCGGTAGCGCCGGCGGACTGCGCGAAGCCAAGGCGACTACCTTTGATGGTGGAAACCGCATCCCCTGTGTGATGTATTGGAAAGGTACCATCCAACCTGCCACCACATGCAATCGGCTGGCCTCGAACATTGACCTTTTCCCTACGCTGGCTGAACTGAGCGGTGCCGCACTGCCTGCCCACAAGATTGACGGCGTAAGCCTTTGCCCTCTCATCCGGGGCGAGAAGGAGGCCAATCCGCGTACCTCCTTCGCCTATTATTTCAACCAGAATGATCTGGAGGGAGTGACGGATGGTAGCTTCAAACTCATCTTCCCCCACAAGCATGCTACGTATGAGCAGTATGTACCCGGCAATGATGGTCAGCCCGGCCGTCTCACCATGGGCGAAGTGAAGAAGGCTGAGCTATACGATTTGCGCCGTGACCCGGGCGAACGCTATGACGTCATTTCCCAATATCCTGAGGTGGTGGCGCGCCTGATGAAGGTGGCGGACACCTATCGCTCCGACCTGGGCGATGCCCTGACACGTATCAAACCGACCACCGCGCGTGCGCATGACCTCCTCCATAAAACAACTGTGAAATGAGAAATATTCTAACGATCCTTGCTGGTACGTCCGGTCTCCTCACGCTTCTCCCCACCACCGGGCAGGCAGAGGAAAAATCGGCTGCCGACGAGCGCCCGAATATTCTTTTTATTCTTTCGGACGATCATACTTCACAAGCGTGGGGTATATATGGCGGCGTGCTTGCCCCGTATGTAAAGAATGAGAATATCCGCCGCCTTGCCGCCGAGGGATGTGTATTGGACAATTGCTTTTGCACGAACTCCATCTCCGCACCCAGCCGTGCCGCCATTATGACCGGTGCTTACAGCCATCGCAATGGAGTAAAAACCCTCAGCGACGGCCTTGATCCGGCGGCGGACAACATCGCTAAGCGCCTCCACGACGGCGGCTACCAGACGGCTCTTATCGGTAAATGGCATCTCAAGAAGCAGCCTTCGGGCTTCGACTTCTTCAGTGTCTTTCACGATCAGGGCGAGTACGTCAACCCCGTATTTAAGACTGCTGCGAACTGGGTGGACGATGACAAGGGGCAGAGCGGTGTACGTGAAGAAGGTTTCTCCACTGACCTCGTGACGGACAAAACTATCCGATGGATCGGCGAGCGCGACAAGACGAAACCTTTCCTCATGTGCTGCCATTTCAAGGCCACGCACGAGCCGTGGGACTTTCCCGAGCGCATGAAGCATCTTTACGATGGCGTTGTTTTTCCCGAACCGGCTAGCATGATGGAGTTTGGTCCCGATCAATCGGGGCGTGCCTTCCCTGGCCAGCAGTTGGAGAATATGGCGATGAGGTGGGAGGCGGCCTCGAAAGGACCGTGGTGGTGCCAATATCCGGAGTTGCCTTTTTCCATCGAAGGACTCGGAAAGGAGGAAGCACGGCGGAAGGTCTATCAGAAAATGATTAAGGACTATCTCCGTTGTGGCGCGACTATTGATGATAACATCGGTCGCCTGCTCCGCTATCTGGACAGCGAAGGGCTCAATAGAAATACTATTGTTGTGTATGTTTCCGACCAAGGCTACTTTCTTGGTGAGCATGGCTTTTTTGATAAACGTATGATGTACGAAGAGTCCCTTCGCATGCCCTTTGTGATTCGTTACCCCAAGGAAATACCGGCAGATACGCGGAATAATGACATTGTCCTCAATGTTGACTTTGCATCTCTACTGGCTGACTATGCCAACGTCGATGCCCCTAAAGGCGCTCAAGGACATAGCTTTCGCGCCAACCTCCGCGGCGAGACTCCGGCCGATTGGCGTCCCGCCATGTACTATCGCTACTGGACGCAGCACGCCATTCGCCCCGCCCACATGGGGATTCGTGACCATCGCTACAAGCTAATGTTTCTTTATGGTGACCGGCTAGGCTCCACTGGCTCTGAGGATAGCACGACTACCCCTGCCTGGGAGTTTCACGACCTTGTGGCCGATCCCGGTGAGAATAAGAACCTCTACAACGAGCCGGCCTATCAAGATATTATTCGCCGTATGAAGGACGATCTTCTTCGCCTTCGTCGTGAGGCTGGAGATGAGGTTGAAGACAGTCCCCGCATGCAGGAAATCATAGACCAATACTATTTTTAGTGCGTTTTTGCGCCCTTTGCGGTGCTGCCCAAACAGTTTGTCGGCGTCAGCATATACCTGCTGGCATCGGCAAACTATTTTTTAGAAGGTGTGACCATCCTGTAAACATCGGTAAACGGATTGTGCGTGGGCTGATTGTGAAGTTTAGCCACAGAAGCATTGTTTCCCTCCAAAAGAATTGCGTTCTTTGTGACTTGTTAAATGATAAACAAGAAAAACATGCTACGCTTATTTACAATCTTGTTGATGATGCTTGCGAGCACATCAATCTCATCCGCCAAGCTGTGGATGCCGGCTATTTTTACAGACCGGATGGTGTTACAGCAAAATGCTGAAGTAAAAATTTGGGGAACGGCTGATGCCGGTCTCCCCGTAGTGCTGACCGCCTCTTGGGCGGGAGGAGAGCGTCAGGTTGTGCCGGATAAAAGCGGTACATGGAGTCTCTTGCTCCAGACGCTTCCTGCCGATGGTAAGCCCTGTCACCTGACGATCAGTCAAGGCGCTGAGCAGCGGGTCATCACTGACATCCTTTTCGGTGAAGTATGGCTTTGCACCGGCCAGTCTAATATGGAAATGAAGATGAAGGGCTACTATGGTAAACCTATTCTGGGTGGTCCGGAGGCCATTGCGAATGGTGCCAACACACAGTTGCGCTTCTTCGAAGTGGAGAAGGCCTTTTCGCCCAACGAACAGGCGGACTGCAAAGGTAAATGGCTGTTGGCAACGCCTGCCACGGTGGCTAATTGTAGTGCATCGGCTTACTATTTCGGTCGCCAGCTTCAGCGTACGCTCGGTGTGCCCGTTGCCCTCATTTCCGCTCCATGGGGTGGTGCTGCCATCGAAGCCTTCATGAGCCGCGAGGCTCTTAGTGCCTTCCCTCAGCGCCTCATTCCTAAGACGAAGGAGGAGATAAAGACTCCCAACAAAACGCCCGCCGTCCTCTTTAACGGTATGATCAATCCCATCGTTGGTTATGCCCTGAAGGGCTGCATTTGGTATCAAGGAGAAACAAATCGTAGTGAGCCGGCTCTTTACAAGCAACTTTACAGAGCAATGTTGACGGACTGGCGTGCCAAATGGGGCGTGGGTAACTTCCCTGTCTACTACGCACAAATAGCCCCCTTTACGTATGGTGATGGAAATTCCGCCTTTATGCGAGAAGCGCAGGCTGAATGTGAAAAAGAGATGGAGAACACAGGTATGATTACGTTACTTGACGTGGGCGAAGAGTGGGATATTCACCCATCCAACAAGGAAGTCGTGGGTTTCCGCTTCGCTGTCGCCGCCCTGAACCGTACCTACGGAGTGGAGGGTATAGCCTCTTATGGTCCGACCTTTAAATCAATGGATACGGTAAAGATGAAGGGGAAAGTTATTCTTTCCTTTGATCATGCCGAAGGTGGATTGACTACTTACAACCAACCGTTGGATCAGTTTATGGTGGCTGGTGCGGATTGTGTTTTCTATCCCGCCAAGGCAGATCTGTCGGGTGCTACGATTATTGTCGGTTGCGAGGAGGTGCCCCATCCGGTGGCTGTGCGTTATGGTTTTACCGATTATGTAAAGGGTACACTCTATAATATAGAAGGCCAACCCGCTTCTTCTTTTCGTACGGATAGGTGGGACGAAAAGGGCACGTCGGTCTCTACTTTGGATAAATAAATGATGAATAATATAAATTGTTGATGATGAATAAACTATTTGCGACCTCTTTTTTACTTGCAAATGCCTGTCAACTGCTGCATGCAGCCGAGCGTCCTAACATAGTGCTTTTCCTCGTGGACGACATGGGGTGGCAGGATACCTCCGTGCCCTTCGCCTCGGACACGACGCCGTTTAATCGCATCTACCAGACGCCCAATATGGAGCATTTGGCCGCCCACGGTGTGAAGTTTACGAACGCTTATGCCTCGAGCGTCAGCTCCCCGTCGCGCGTCAGTCTTTTTACCGGCATGAATGCTGCTCGTCACCGGGTGACGAACTGGACGTTGGAGTATAATAAGTCGGTAGATGGACGGAGCGATCGGCTCACCTATCCGGAATGGAACATCAATGGGATGAGCCCTACGCCCGGTGTGGAGCATACCTGCCTAGCCACTCCGCTGCCACAGATGCTACATGATGGCGGCTACTACACGATCCACTGCGGCAAGGCGCACTTTGGCGCCATCTCTACCCCTGCAGCCAATCCGCTCAATCTGGGATTCGATGTGAATATTGCCGGCCATGCTGCCGGGGGACTAGCCAGTTACCTCGGCGAGGAGAATTACGGTAATCGCACGGACGGTAAACCGTCATCACTTTTCGCTGTGCCCGGTCTGGAGAAGTATCACGGCACGGACGTCTTCGTCACCGAAGCCCTCACCCGCGAAGCTGTCCTTGCCCTCGATGCCCGCCCGAAGGAGAAGCCTTTCTTCCTTTATATGTCTCATTACGCCGTGCATATCCCGATCAACCGTGACAAGCGCTTCTACGACAAGTATGCCGCTCGCGGCATGGATCCACGCGAAGCTGCCTATGCCGCGTTGGTGGAGGGGATGGATAAAAGCTTGGGCGACCTGATGGACTACCTCGATAAAAACCATCTAACGGAGAATACCATCATCGTTTTCATGTCCGACAACGGCGGCCTTAGCGCCCAGAATTCCCGTGGCGGAGAGCTGAATACGCACAACCTGCCGCTAAAGAGTGGCAAAGGCTCTGCCTACGAAGGAGGTATACGTGAACCAATGATCGTCTGCTGGCCGGGCGTAACGAAGCCTGCAACGGTGTGCAAGGATTATTTGTTGATTGAAGATTTTTATCCCACGTTGCTTGAGATGGCCGGTGTCCGGATGTCTACGCTGCCCCAAGTGGTGGATGGCCGTAGCTTCGTGCCTCTCCTTACCGGCAAGGGTAAGAACCCTGCCAAAGGACGTGCCCTCATCTGGAACTTTCCGAACAACTGGGGGCCAACGGGTCCCGGCATTGGTGCCACCTGTACCATCCGAAAGGGGGATTGGAAGCTGATCTATTATTACGAGAGTGGTGTGAAGGAGTTGTTTAACCTGAGCCGTGATCTGGGTGAAAATCAAAATCTGGCCTCCGCCAAACCGGCCAAAGTGAAGAAGCTTTCGCGCGAACTGGGTACTTACTTACGCAGCGTTGGCGGACAGCGACCGGCTTTCAAGGCTACCGGGCAACCCGCACCTTGGCCTGACGAGGTGCCTCCCCTACCGCGTCCTGAGTACGTGACGGATTAAGGCAACAAACACCTTGCCGTATCGTTCGAGTTTGATAAGCCCCACACCATGGATTTCGCCGAAAGCGTCCAAGGTGAGGGGCTTTTTCGCTACCATGTCCTCCAGCGAGACATCGGAGAATATCATGTAGGCAGCCTTTTGTTCGCGTTCAGCTATTTGGAGGCGCAGTTGGCGGAGGGCGTCGAGGAGGCTCTCTTCTACATTCACCGACTGAATGGGGCGGATGGGGCGTGCCTTAAAGGATGGTCGTTCGCTGCGACGAGTGGAGGAGGTGGGTACATATTCGTTCTCCTCTTCGGGCTGACGATAGACGGCCAACTCGGCGCTAAGTCCTTGGAAGAGCACCTTGTTGCCCAGCGGAGTAACGCGCAGTACGTTTGCCGTGGCATAGTCCACCTCCAGATAGCCGAGTTGTATCATTTGGTAGAGGAACTCCTTCCATTGTTTGTAAGGCAGGTCTCGTCCGGCGCCGTAAGTTTTCAGCTTATCGTATCCTTTTTCTATAATCTCGGCACGTGTGGAGGCGCGAAGAATGTCGATTAGCATCTGCATGCCGACCCTTTCGTCCGTGCGGAGGAGGGCGCTAAGTGCTTTTTGGATAAGTACGGTGCCATCGAATCGCTTCGGCGGATTGCGGCATACATCACAGTTGCCGCAGTCGTGCTCGGCCTCTTCGCCGAAATAGCTGAGCAGGATACGACGGCGACATACTTCGGCTTCGCAATAGCGCTTCATGCGGTTGAGCTTTTCGAGGTTGATCTCGGCCTGCCCACTCTCTTCGGCGAAGCGGCGAAGGATGATGAGGTCGCTTATGGAATAGAAGAGAAGAGTATCGCTTCGGAGGCCATCACGCCCGGCGCGTCCTATCTCTTGGTAATAGCCTTCTATGCTGCCGGGCATATTATAATGGATGACCCAGCGCACGTTGCTCTTGTCAATACCCATGCCAAAAGCAACGGTGGCACAGACCACCTCCACGCGATCGCGGATGAAGTCGTTTTGCGCCCTCTCGCGGCGGGCGGCTGAGAGTCCGGCGTGGTAGGCCACGGCGCTGATGCCATAACCCGTGAGGTCTTCGGCTACATCCTCGGTGTCGCTACGTTTCATGCAGTAGACGATGCCACTCTGTCCTTTGTGCGCTCGGATGAAGTGGACGATAGCGCTCCTCTTCTCCTTCTGATCCAACCCGCGCTTGACGGTGAGCGAGAGGTTCGGCCGGTCGAAGGAGGAGATGAACGTGCGGGGTGTACGGAGGTTGAGTTGCGTGAGGATGTCAGTACGCGTAATCTTATCCGCCGTAGCGGTGAGTGCAATCATAGGCACAGTAGGGAAGCGTTCCTTCAGAATGCCAAGCTGGGTGTATTCCGGTCGGAAGTCGTGCCCCCAGTGTGAGACGCAGTGCGCTTCGTCTATGGCGATCAGAGAGAGCTCCATTCGGGGTAGCAACCAATCTATTTCCCCCATCAGCCCCTCAGGCGAGATGTAGAGCAGTTTGATTTTCCCTTGCATGCAGAGCTGCTTTACCTGCTGCCTCTCCTCCTCGGGCATGGAGCTGTTGAGGGCTGCTGCGGGTATACCGTTTGCAATGAGTCCCTCCACTTGATCCTTCATCAGAGCGATAAGGGGTGATACAACGATGGCTGTACCCCCCATGTAGATGGCCGGAAGTTGGAAGCAGATAGACTTACCTCCGCCTGTCGGCATAAGCACAAGGGAGTCTTCTTTCTGCATAATCCGTTCTATAATCTCTGCCTGCAAAGGGCGGAAAGAGGTGTAACCGAAAAACTTTTTCAGTAAGAGCAGCATTTCTTTCATAGGTTCTGACAAGTCGCTTTTATTCATTAATGGAAACAAAGGTAAGGTTATATCGGAATTTTTCATGTACCTTTGCATCATTATTTACATAACGAGTCGCGATGGCTCACCCTATTATTAGATGACGTTTGAACAATTAGCATTGATAGAGCCTATACGTAAGGCTCTGAAGCAAGAGGGTTACATAACCCCAACCCCCATACAAGCCGAGGCTATTCCCATTGTATTGGAAGGATATGACTTACTGGGTTGCGCACAGACAGGGACAGGCAAGACCGCCGCTTTTTCTATCCCCATTATTCAGAAACTATATGAGCAGAACAAAATAAACCGTACGCGCGGTATCAAGGCACTTGTACTGACGCCTACGCGCGAACTGGCCATTCAGATCGACGAGAGCTTTGCCTCGTATGGTTACTTTACCGGTTTGCGCCATACGGTGATATTCGGCGGAGTGGGACAAAAGCCTCAGACCGACGCTTTGCGCCAAGGCGTCGATGTGTTGATAGCCACCCCCGGCCGTTTGCTTGACCTGATCAATCAGGGATTTGTGCATCTGAACACGTTGGAGTTCTTTGTACTCGACGAAGCCGACCGCATGCTGGACATGGGTTTCATCCATGACATCAAGCGCATCCTGCCTCTGTTACCCAAGCAGCGCCAGTCGTTGTTCTTCTCGGCCACGATGCCGCCGGAGATTGAGCGTTTGGCCGGAACAATCCTGAACCGTCCCGAGAAGGTGGAGGTTACACCTGCCTCTTCTACGGTGGAGAAGATAGATCAATATCTCTATTACGTAGAGAAGAAAGACAAGGTAGACTTGCTGATCGAACTATTGAAGGATAAGTCGTTGGAGTCTGTGCTGATCTTTACTCGTACCAAGCATGGCGCGGACAAGGTCGTCAAAGTATTGGAGAAGGCGGAGATTAGCGCGGCTGCCATTCATGGCAATAAGAGTCAGAATGCTCGCCAGAGAGCGCTTAGTGACTTTAAGGATCAGAATATCCGTGTGCTGATAGCTACAGATATTGCTGCCCGTGGTATTGATGTAGATCACATTACGCACGTAATTAACTTCGAATTGCCGGAAGTACCTGAGACGTATGTACACCGTATCGGTCGTACTGCCCGTGCAGGTCGTAGTGGCACAGCGCTCTCCTTCTGTGATGTGGAAGAGGTTCCATTGTTGAAAGATATTAATAAGCTGACCGGAAAGGCCATCCCCGTAGCCGGAGGAAATGAGTTTGAGACGGCGCGCGTAAAAGTGGCAGTAGCCGAAAAGAACGAGGCCATCAAGGCCGAGTCTAAGCGTCGTAACATGTTTGGCAGCAAACGTGATGGCAGCTACTTCCGCAATCAGAAACGTTCCGAACAAAACAACTCCGCCCCCAAGCCACAGGCTCCGCGCGCGGCTGTAAAGAAACGATAATCTCATACGAAGCATACATCCTTTCAAAAAAAAGCATGTATGCTTTACAGCAAAAGGATGCATGCTTTTTGGAAAAAGGATGCATGCTTTTTAAAAAGAGAGTGCATGCTATTTTCGAATAGCATGCACTCTCTTTTTATATGCTTATCTGGTTCGTTTTCGATGTCGAGCCTATTGTAGGTCTCATTCTACATTCTTGCTCTTGTTCTTGGTGTGGAGCGTGCGCAGTTCGAAACCGAGTATGATTTTAAACACACCTAAAATCAGCAGCGCGTAAGAGATCATATAAACTACCGTCAGCACGCCTAATTCCGGTTGCCAGATAATCGAGATGGAGCAGATAATGGCCAATATGCCTATCAACACGTACCAACCCCAGTTGCGAGTGCCGTAACGGCGCAAATCCATGGCGTAACCAATCGTCGTAAACCCGCGAAACATCAGCCAGAAGGCAACGATCAGCGGTAATATCCCCATGCTGAGCTCCGGATCACGGATAAGGAAGACACCCAGTACAAGATCTATGAGCCCGCCAACCATGTACCATGCCCAGGTCGCAATCGTTTTTCGGTTGCTTATGGCGAAGGCAATCTCCAGAATACCACTAATAAACATGGCCAGACTAAACACTACGCTCAGGGCAATGTAGCTGGCAATCGGTGTAAACAATAAGCTGATGGCTACGATAATGTAGAAGATGCCTAGCAATATAGACATCCACCAGAAACGAACGGAATAATTAACCTTGTCAATCCAATTTTTCATACGAATTCATTTAGTGTTGATTTATATCTTATTCTAACAAGCGGATGGAAAGAAAAGTTGTGTGCAGGGCGTACTCCTTACCATAGTTTTATTACCTTTGCCGACTGATTATAATAAGGTATTATGGCATCAAAAGTAACAAAGAGTATTATTATTGGTTTTTGGGTGTTGTATGCAGCGGTGCTGGGGATTGTCGTGCTCCTATTTGTTGCAATAGCGAACGGTTCGATAGGCTATATGCCACCGGTGGAACAGTTGGAGAATCCGATTGATAAATATGCGTCGCAGATCCTTTCGTCCGACGGCAGAACGTTGGGCAGTTATGCCCACAGTCAGGACAATCGTATATTCGTGAACTACGACGACCTATCTCCGCATCTGGTAAAGGCGCTGATTGCTACGGAGGATGAACGTTTCATCTCGCACAGCGGCATTGATGCACAGGGCTTGTTTCGTGCAGTGATCAAACGGGGTATCCTGATGCAGAAAAGCGGTGGTGGCGGTAGTACCATCACCCAACAGCTTGCCAAGCAACTTTTCTCGCCGAGCGCAGACAACCTTACGGAACGTCTGTTTCAGAAACCTATCGAGTGGGTGATCGCTGTCCAACTAGAACGTTTCTATACGAAGGAGGAGATTATTAATATGTATCTAAATAAGTTCGACTTCCTCTATAATGCTGTGGGCATCCAGTCGGCAGCACGCGTCTATTTCGGTGCTTCCCCAAAGAACCTTAAGATTGAAGAAGCTGCTACGCTTATAGGAATGTGTAAGAACCCTTCTTATTTCAACCCCGTACGCCATACCGAGCGGACGCGTGGACGACGCAATACGGTGCTGGAACAGATGCGGAAAGCCGACTATATTTCCGAGGAGGAATGCGACTCTTTGTCCGCTCTACCGCTCACCGTTCACTTTACCCGTATGGATCATAAGGACGGACTGGCACCTTACTTCCGTGAATATCTTCGCCTGACGCTAACGGCTAAAAAACCGGATCGTAGCGACTATGCTTCTTGGCAGATGCAGAAGTTTAGCGAAGACTCCCTGTCATGGGCGACGAACCCGCTCTATGGTTGGTGCAACAAGAATAAAAAGGCCGATGGAGAGTTCTACAACCTCTATACCGATGGACTGAAAATATACACAACGATTGATTCGCGAATGCAGAAGTATGCCGAGGATGCCGTGCGCGAGCATATCGGTAAAGACTTGCAGCCCGCTTTTGCTCGCGAGAAGCAGGGACGTAGCTATGCCCCCTTCTCACGCGATGTGTCAGTGGGGCAGGTAGACACAATGTTGATGCGTGCTATGCATCAGACGGATCGCTACCGCGCGATGAAAAAGAGCGGAATGAAAGAGGCCGAGATGCGCGCCGAGTTTCAGAAGCCGCTGGATATGCGTGTCTTTAGCTGGAATGGTCAGATCGACACGCTGATGTCTCCTTGGGACTCTATCCGTTATCACAAGAGCTTCCTGCGTACAGCCTTTATGTCGATGGATCCGCATACCGGACAGGTGAAGGCTTATGTGGGCGGAATCGACTACAACGACTTCCAATACGACATGGTTAATGGCGGCCGCCGTCAGGTGGGCTCTACTATGAAACCTTTCCTTTATTCGTTAGCTATGATTGAGGGCTTTAGCCCGTGCGACGAGATGCTACACGTGCAGCAACAGTTGACGGACGAGAACGGTCGCCTCTGGGTGCCGCGTAATGCAGGAGCAAAGAAAGTGGGCGAGATGGTCACGATTAAGTGGGGCTTGCAGAACTCTTCCAACTGGGTGACGGCCTATCTGATGAAGCAGCTATCTCCTTATACGTTTGTTCATCTGTTGCACTCTTTCGGGTTGAAGAATTATATTGATCCCGTGATCTCCGTTTGCTTAGGTACGCCAGACGTATCGGTGGGCGAGATGGTGAGTGGCTACACTACTTTTGCCAATAAAGGTATCCGTGTCGAACCGCTTTACGTGACTCGCATTGAGGACTCTTACGGAAACACGATAGCCAGCTTTGCACCGCAAATGAACGAGGTGCTGACGGAAGAGGCTTCCTATAAAATGCTCTATATGTTGCGTAGCGTAATAGATGGTGGTACGGGTTCGCGCGTTCGCTATCGGTATGGCATCACGGCACCGATGGGAGGAAAAACGGGTACGACACAGAACAATTCCGACGGTTGGTTTATGGGCTTTACGCCGAACCTCGTCTCCGGTTGTTGGGTAGGTGGCGAAGACCGTTCCATTCACTTCGACCGCTTGGCCGAAGGGCAAGGAGCCAGTATGGCGTTGCCTATTTATGGTCTTTTCATGCAAAAGGTGTTTGCCGACACAACGTTGGGATATAAACAGGACGAGAATTTCGAGGTATCCGAACAATATGCCAATCCTTGCCATACAGCA
Source organism: Tannerellaceae bacterium (assembly GCA_036654795.1). Lineage (GTDB taxonomy): Bacteria > Bacteroidota > Bacteroidia > Bacteroidales > Tannerellaceae > JAVVRI01. The sequence goes on from JAVVRI010000004.1 coordinate 39,967, forward strand.
AATGAAGAGGAACGAAAAAGTAACTTGCCAGACATAGGAGGTATTGATAAAATGTTTGAATAGTTCAAAGTGTAAATAATTAACATCCCGAACTGCGGTTAAACGAGGAAAAAAGCTATATTTGCTCCCATTCATTCATAATATATAATCAAAATGGTATGATTAATCAGGAACTGATAAATCCTCAGAGTATCGTAGTGGTTGGAGGATCCAATAATGTGCATAAACCAGGTGGTCGCTTGGTGCGTAATTTGTTAGATGGCAAGTATATGGGCGAACTGTATGTGGTCAATGCAAAAGAGACCGACGTACAAGGGCTGAAGTCCTACCCCAGTGTCCGGGATATTCCTGAGACGGAGATGGCCATTATCTCCATACCCGGTCCTGCCTGTCCGGAGGTGGTAGACATATTAGCCAAAGAGAAAAACGTGAAGGCTTTCATCGTTATTTCTGCTGGCTTCGGCGAAGAAACCCATGAGGGAGGAATCCTGGAGGACAGGATGCTGGAGAGTGTCAACGAAGCTGGTGCATCCTTGATCGGACCGAACTGCATCGGATTGATGAATACCAACTTCCACGGTGTCTTTACCCAACCGATACCGGAGTTTCATTCCGATGGTGTGGACTTTATATCCAGTTCTGGAGGTACGGCTCTTTTCATTATAGAGTCAGCCCTAACGAAAGGGCTGCGCTTCTCTTCCGTCTGGTCGGTGGGAAACTCCAAGCAGATTGGGGTAGAGGATATTCTGGAATATATGGATCGTCACTTCGACCCAGTACTCGATTCGAAGATTAAGATGCTATATATTGAGAGCATTCGTGAGCCGGACAAACTGCTTTATCATGCCTCTTCATTGATTCGTAAAGGATGTCGGATTGCCGCAATCAAGGCGGGTAGTACCGATTCCGGCAAACGTGCTGCTTCGTCTCATACCGGGGCTATTGCTAGTTCGGACTCTGCCGTCGAAGCTTTGTTTCGCAAGGCGGGTATTGTGCGCTGCTTCAGCCGTGAGGAACTGACCACTGTGGCCAGTATCTTTACATTGAAAGAGGTGAAAGGTAAGAATTGCGCAATTGTAACTCACGCGGGTGGCCCGGCAGTCATGTTGGCTGATGCCCTTTCTAAAGGTCGGTTGAATGTACCCAACTTGGATGGGGAGCTTGCAAACGAATTAAAACTGAGACTTTATCCCGGTGCTGCCGTGGGTAATCCGATTGACATTATCGGGACGGGCACACCGGAGCATCTGGCTACCGCCATCGACTTCTGCGAGAATAAGTTTGACAACATAGATGTTATTATGGTTATCTTCGGCAGTCCCGGTCTGGTGAAGTTATATGATACTTACGAGGTGCTCCATAAGAAGATGGAGGAATGCAACAAACCAATCTTTCCCGTCCTTCCCTCCATTGTAACGGCAGGGCCGGAGGTAAAAAGCTTTGTCAAGAAAGGTCATGTTAACTTCTCGGACGAAGTGACGCTGGGAACTGCTCTTTCGCGTGTGATTAACACCCCGAAGCCGGCCAGTACGGATATTCAGCTCTATGGAGTGAATGTGCCGGAGGTTAGGCGGATTATCGACCAATTGCCATCAAGTGGCTATCTGAACCCACAGCAGGTGCGCACGCTGCTTAGTGCTGCCAACATCCCCTTGGTACAGGAGTTTGCTTCGGCCAATAAGGAGGAGCTGCTGGATTTTGCCCATAAGGTAAAGTATCCGGTTGTGGCCAAAGTGGTTGGTCCGGTGCACAAAAGCGATATTGGCGGTGTGGCGCTAAACGTACGTTGCGAGGAGCACCTGTTGTTTGAATACGAGCGCATGATGCGCCTGCCGGATGTGACGGCTATCTTGATACAGCCCATGCTGAAAGGACAGGAGCTGTTTGTTGGGGCGAAGTATGAGGATTTGTTTGGTCACGTGGTGCTTTGTGGCCTGGGAGGTATCTTTGTAGAGGTGTTGCAGGATGTATCTTACGGTTTGGCGCCGTTGTCGTACGACGAGACCTTCTCCATGATCCGATCTTTGCGCGGTTATCCTATTATTAAAGGAACACGCGGACAAAAAGGCATTGACGAGCAGCAGTATGCCGACATTATTGTACGCCTCTCCACCTTGTTGCGTTTTGCTTCTGAGATTAAGGAGATGGACATTAATCCGCTTGTGGCTACCGACCGCGGTCTTTTTGCAGTCGATGCACGTATTCGTATCGAAAAATAAAGAGAGAAAAAGAATGCGCGCAGAGCGCTTATAATAGAACTGACCGCAAAGTGAAGATGATATCTATCTCCTCACTTTGCGGTCAGTTCTGTTTTCTGTTCTTGTTTGAGCAGACTGGGTTAAAACCAGCGTATTTTCCTGAATATAAAGAATGCCAGCGCCGAGATCATGATGGAGCAACAGACAATGGCTACGAAGCCGTGTGGCAAGTCTTCGGCATAAGTAATGACGTTCATCCCATAGAAGCTGGCAATCAGCGTAGGCACCATCAGGATAATGGAGATAGAGGTCATACGCTTCATGATTGTATTCACATTGTTCGATATGATGGAGGCAAAGGCATCCATAGTGCCGGTTAAAATGTCGCTATAGATGTTGACGGTGATGTGCGCCTGCTTGAGCTCCGTTTCCACATCCTCCAGCAACTCTTTGTCCATATACATTGGCTCTTGAAAGATACTTTGCAGTTTGGTAAGCATCACCTCGTTGCCACGGATGGAGGTGTTGAAGAAGACCATACTCTTTTCCAGCTTCATCAGCCGGAGGAGGTCCTCGTTACGTATGCTTTTCTCAAGCGCCTTCTCAGCGTGCGAAACTTCGTTGTTGATCTGCTTCAGATATTTCAGAAACCAGACGGCGGATGAATAGATAAGGCGCAAAATAAGGTCGTACTTATGGCGTACCATCAGTTCCTTCCGGCGCGAGTAGCGGATGAAATCCGGTATCAGTTCTGTTTTAAAGTAACAGATCGTAATAATCACGTCATTGTTGGTGATAATGCCAATGGGCACGGTGGTAAAGGGGATGCCTTGTGCCTGGCTTTGTACGGGAATACGCAAGATGGTGAGCAACCAATTGCCTTCGTATTCAATACGGGGGCGTTCGTCTACGTCCGCAATGTCTGTAAGGAATGATTCTGGTACGTTCAGCTCATCAATCAGGTATCTGATATCTTCAGTAGTTGGGGTCTCTACATTAACCCAGCAATTTGGAAGCCATCGGTCTTTTTCCACAAAACCGGCTTCGCAATAAAGGAATGATCTCATTCTTGCCTCCTTTCGTTGTTGTTTACGAGCAGAGGGTGTATGAAAGATAAACCTCTGCTTTGTTAATACTTGTTCGTTTCTAGCGGGATACTGTCGTCCATAATTTAGTGATTACTTTTTACGGCCGCAAAGGTAACAAAAAGTTTAATTTCACCCTCTAAACCCGTCCGAAAATGTAGATTATTAAACAACGTTTTTACTGTTAGTAACCTGCTGTCGGCCGGTGGCTAACTGTAAAGCAAAAAGGCTCGGCATCGCAGGCAAAACAGATAGGCATCTTTATAGAAATGGCTCGGCAGCTAAAAAAAAAGGCTCGGCAGCTATTTTTTTTAGCTGCCGAGCCTTTTTCTGTTGGCTAACGAGTCATTTTAATCTCCAAAGACTATACGAATGATTTACTTACTTTTTGATGTTTGGTTGTTCCAGTCCGTAGCCTTTAATCTTGTCTTCCCGTTTGAGCAGGATGGCGATAACGAGGGCTAACACACCAAAGCAGGTGAAGATCATCATGGGTATCATGTAGTCGTAAGTCGGTTTGTCGTTTACATAACCCGTAATACAATATTTGTCCAATACGCGACCAATCAGATAAGGTACCCCCATCAGACCCCAGTTCTGAACCCAGAAGATTAAGGCGTATGCCGTTCCTAGTTTGTTCTCAGGAATGATCTTCGGAACGGAAGGCCACATGGCTGACGGTACAAGCGAGAAAGCGATGCCCAGCAGAATGATTAAGATAAGAGCTACGATCCAATTGTCCAACATCGGAATGGAGAACATAAAATGTATAAACACAAGCATGATTGCTCCGATAATCATAATGGTGGCTCCTTTGCCCTTACGGTCGTACAAGTTACCGAAGAACGGAGTAAGCAGGATGTTTCCGAAGGGAAGAAGTGCCGGAATAATGCCTGAGAAATAGGGCTCAATATGGAACTTGTTTATCATCAGGCTCGGCGCATATTTCAGGAAGGGGAACACGGCCGAATAGAACAAGACGCATAAGAGAGCAATGTACCAGAAACCTTTGATGGAAATAATATCCAGTATGTCTCTGATGCGGAAAGCTTCTTCTTTTTCTTCGTCTCCTGAAGTGCTTGTTTCGGCATCCCGACGTTTGTCCATCACAACAAATACAAGGAAGGACAAGAAGCCGATACAAAGCAGGATCAGTCCGATGAAGATAGGCATACTGATCGAATTGCCAAACGCGCGACTCAGGAACGGTGTAACGCCGATAGCCAACCCCGTACCAATACGGGCGCAAGCCATTTCCAGACCCATGGCCAAGGCCATTTCCCTGCCTTTAAACCATTTGACGATAATCTTAGACACCGTGATGCCGGCAATCTCTATACCTACGCCAAACAGAGCGTAGCCTAACGAGGCAACCAGTAAGGGGTAACCCCATACAGTTCCGAAGATGGTGATTGTCTCACCCCCAAAGTCGTGCGAAATACCAAACCATTTGATAAATACACCAACAATCATAATGCTGGTAGCCATTACTCCGGTGAAGCGCACTCCCATTTTGTCGAGTATCATCCCTCCGAAGATAAGCATCAATAGAAATACATTGAACCAGCCATATGCACTAGTGAATTTGCCGTAATCCTCTCCGCTCCAACCCAAACCGCCACCTCCGACCGGAGTTTGCAGCAGATCTTGAAGCGGGGCCATCATGTCCGTAATAAAGTATCCGCAAAGCATTGTAAATGCTACGAGTGCCAGTACGAACCATCTGGCCGTTGGTGATTCACTCAGTTTTCTTTGAATTTGTTCTGTCATAATATTAAATTGTTTGTATTTGTATTATTCATGGTGTTTGTGGAATAAAGGCAATGCATCGGCAACGATGAACGTGCTGCCTCCTATAAAGATCGCATCATCGTCGGTTGCTTTGGCCAGTGCCTCTGACACGGCATTGGCCACTCGGTGACAGATCATGCCTGAAAGACCTTTACTGGCTGCATGTGCTGCAAATTCCTCAGCTGGCATTGCGCGCTCCACAGAGGCTTGGGTAAAGAAATAGAAAGCGTTCGGAGGCATAAGTTCCAATACCCCGTCAATGTCTTTATCGTTTACCATGCCGACTATCATATAGAGCTGTTTATGACGTTTGGCCACCTCTCCAAGATGGATTTGTAGATACTCCCAGCCGCCTACATTGTGACCTGTGTCGCACATGACTAGAGGTGAATCCTGCAATACCTGCCAGCGCCCCATCAGTCCGGTCAATTCCACTACGTGCTTAAAGCCTTCTTTGACCGCTTCGGGTAGTATTGCTACCCCTTTGCTTTTTAACAGATTGAGGGCTACCAATACGGTTTGTGCATTCTTGCATTGTACGGCTCCGCCTAGTTCGCCGGATAGTAGACCAAACTCCACCGAATCGAAATGCCAAATGCCGGTTTCCGTCAGTTGCGATTCGTTCATCACTTTCACCCCTTGGGCGAAGCGGATCGGTGCACCTGCCGCTGAGGCAGTATCGGTAAAGACTTTCGATACGCTGTCAGCATACGTTTCTCCTATCAGAGCCGGAATGCCGGGCTTGATGATGCCTGCTTTTTCAGCAGCAATCTTCTCAACGGTATCACCCAGATATTGCATATGGTCTAGGCTTATATTCGTGATAATGCTCAGTATGGGCGTGATGATGTTGGTACTGTCCAGCCGTCCGCCCAAACCTACTTCTATAACGGCAAAGTCCACCTCCTCGGCACGAAAATACTCGAAAGCCATGCTGGATGTTAGTTCGAAGAAGGAGGGGGATAGGGGTTCGAAAAAGGAGCGGTGTTGCTCTATAAAGTTGATGACATAGTCTTTGGAGATCATTTTTCCGTTTACGCGAATCCGTTCGCGGAAGTCTAGCAGGTGGGGTGAGGTGTAAAGGCCTACTTTATATCCAGACTGTTGTAGTATGGCTGACAGTAGGTGGCTGACAGAGCCTTTTCCGTTTGTTCCCCCGACGTGGATTGTGCGGTAGGCTTTATGCGGATTGCCCAGATAATCATCTAGCGCAATGCTTGTAGCCAATCCCGGCTTGTAGGCCGCAGCCCCGGTAGGTTGAAAGACCGGAATGCTAGTGTATAAATAGTGCAGTGTTTCTTCGTATGTCATGCTATCCTGATTTAATGTGCAAAAGTAGTCAATTTTATTTATACCTTTCGAAAATAAAAGGCTTTTAATGGATGAAGATCTTATATTTTTTATACATTTGTGGTCGTATTTAGAATGAAGGAAAGATGCCAGAGTGGCCGATCGGGATGGTCTCGAAAACCATTGTACCCTTACGGGTACCCAGGGTTCGAATCCCTGTCTTTCCGCAGAACCTACCGGACAAAACCGGACAAGGGCTGGACCAAAACCTACAAATAAGTGATTTGTAGGTTTTTTTATTGCCTATAAGTCTTGTTTCCAAGACAACAAAAGGGGGTCAGCCGATTTTCCCGGTGGATGAGCATCGGAATTTAGCCATATAGTTTCCCTATTCGGAAGATAAAGAAAGATATAT
>JAVVRI010000005.1:0-40280 GCA_036654795.1 Tannerellaceae bacterium
TTTTTGCCATCCTTTAGGTTACTTCCGAAACTTGAGTACAATAATTGAATCTGTCTCTTAGATAAACTCGCTGACGGAAGAAACAATGCTACCGTCGAACAGGTTGACCACACGATGGGCAAAGCCGGCATCGTGTTTGCTATGTGTAACCATGACGATAGTCGTACCCTCCTTATTGAGCTCGGTAAGGAGCTGCATTACTTCGGCACCATTCTTGCTATCCAGGTTACCGGTCGGCTCATCCGCCAAGATGATCTTCGGGTTCGAAACGACGGCACGGGCGATGGCTACACGCTGCTGCTGACCTCCGGAAAGTTGCTGGGGGAAATGGGCAGCGCGATGGCTAATGTTCATGCGCTTCAAGATTTCGGTCACCATACGTTTCCGCTCAGCCGTTTTAACCTTTAGATACATGAGAGGGAGTTCAACGTTTTCGTAGACGTTCAACTCGTCAATCAGATTGAAACTCTGAAAGACGAAGCCGATGTTGCCTTTGCGTACTTGGGTGCGTTCCTTCTCCTTCAAGTGGCCAACCTCCTTTTCGCTGAGGTAATAGTTACCCTCGGAAGGATTGTCCAGCAGACCGAGAATGTTCAACAGCGTGGACTTTCCACAGCCAGAGGGTCCCATGATGGCTACAAACTCACCGTCTTTTACTTCTAAAGAGACCTTGTTTAATGCGATTGTTTCCACCTCTTCTGTGCGGAAAAACTTACTTAATCCTTCAATCTTGATCATAATTCATTTGTATTTATTGTGTAAAACATATTGATATATTATTCGTTTTTGATACTGTCTGCCGGGTTGGCATTAGCCGCCCGCCAGCTCTGGAAAGTAACGGTGCCCAGCGTGATACCCGCCACCACCACAAAGGCGAGGCAGAAGACCCAGACGGACATCGGCACCTTGTAGGCAAAGTTCTCGAGCCACACCTTCACGCCATACCACGCCACCGGTGCCGCCAGCACGAAGCAGACCGCGATGATCCGGAAATAGGATTTGTTGAACATCGCGAGCACCTCCGCCACCGTTGCACCGTGGATCTTCCGGATGCCGATCTCCTTGCGGCGATACTGCGTCTCGAACACCACGAGCCCGAACACACCGACCAACGATAGCAGAATGGCTATGAGGCTGAAGGCCGTCACCAGCGTACGCAGGCTCTCCTCCTTTTGATAGAGTTGATTGAAGATGTCGTCGTGGAACTCGATGTCGAAGGGATAGTTCGGGTCGATATCTGCCAGCGTCCGTCGGATATGGTTCACCGCCCCCTGCAGATCCGTTCCCGCCTTGAGGCGGATATAGGATACGGGCAATGAATAGGTCGTGTCGGAGACAACAAAGGCCATGTTGTAGATGTTTTGTCGGAGTGACGTCAGCTGTATATCGCCAACAGCGCCAATCACAGAGATACGCCTTTCTGTACCATCGAACCGATCGCCCACCTTCATGTTCGTAGCAGACTGCATCTCGCGATTGATGATGAAGTTCATATCACTAAAGTCCGATGCGTCAGAAGGGGTGAAGCCACGCCCGTCCGTCAGTGGTATCCCCATCGTCTCGAGGAAGTTCCAGGAGACAACAAGCATGAAGTAATGGAAGGTTTCCCCTTTAAACGCTCCACCGTTCGTGGAATAACCATCCTGCGCGCCCAGCTTTTGCATGGCAAAGGCGACATTCTCGATACCCGGATATTGCTTCAAGCGGCTGGCATAGGCCTCACCGTGCTTGGAAGCCATATCGCCGTTTAGCTCCACGATGGCAATCTGATCCTTGTCGAAACCCAACGCGTAGCTACGCATGTAGCCGTTCTGCATCCACACGAAGGTAGCCCCTATGATCAACAGGATAGAGACCACAAACTGAATCCCGATCAGCACCGTGCGCAACCGGCGCCCCGAAGCAGAAAGTCCGAAACTCCCCTTCAGCACCAGTGCGGGCGGGAAGGAGGTGATGTACATCGCCGGATAAGCACCTGCCAATGCCCCGACGATCAGTGCCACTCCGCCGCTTAGCGCCAAAATGCCCACGTTCGGCAAGAGGCTCACATCCGCCTCCAGAAATCCCAAATGGGCATCCCCATACGCCCAGACCAGAAACAGACTGCCCACCCAAGCCGCCAGGCAGATCAGCATCGCCTCCACCAGCAACGAGAGCCGCAGCATCCGATCGGAGCTGCCAAGCACCTTTTGGATATTAATACTTTTGATGCGCAACGGCGTCAGTGCCGTGCTGAAATTGGTAAAGTTGATGCCGGCCACCAGCAGAATGAGCACCCCAATGCAAAGAAGCAGATAGGTGGATTCGCGATTTCCGCTTCGAAAGAGCGTGCCGTCCTGGCTCTCGTTCAGGTAGTAGATGTCGGTAAGGGGAGTCAACATAAGCTTCGCATCCGTACTGCCGATGTTCTTGAAGTCGAAGTTGCGGTTAAAGTTGTCCACCACGTCCTGAGCCGCCGCGGCATCGTCCAGCAAAACATAGCAGATGTAATTGCTGGCACGAAAGTTCGTCAAAGCAAAGTCAGGATCCATCGCTGTATAGATCACGTTCCTCAGCTGTGTGTTTTCGGGAAAGTCGCGATAGACAGCACCTACTGTGAAGTCCGCCCGCTCCTTCGACCAAATCATCTCCTCGGCATGCAGCGACTTGCCCACCGCGGACTGGTCGCCAAAGAGCTTGCGCGCCAGACTTTCGGGGATGATCACCTTCTCCGGTTCCTTCAGGCAGGCGGCGTTTCCCTCAAGAATGGGGAAGCCGAAGGTCTGCACAAGCGCTGGATGGCAGGTCTGCACCGTCTCGCGAAAGCCCTGCTTCTCTCCATTCTCCGTCACCGTGAAATAGATGGGCGAGATGTATGGATTGATCAGGCTGCCCGCCTCGATGTGGGGCGACGACTGAAGCACCGCTTCCACAAAGGCACGCGGCAGGATGACAGAGAATGTACCCGTCGTCGTCAGTTGAACGCGAAACACACGATCGGCCGTCGGATGACAGCGATCGAACTGCGCCTCATATCGGATCTGAATCAAAATAACACTAAAGACAGCAAACGCCACCGCCAGTCCGGCAACATTCAGCACCGCCGCCATCTTGAACCGACGAACCATACTTAAGAAATTTCGTACAATCGTTTTCATGTTTCCACCTGAGATTTATGTTATTATTCGTTTCTCATGCCTTATACAATTCAAATATCGTGCCAAAGTAGTTAACATACAACATAACAAGCAACTAACGTTTTAGCCCAAATCGAAAAGTGTCCAATAATTGGACACCACTGTCCAATTATTGGACACTTTTCGATTTGGATGAATCCATATTGCGTTTTTCAAGTATGAAATAGAGAGTCGTCTATTTTCGATGGATGATATGTAAAAAGAAATAACAGGCAAATCACTCATATTTTGCACACCTATGCTTCGATACTACTCGCTCTTTATATTCTTTACCGGGTTCTCGTTAGCCACGTGCCAGTTCTGGAAAGTGACGGTCAGCAGGGTGATGAGGGCGACAAGAGCAAAGGCAACCACAAATACCCAAGCATACATCGGCGTGCGATAGGCAAAGTTTTCCAGCCATTTATCCACGGAAAAGTAGGCCATCGGTGCGCCCAGCACAAAACAGAGAGCGAGGATGATCAGGTAGGTGCGGTTGAACATGAGGAGGATCTCCCCAGTCGTAGCCCCCATCACCTTGCGCAAGCTGATCTCCTTCCGGCGATATTCACTCTCGAACACCACCAAGCCAAAGACACCGACAATCGAAATGAAGATAGCCACCAGACTGAACAACGTGATGAGCGAAGTAATCTTCAACTCTTTTTCATACGTCTGCTGCAACACGGCATCGTAGAAGCGGACATCAAAAGGAAATTCGGAATCGAACTTAGCAAGCGAAGTCCGCACATGCTCCAGCGCTGCCCGCATATCGCTGCCCGCCTTCACCCGCACATAAGCTTGGTTAAAATAAACTTCGCCCCCACCCCAACGCTGTTTGCCCCAGACGAAAAAGGCCATCGGCGATACTTCCGTACGGAAAGAGGCGAACTTCACGTCCGGCATAAAACCAACAATCTCATCATCGCCAATCTTATCATTCAGCTGCAGATCGTAAGTGGCACGTGCCTTCTCGTTAAAGATGTACACGCCGTGCTCCTTCTGATCGTCCTCAGGACGGAAACCACGACCGGACTTAACCTCGACCCCCATGACCTTGAGGAAGGAAGGGGATACGGGGATACATTGATAGGTAATCTCTTTATCTTTATAGTCGCGCCCCCACCCCATATAGCTGTCACTGCTGGCCAGCAACATTTCAGAATAGGTCACGTCCGATATACCCGGAAACGTCCTCAACTGGTTGCTAAAAGCTTCGCGGCTCTTGTTGATCGTATAATTAATGCTCGTTACGATGACTTGATCTTTCTCGTAGCCCAACGGCGCATGCTGCATATAATAGTTTTGCAGATACATAAAGAGGGCACCGATGATCAGGGCAAACGAGGCAACAAACTGAATACTGATCAGCACATTCCGCAGCTTCCGCCCTTTGGGAGAGAGCCCGAAACTCCCCTTCAGCACCAATGCCGGCGGAAAGGACGTACTATAGAAAGCCGGATAAAGCCCCGCCACCAAACCAACAACGACAGCCAACAACGCCGTAGCACCGACAATTAACGGCTGTACGGCAAACGACAGATCAGCATCCACCAAAGCTGCTATGGGGGTATGGCGAACCGCAAGAAGCAAGCCCAATGAAATCAGATAGGCCACCAGCGACACAACAACCGCCTCTACCAGCAAACAGCCACGCAACACACTGTCCGAACTGCCCAACACCTTTTGCGTATTGATGCTTTTGACACGCATCGGAGTGATGGCTGTACTAAAGTTAGTAAAGTTAATGCCCGCAATGATCAGGATGATAAACGCAATGGCCAGCAGCACAGTCAATGTCTGTTGGCTGGCTTTTGGCATATTGTCATAGTTTACGTTTGCAAGGAAATGCAAATCCTTCAACGACGTCATCCGTAAATGATTATTCTTGTCCCAACTATAATTATCAGTAAACGTACTTTCCGTCGTCAGCTCCTTTTCGAAGTTCGCCAGCAGATCAGCGTATTCTGCCTGACCATCCGTGCGAACAAAGAAGAAGTAGTTCCAATTTCCCCAATTATCATAGTTTTCCTTCTCAGACATCGCTGCGTAAATGATATTAGACAGTGAGGAGTTTCGTGAAAAGTCTTTATAGACAGCACCTACCGTTTTGGGGGATGTTGATTGATTGACCGAATGCAATTGCTTGCCTACGGCGGACTCGCCAGCAAACAACTTATGCGCCAAGCTTTCTGGTATCAACAAACTGTTCGGAGAATTCAGCACCTGCTCATTACCTTCTACCAGATCGAAATGGAATACCTGCATCATGCCGGAGGAAACAAATTTAGTAGATTCCATATAGTTCACCTTCTCACCAGCACGATCTATATTGAAAAACCAATCAGTGCTCCACGACGACATGATGACCCCAGCCTTGATATGTGGAGACGACGCCGTAAAGTTCCGAGCCAATGGGCGACAAATAATCGCCTGCGAACTACCCTCTCCATTAATCAAATCCACACGAGCAATCGTCTCCGCGTCTCGATGGCAGGAGTCGAAGTTACGATCATAATCCACTTGCATCAGAATCATCATAAACGCGGCAAAGGCAATGCTCAGCCCTAATACATTCAACAGTGTGGCCGTCTTGAAGCGACGCAGCACGCTGAGGAAGTTTCTCCAAATTGTTTTCATGTCTATTGTTCTATTATCCGTTATCAATTTTCGTTATTCTATCTTTCGCTTGTTTAACCCTTGTATTACATTCGTCCGAACTATTCATACTTTCTATGCCTCCATTTAGTTCAAAGCAGTACGCTAATTATGCTTTTGGGCTGGCTGGTAATCTATTTTGAGCCTGCTCAAAATAGATTACTAGCAGGGTCAAAATCAATTTTGAGCAGGCTCAAAAGTATAAAAGCATATCAGTAAAAAAGCAAAACGTCCGATATTTTTCATTAATATACTGCATGTTAGAGCTAATACAAAGAGATTAAAACCTTCATCTCGGTATGCCTCTGTTTAAACTGCTATTCACTCTTCAAGCAATTCACCGGATTCTCGTTTGCTGCGCGCCAGCAGTTCAGACCCGCCACAAACAGGATGACAAGCAGCACCAGCAGGCCACAACCCACGAAGATATACCACGACAGGGCGACCTTCTCCGAAAACTGATCCTGCCACTTGGAGGCAACAACGTAGGCAATAGCACCTCCGGCCAGCAAAGCACAGACGGCGAGGCGGACGATGTCTTTCAGGAAGAGGGCGAGTATCTCCTTTAGCGTGGCTCCGTTCACCTTGCGGATGGCAAGTTCGGAGCGGCGGCGGTTGATCTCATCGTTCACATAACCGATCAAGCCGATCAGCGAAATCAGCAGTGTGACCAGACCGCCAATCAGAACAGCGTCCCTGAAGTTGCGCGAATCGCTGTAAAGGTTCGTCATCTCCGTCTTGTAGGCTAACAACGTGATGTCCTTGTCGGGCAGCAATCGTTTGATCACGGCCTGCGCCTGGCGCATAGCCTCCGGCGTAAGTGCTTGAAACTTCACCATCAGATATAAATTCCATTTCTTCCCGTAGAACATCACACTGGGTCGCTCATCCCAATCGCTGATAGAGCCCAGGCGGAAATCCTCATAGACACCACAGATGGTAAAGGCTTTATTGTCCTGACTATGTTCCGTAACAAGCAGACTTTTGCCTACAACTCCGTCTTTCCAATCAACATAGCGTGCTATTTTAGCCAGAAAGCTACGGCTCACCATGACTTCGTCTGAAGTGGTTACCTGCTCCGTAAACGAACGTCCTTCAATGACGGGTATATTCATCATATCCAGATAGCCGTCGCCCACACTATAGAGATCGGCAATGTTGAATAGTTCGCGGTCGTCGCCCGGCAAATAGATATTATTACCGGAATGGCCGTTGAAGGGCAGGTCGGAAGCTGGAGTAACCCTTTCCACCTCCGGCAGGCGCATCAGTTCGTCCGACAGCTTTGCACGCGCTGTAGAGTCTACACCCGCCAGACTGCAATAGGCCAACCGCTCGTACGAATAGCCCGGATCATCGTTCACCATATAGGTATATTGCTTGCCGATAATGACCAGCAGCGTCACCAGAAATCCGGCAAAGATGAACTGGAAGAACAGCAAGACGAGCTTCCAGACACGGCGGTTCTCTCTATATTTACGGAAGGCGGAGGCTACGGGAATACGTGTAAACAGATAGCCGGGGATCAAACCTGTGGCAAAAAACACCAGCAGACAAACGCCCAACAACAGCACGCTACCCTTCGAGAGCAACAAGGAGCTGAGCGAAACATCCAGCAGGCTCTCCACCGTTTCGCGAAACACGAAGATCAGAAAAACGGACAACGCAAGAGAGAGAAGCAGATGTACCAACGTCTCGGACAAGATCATGCCGTGGATGTTTCTGCTTGAAGCGCCATAACATTTATGAACGGCCACCTCTCTACTACGATTCACGATGGAGGAGATAACCACCAATATATAATTCATGACCGCCGTAAAGATCAACGTAAAGGCAAGCAGGGAGAGCAAAAGCATCATGCGCTTCACCTCCGGAGTGCCGTCGTGCAGTTCGGTCAATGCGTGCAGACTGTAGGTCAGATCCACGCCCGAGTCCTTAATCTCCGGCTGATTCTTCTCCTGCATCCGCAGGATACCGGGCTTGATGCTTTCGGGCGTTGCCCCGGGCATTAGCTTGACATAGCCACTGTAGCGGTCGTTTCCAAGCCAGTTCATAGATCCGTCGAACATAAATTTACCGATAGACGGCATCGACACCAGCACGTCATAGTCCAAGTGCGAATTATCGGGCACCTCCTCAAACACACCGCCAATCGTTAACATACGATCCGGATAGCTATCTATTTCGAGGGTTTTGCCCACCACATTGCCACCAATCCTATCTGCCATCTTTTTCGACACCATCACGTACATCGGACGAGACAGCACCTCTTTCACATTCCCTATCAGCACCCTGCGCGGGAACAGATCGAAAAGGCAACTGTCCGCCAACACGAAGGTGGCAACATACTTCTTCTTCGTATCCAACATCGTGAATGTTTCATCATCGCCAATACTCGTAAAGCGGGTAGCCGCTTCCACCTCCGGTATCTCGGCTTTCATGCCGGGAGTAATGGCTCCACTAACCCTTTGCCACTCCTTTAGCTCACCATCCCGCAGAATGACGGATTGCACCTGATAGATGCGGTCTCCGTCCGGAAAGAAGTCGTCATACGACTGCTCGAAGTATACCTTCGCAATCAACACCAGTCCCACCGCCAGTCCGACACCGAGCGACACAATCTTTATCTCATTATGTCTACCCTTCTTAAAGACGGAGCGAAGGGCTATCAGTAAGTTTCTCATAGATATTTTGTTTTATTTATATTATTCATTCTTCAATCGTTCCACCGGGTTCTCGTTGGCAACAGACCAGGAACGGAGAAAGACTGTAGCCAAAATAATCAATAACAATGCAAGTGCCCCAAGAAGTAGAACCATAGGGCTAAGCTCTACCTTCTCGGCAAACTGTTGCAACCATTTTTCGGCAGCTACATATGCTCCTATCAGACCAATGAGAAGAGACGGTATTCCAAATCTTATTATATTCTTTGTTATCAGAAAAAGGATGTTGCCTGCCGTTGCTCCGTTTACTTTACGAACGGCAATCTCCTTACTGCGACGTTCTATCTCGTCGGACACATAGCCCAACAGTCCCAACAAAGTGATCAGCAACATAAAGAGCGAGGCGATGGCTACAGAACGTCGGAAATGTTCGACATCCGTATACTTTTCATGGATCGTGTCTCGGTAGGTACTCAACAGAATCTCCTGCTCAGGCAACAGATCCGACAGTTGGTTGTTGAGCTTAGTCAACACCTCCGGAGTGATTTCTCTCAGACGAAGGGTAAGGATCGGGTTCTTTATCCGGGAAGAATAGGGCATAAGCAATATCGGATATTGCTCCTCGTACAGCGAATTGACGACATAGTTGCTCAACACCCCCGCCACCCGAATGCCAAAATCCTCATTTACTTTGCCTATTGGACTATCCTTCCATCGCATCTTATCTACAAGCATCTGGCTTACCAGCGTTGGAGCAGGTGCTAACTCGGCATTCGGGATGTTGCTTCCTGTGGTCAGATGCATACCCATCACATGAATATAATCAGAGTCTGCCCGAAAGAAGCGAACGGTACTAATCACCTCCTTCGTCTGCGGATCACTCAAAGGAGTACCGGGAATAGAGCTACAGAGTAAGTCCGAAGAAAAGGTTACCCCCACGACATCCGGAGAGCGAAGCAACTCAGCCTTTATGGTCTGTTGCCGATCAATAGGTACATCATATAATGTGCTGTATGCCAAATTATCCGGTTCATAGCCCAGATCTTTGTTCAACATCTGGTTATATTGCATTAGGATGACGACTAAAAACGCAAGCATAAAGGCAGCACTGGCAAACTGCAAGCACAGCAACACCTGCCTCCAGATCCGCTTGCTGTTGTAATAGAGCCTGAACACCTGCGTCACCGGGATGCGGGCAAACAGACAAGAGGGGATCACGCCCGAAAGTAACACCACGAAAAGGATTACCATCGTAGCAACCTTCAGCTGCTGCGGGGCAAAGAGGGCAGTCAGCGAAACACCTGTCAATAAGGTGATCTCATCCTGAAAAAGCAGAATGAAGAACCCCGACAACAGCAAGGCGGCAATCGTAATAATAATCGTTTCTTGCATCAGCATCATAAAGATCTGAGCAGACGTAGATCCGTTGCATTTATAGATGCCAATCGTTCGGGCACGTGTGGCCAAAGAGGAGATAGAGATCATGACATAATTCAAGGACACAGCAATAAGTATCAATGTAGCCAACACGGTTAGCACGATCAGGTTTCGCTTGGTTTCGCCATTATCCATATGAAGTGTAACCAACGGTTTGATGTAATTGGTAAAAGAGAATCCACCCTTCTTCATGGCCTCCATATCCATGTGGCGAGCGAGCATCTGCGGAATGGCTTTGTTGATACTTTCCATCGACACACCGGGCTGCAGACGGACATAACCGGTATATCCATCCCCTCCATTCCAACTATTCCGGCTAAATCCGGCTATGGAACGAATCATAGTAAACGACTCCAGGTGGCAATTCTCCGGCACATCCTGAAAGATCCCGCAAACAGTCAATGGCTTTTGTTGCATCTTATCCTCGAACAAGGTCTCACCAATCGGGTTTTGCTCTTTGAATATACGACGGGCAAGGCCTTCGGAGATAAAAACATGGTTGTCCATGCTCAATGCTTGCGGGTCTCCGGCAAGTATAGGGAAGGGCAATGTCCGAAAGAACATCGTGTCTGCCATAATCGTACGGACCGTATATTTATTCTCTTTCCGAAAAATGACCCCTTCCCATCCTTCAAAGATAGAAGTTCCGGCTTCCACACCCGGTATTTCTACCGCCATTGTGGGTGCCACAGGTTGAAAGGTGTTATTGTAGTCTTGCGCTTTCGCTTTATCCGTTCCCGCTCCAGTCGTAAAGACCGTTTGCACTTGATAGATCTGATCGGCTTCGGGCAAGAAGCGGTCATAGCTCAAATCGAAGGTGATACGAGCAAATAAAACAAGCGCAATAGCCAATCCGAAGGTGAGGCTCAGCAGTTTGATTATATTATTACCTCGTGCCTTAGCCAGGTAACGAAAAATAACAGTTAGTTGTTTCATCGTTTTTTGATTATTTGTGGATAACAGGTCTTATTCATGCTCGCTATTCCAGCACTAACACTTCATTGTCTTTATAGCTTTCGTAGCTGGAGACGATTACTTTCTCTCCGGCTTCCAGTCCTTCGGTCACTTCATAAAACTGCGGGTTCTGGCGACCGATCTTGATGGTGCGGCGATACGCCTTCTTACCATTCTTATCCAACACAAATATCCAACTGCCACCGGTGCTTTGGAAGAAAGTACCCTTTGGGATCATGATGCTTTCGGTAGGTTGACCCAGTTCGAGGTTGATGTAATAGGTCTGTCCACTGCGGATATTGCCCGGACGCTCACCGGTGAAGACAAAGTCTGTACGGAATTTACCATCACGCACCTCCGGATATACCTTGCGCACGCTCAGATCGAAATTGCTACCCTGGCGCTCGAAGGCGGCACTTAGACCAGACTTTACGCGGTCGATATAATGTTCGTCTATCAACGCTTCTATTTTATAGTCGGAGAGGTCGTTGATCTGTCCGATCTTCTGACCGGGGGTTACGTTCTGTCCCAGCACGATGTCCAGCAGACCCAGCTCACCATTGATCTGTGAGCGGACGTTCAGGTTCTCCTTTCGCTCGCGGATCAAGATCACATTCTTACGCATATTCGCCAAACTGCCTTCCATTTCATCCATCTGGATGGTGCGCGAGATGGAGTCTTGACGCAGACGCTCTACCACGAGGGCGTGTTTCTCTTTGGCCAATTCATAGTCCTCCTTGGCTTTCAAATAGTCCTCTTTGGCAATCAGATTTTCTTTATACAACTGCTCCTGCTGGCGATAGGCACGCAGGGCGCGGGTGATGTCCATATCCAGTTGGAGCTTCTCGGTACGGTTTCGCAGTTTGTCCTGCTCCATCGTCACCTGCGTATTGCGGAGGAAGTTTTGCTTTTCCGCCAAGTCGGCTTCGGCATTCAGTATCTGCAGGTCGA
The DNA here is from genome assembly GCA_036654795.1 of Tannerellaceae bacterium. GTDB lineage: Bacteria > Bacteroidota > Bacteroidia > Bacteroidales > Tannerellaceae > JAVVRI01. The sequence goes on from JAVVRI010000005.1 coordinate 11,816, forward strand.
GGTTGGAGTTGGAAAGGCGGACAATGACGTCTCCCCTCTTCACCTGAGCCCCCTCTTCCACGACCTTTTCCTGCACGATGCCTCCCTCTTCGGGACTGAGTTGCACCACCGTGATGGGTTGTACCTGTCCGTCCACACGGACGAAGTCGTTGAACAGTTCATGGGTTACGTCTACAATACTAATGCCGCGGGTATCTACGTTGAGCGTCGAGGCATGGTCTCCGAAGAGTATCCATCCCAGCATTACGAGAAACAAAGTGCCACCTGCTACGTAAGGGATGTGCTTCTTCTGCAAACCCTTTTTCTTTTCTAATTGAATATCCATATCGTTTATCTTGTTTTATCTGTTCGTTTGATTCATTATTCGTTGATGAGGGGTTGCCCCTTGTAATAGTCTACCAGCCGGCACTTCATAAGGTACATCAGCTGCTTCTGCAACAGGTTTGCTTTCGATAGCAACAAGGTGTTGGCACTGGTTTGAAGGTCGATGGAGCTCATCAGCCCCTCTTCATACTTGCGAAGGGTCACTTTGTAGGCAATCTCGTCCGCCTGCCTCTTTTCCTCCATCTGTACAGTCTCTTTCGCAAAGCCTTCGCGGTCGAGAACGGCCTGTTCAATGGCTGTTTGCAACTGGCGATAGACCTCTGTCTGCTGTGCCATGGCTATCCGCACGTTGTTGCGGGCACGGCGGAGGTTGGTCAGGCGGCTTAGTCCGTCGAAGAGCGGGAAGCTGAAGTTGATGGTGATATATTCACCACGATTATTCTTGAATTGTGTGCCGAACGGATCGGCCGCTGTCTCCGTATTCAGGTTCTCAAAGTAGTTAGTAGAGACGCCTCCGGAGAGGGAGATCCGGGGCAACAGCCTTCCCTTCTCCACCAAGTGTTGCATCTGGTAGCTTTTGAGCTGGTAGGTGGCTTGCAGCGCGGTCGGATTGTTTTCGGTTGCCTGGTTGTATATCTCTTCGATGGATTCATCCAAAGCAGAGAGATACGCCTTTTCGGCAACCAACGTATCTACGTCCAACTCCATGTCGGAAGGGAAGTTCATGTGGTCTTTCAAGGTTAGCAGCGCTGTGTTGCATAGGTTCTGCTGGTGGGTCAGGTTGTAATCGTCTGCTGCCACTTGCGCCTCAAACTGGGCGACATCCGCCTTCCCCTTCAAGCCCAACTGCTCCATGCGGGAGGTCTTATACAAGGTGCGGCTGCTCTCTTCCAACTGTTCGGCTGCCATGCGGACCGTACCGCGATAGTAGACGACATCCATGTAGGCCTGCATGGCATTTAGGGCAAGGTTGTCCTTCTCCTTTTGGATGTTGGTTTTGCCCAGCTGGCGGTTCACTTTCGACATGCGCCATTGGTTGACCAACTGTCCGCCGTTAAAGAGCGGAATAGAAACCCCCAGCCCATACCCATTATTGAAATTGGAGATGTTCTTGTAGGTATTCGTGCCCGGGTCGATAGAACGTCCAAAGTTATACCGGGCGTCCACATTGAGGGAAACGGAGGGGAAAAAGGAGGCGATGGAAGCGTTATACTCGGCCTTGTAGGTGTCGTCCGCGTACATTTGCTTCTTGACCTTCTGGCTGTTCTCCACCGCATACCGCATGCATTCATCCAGATTCCATCGTTTCTCCTGCGCGGCAGTCTGGGCAACCAGAGCCAGCGAAAAGACTGTTGTAAGTACTATTTGTTTCATTGCTTTATATGTTTTCTACGTATAAAGTAACAAATAGCGTGCCAAAGCAGTTAAATATCTACATAACAACAAAGTAACAAAACGAAAGGAAAGGGAAAGTGTCCAATTATTGGACAGTGGTGTCCAATAATTGGACACTTTTAGTGAAAGATCAGCACTCCACCGTCAGTCCGTCGTAGGCATAATGTACATGGGGCGGGAGCTCCTTTTCGACAATAGCCTGTAGGCCTATACGGTGACTCATGTGGATTAGGTAAGCCTCGCGGGGACGAATACGAGCAATATTCAGCAAAGCGTCCTCCAATCCTTCGTGCGAAGGATGCTCACCACGCCGAAGAGCATCGATAATCAGGACATCCAGCCCTTCTAGCTTTGCAAATTCCTCCTCAGGAATATACTTCAGATCGGTCAAGTAAGCCATTCCGCCAATTCGGTAGCCGAAGATAGGCAGTTTAGCATGCATCACCCGCACAGGGGTAACCAATATGCCGGCAGCCGTAAAGGGTTGATTCGTTACGTCATGCAGCTCCAAATTCGGTATGCCCGGATATTTATAAGCACGAAAGGCATAAGGGATGCGGGTACGAATGGCCTCGGAAACATCGGCCTCCGCATAGATGTCCACCCCCTTTTCACGACAGAGGGGACGCAGGTCGTCCAGCCCCCCGACATGGTCGTAATGCTCATGTGTCAGCAAAAGAGCATCCAAGTGCTCAATGCCGTTATCCAGCATCTGACAACGAAAGTCTGGACCACAATCTATCAGTATGCACTTCCCCTCCACCTCCACAAGGGCGGAGGTGCGGGTACGTTTGTCTCGTGGATCGTGACTGGTACATACTTCACAGTGGCAACCTATCTCCGGATTACCGGTAGAAGTCCCGGTTCCTAAAAACGTAATTTTCATTAACCTACATATTTAACCTCCGGCATTAGCTCTATGCCAAAGCAATCTTTAACCGCCATGCGAATACTCTCGGCCACGAGGGCAACTTCGTCCCCAGTAGCTCCACCAAGGTTGACCAGCACCAGTGCCTGCTTCTCGTAAACACCCACGGCGCCATGACTTTTACCTTTGAAGCCGCATTGCTCGATTAGCCATCCGGCAGGTATCTTCATCTTACCGTCTTCCGCAGGATAGGACGGGATGTCTACATATTTCTGTCTCAACTTCTCAAAATGTGCCGAATCGATTAGAGGGTTCATAAAGAAACTGCCTGCATTGCCCAGCACCTCCGGATCAGGTAACTTACGGCGACGGACAGCAATAACCGCCTCGCGGATAGCAGTAAGCGTTACTTCAGGAATATCCTTCAGTTCCTCTTGCAGATTGCCATATTGGATGTTAAACTCCGGATGCTTATGCAGGCGGAGGATGACGTAGGTCACAATGTGCGGATCGTTCTGTTCGTTCTTGAAGTAACTGGTACGATAACCGTAACCGCATTGCTCACGAGTAAAGGTGTGTTTCTCGAAAGAAAGCTGATTGTACGCCTCAACGGCCTCCAACACATTCTGGATTTCGACACCGTATGCACCGATGTTCTGAATGGCGGCAGCACCCGTCTCGCCCGGGATCAAGGATAAGTTTTCGATGCCTCCCCAACCGTTCGACACGGCATAAGCAACCACCGCATCCCACGGTTCAGCCGCGCCAATGCGCAGCAGAACTGAGTCGTCCGTCTCCTCAGCAACAGTTATTCCCTTGATGGTAGAGTGTAAAACAATCCCATTATAATCGTTCAGAAATAGCAGATTACTGCCGCTTCCGATGTGTATAGACAAACATTCCTGAAAATATTCATCACGCAGAATGCGCCCTAATTCCTCCTCATTCTCATACTCCATGAACCAGCGGGTTTTGGCAGGGAGGTGGAAGGTATTATGCTTCTCTAACGAATAATTCTCTTCTATTTTCATTCTTCATAATTATTAATCCGGGGGACAAAGGTAAGGAAAGAAAACCAAATATTCCGTTTTTCCGTTCTCTCCATGAACAAAATGGACGAGACTTTGTTAAAGATATATGGCACACCATAATATACAACCATTACAGGTGAACACATAATATAAACAATCAAAAAAAACAAAACTTATGAACAAAGCGGAACTTATTGAAGCCTTATCAAAAAAGGCTGGTTTACAGAAACAGGAAGCTAAGAAGATATTAGATACCTGTATTGAGATCGTCACCGAACAAATGGTAAAGAAAGAAGAGATCGTATTAGTCGGTTTTGGCACATTGCTACCCCGACCACAGACGTCCCGACTGGCACGTAATCCGAAAACAGGTACTCCGGTTACCATACCCCCACGTACCACGGTTAAATTCAAGCCAGGCAAATATTTGTTGGATGCCATGAATGTAAAAGAGATTTGATGATAAACTATCAGAAATCCCCCCTGTAATCTGAGTAGATTACAGGGGGGATTCGTTTTTAGGCTTCTTGTTTCCGCTTATTCATAAGCCAGTTGCGAGCAACAGTGGGGAAGAGTTCCAACAGAAGCACTTCCTTTTCATTATCAGCTAGGCGCCTGAAACCATATTCTTCCAATACTGGATTCTCCTGCATCGCGTAGGCAGAAGGGTCGTATGGTGTCTCTTCACGCCTACCCGTCAGCTTGTATCGGAACTCAGGATCGACCGGTATAGGCGTCCGTCCATACTCACCACTGATCAGAGAAACAAACTGGTTAGAGGGGTGACTATAGAAGGGGCGACCGTTCACTTCGTCGAGCGCACAGGAAACGGCTTGCGCACCAATAATCTGGCTTGTAGGGGTTACCAGCGGAGGCAGACCGGCATTCATGCGTACCATAGGCACTAAGGCAAGCGCCCGTTCCAAAATCTCGACAGAATTGACTTGCTTCAATTGTGCCACCATATTACTGAACATTCCTCCGGGAATCTCGGCCTTGCGCACCATGTCGTTTGGTTTGGGGAAGTTGAAGTACTCCTCGATGGCGCGACAATAGAGCATCAAGTCGGCCTCTTTATCCTTGCGCACCGCCTCGATGGCGTCATTAAAGTAACGATCTATCTGTGTTGGCAGTTTGTCAATCAACGGATCGAACGGATTAGGCATCTTCTCTGCCATATCGAAAACCGAAAGCTCTTTGCGGATAGCGAGCAGTTGCGTATTGATACGAGCAATAGCCTCCATATTAAGATCAAGCTCAATACCCAGCTTCGTACAGAAGATGTAGATCAGCTCGATTGCCGGTGCGGCAGGCCCTCCGGCAAAGTACCACATATTAGTATCTACAATATCTGCTCCGTGCATAATGGCCGAGAGCACCGTAGCCAGTCCATAACCGGGCGTACAGTGTGTATGGAAATCAATCGGTACGTGTAGCTTTTCCTTAAAGAGCTTTACCAGTTCTCCGGCACGACTCGGCAGGATCAGGCCGCTCATGTCCTTAATGGTAATCATGTCAGCACCGAGCGCCTCCATCTCCAAGGCCTTTGCCAAGAAATATTCATTCGTAAAGACCTCGTGAGGCAATGGATGTCCCTTCATCGAAGCACGCATACGATCCATCATGCTGAAATGCGGATCAGTCGTAAAACAGACGGCACAGTCGGCTATGCCTCCGTATTCCTTGACATAACGAATGGTAGACTTCACATTATTCACATCGTTGAGCGCATCAAAAATCCGCATTACATCCAAGCCGGAAGCAATGGAATTGCGACAAAAACCTTCAATAATCGAATCGGTGTAAGGATTATATCCAAACAGATTGCGTCCTCTGGAGAGTGCCGTCAGCTTGGATGTTTTACCAATCACCGCCTTAATCTTCTCAAGCCGCTCCCAAGGATTTTCGTTCAAATAGCGCATAATAGAATCGGGCACCGCCCCACCCCATACTTCCATCGCATAAAAACCGGCATCCTTGTAATAAGGTAACACACGGTCTATTTGCTGTTGCGACATCCGTGTCGCAAATGCTGACTGCTGCCCATCTCGAAGCGTCAAGTCGCGAATCAATAATTTAGGTACCATCATTTCGTTTTTTTAATCATTGTATATATAGAAATACTATTTAATAACAATTCTAAACATAGGATAGCACAACAAAAGAAGTTAATAAAAACAAAACAGCCCCTTCCTCATCGTTCTAAGATGAAGCAGGGGCTGTTAGTTGATAGATTATACCCTACTTCAACTCCTTAATACGAACATTACGAAATTTGACGGGCGAGCCATGACCTAAGAAACCAATATGTCCTTTTTTATTGAACAAGCCCGGATGTTCCTTCTTGTCGGCAGTGCCGTTCTTGGTAGCTTCCTTGATGTCGCCATCCACAATCACAGTACCCTTCAGCGTCACCTTAATGTGGTTGCCGTCTGCTATTACTTCTTGATAGTTCCACTCGCCGGTTGGTTTAAGGAAACCGCGTTTAGCGGGAATAATGCCATAGACTGAGCCATGATACTGATAGACGTGCAAGTCCTTATAAATAGGATCTTCACTATCCAGAATCTGTAGCTCCATGCCGGCATAAGCAGCATCAACACCCATAGGAGTACGGATACCAAGGCCATTGTTTGCGCCCGGCGTCAACTGGAACTCAAAGCGGTAGACGAAGTTGCCGTACTCGTCCTTCGTATATAAATTACCTCCGAAGCTCTTGCTAGGATCCAAAGAGATCGTTCCGTCCTGCAACGTATAGTCTACGGTATTGCCTGTCCAAGCATGCATATTAGTGCCATCGAACAACACCTTGTAACCCTCTTTTACCTCGTCGGCAGAAAGCTGGAAGGGTTCTGTCCGTTCCAATTCCTTTACATAGATATTGCGGTAATATACTTTGCTGCCATGTGCCTGCAACTCGATCTGCTCGGTAGGGAAGATTGGTAACTTACGGTCCCAATAGTTTTCCAAAATCACATTATCTACGACCTTCTCACCATTGAGCACAACCGTTACACGGTCGCCAACCATTTTAATATAGAAGCTATTCCACTCGCCCAACTTATTGTCTGCCACTTTTGAAGGCTTGCTTGCATTCGTCTGGTTGTTGTAAAGTCCGCCTGAGCCAACCTGAGCACCCACTTTTACACGCGATGTATCCCAAATTTGTACCTGAGGCGTACCACGCAAGTAGAGACCGGCATCGGCCTCAGGGCCGGCGGGGTCGAGCATCCAATCCACATACATTTCGAAGTCGCCATATTGTTTGTCCGTACAAAGGTTGTCACCCTTTCCACCGAATATCAACATACCGTTCTCTGCCTTCCAATCGCTACGAGCCAATTCGTCCGCCTTCACTTGTGCTTTCGCCAGCTCAGCCGGTTTCATCTTAGCGCGGGCGATAGGGTTAGCCACCAAGCCCTTCCATCCTGTCAGATCCTTTCCGTTAAAGAGGGATAAAAAGCCTTCGCCGGCCGGCATTTCGTCCAGCAGCTTCTTAATGGCCTGCTTTTGGTAGCCTGCGTCCGGATTGTTCAACACGTCAATTACCTTATTGAGCAAAGCACGTACATTTGCTCCGCTATAGCTCGTGTTACCTAGGGCAATATTCATCACGGCATTGGCAGCAGCTTGTTGAAGCGGCTTCTGGTTCAGAAACTCGCCGGCATAAAGCAAGCCCAGATAGGTACCCGTCTTCTCAATACGTTTCAGGATTGCTACCTTTTGTGCATCCGTCTTGGCTATTTCCATTGCTTTGCGAAGAGCCAGCAAACGGTTTTCGCCCGTAAATGAAGGGTTCGACACCAGTTGTACATACGTCGTCAGAGCACGATCAAAGTAGACCGAAGCCGAAGCATCCTGACAGATGGCAAACAGTTCGCCTGCTACCTCGATGCCGTCCCAATTCAACAAAGCTTCGAAGGCTGCGTCCTTAGCAGCACCTGTACCTTTTTCGAATCCACTAACGATTGTAGCCAACGCACTCTTGTCGCCCGTAGCGGACAACACAAAGTAATAGAGGTGCTTCTTGCTGTCGCCCGCCTGAATCATTCGTTTGCTGATAGCAGACACTTGGTCGGCCACCGGAAGCGAGGCGATAGCAGCAATAATTGCTTTCTGAACCGGAGCAACTGCCGAAGCATCCGCCGTTTCCAGCATACCGCAAAGCAACGTCAAGTCCTTATCAGAAACCACATTCTTTAATGCCGCATAAGCAGCCGTCTTTACCTCAGGAGCACCGCTCTTGATCTGCTCAAGCACCGTATTCATGTTTGCCGTGGCCTTGCGCATAGAGAGCAATTCCAATCCGGCAATCTTGCCTGCATCCGTAGCCGAGGCCATGGAACGGGCTACTGCCTGGTCTATATCTCCACTAAAGGCAGCAAGGGCATCCTGTCCCAGAAGCATCTCCTGCTTATCCTGACTAGCCAACAAATCGGCTATTACGGGTATCACGTTCTTATTGCCAATCTTCACCAATGCCCAAACAACAGCTTGTTTCACGTCGAAACTACCCTCCTTCAGTTGATCCAGCATGACTTGCTGCGCCGTCAGGTCGAAACGTATCTCCAGATTTCGGATTACATCCCGTTGACTGGGGCATTTGCTTTCGCGACCGATCCAGTTCAGAATGTCTACCTTCACTTCGGGCTTGGCTTTGTCCATCAGCTTCACCAATTCTACATACAACTCCTTGTTGGCAAAGGCCGAAGCATAGGTCAGCGCCGCGTTGCGATACTCTTTGTTGGCATCTTTCACGGCGACAAGCAGCAATTTGGTGCTGTTCTCTTTATTCGCTGAAAGAAGAATTTGCAGGGCAGCATCGCGTGTCTGCGTACGACCAGCCTTGGTCGCATTCTTCAGCAGAGTGGCAGCAGCCTTTCCGGCCTCCTTTACTTCTCCTTGTTTAACCATGCGTTTCAGCAAGGCAATGTATGCTTCGTTAGCACCCGTGTTCTCCATCTGGTAGCCGGTAGCAGCGGCAGCGGCGGAAAGGGCTTTTAGGGAAGCACTCGTACCAACACGACCCAGTGCGTAAAGCACCTCCTTCTGCAAATTGGCATCAGCCGAGCCCAGCATGCCGATCAGGATAGGCTCTGTGCCTTCCACTTGCGCTTCGCCAATGGCACGTATCACATCCAGCTGCGTTTTCGCATTGCCGGAGCGACGCACCAAGGCACTCTTGAGTACCTGCTTTGCGTCCTTGCTGCCAATGGCCGATAGGGCGGCAGCGGCAGGGGCGCTCAGGCTCTCGTCGTTCAGGTAAGAAGAGAGGGCGTCGAGGCATTCATCCTGCCCCATCACTTGCAGTTGGCGAATGATGAAGGCCTTTGTCTCGCGCTCAGTCGCTTTGTCGAGTGCTTTCAAATAGGCATTGGCTACTGTCAGACGAGCACCCTCCTGCCCTTTGGCCATCACGTAATGCGACAGGCCGCTCAAGGCATATTCCACCTGCGCGTTACTTTCTTTGCCGGGAGCATTGATCATATCGACCAGCATCATAACGCCCGTTTCTCCGGTGGAGCTAAGGTCATTGATCAGCTTATTGTATTCTGTCTGCTGCTTGGCAGGCATCTGTGCCAGCACATCTGCTGCCGTAGTGGTGGCCGTACGGTTGGCCGGCGCCTGCGCCATCAGCATCGTTGTGCAGAGTAACAGGCTTGCTATTGATATATATACTTTTCTCATACTTCAGTTGTGTTTTTAGATATTCCAGGGAGCACGCATCGGTTGATCAACCAAACGGTTGGCCGCTTCGTCATTAATAAATTCAAGTTTCACGGGGTCAAAGTTGAGCGTACGGTTCAAACGCAGTGCCACGGCACCCATGTTTACAATCGTAGCAGAGCGGAATCCGTTCTTCTCATTCAACGCAAATGGTTGACGAGTCTTCACGCACTCAACAAAGTCGGTCACCTGTGGCTCCGGCTCCGGGTAATCGGCCAGTTTCTTTTCCCAGTTAGGAATATCGCAAACAAAGTTCTTATATACGTTTCCGTTCGGACCGGAGATGTAAGGGGTGTCCGGGTTACCGAAGTCGCCTCCCCAAAGCACAATCTGGCAACCGTCTTCGTATGTATAAGTAATCGAGCGCCACGTTCCCACAGCGTCCGGATGTTGTTGCGGGGCATCCACCTCCACTTTGACAGGGCTCGTGTTGTCTTTGCCCAAGAAATACTGTACGGGGTCAATGTAATGCTGCCCCATGTCGCCCAGTCCGCCGCCATCATAATCCCAGTATCCACGGAAAGTCTGATGTACGCGGTGCGCATTGTAAGGCTTATAAGGAGCCGGGCCTAACCACATGTCGTAATCCAGTTCAGCCGGAATAGATTCGGGAGCCAAGTGCTCTTTGCCTACCCAATAGAACTTCCAGTCGAAGCCGGTATGCTTGCTGATCGTCACCTTTAAAGGCCATCCCAACAGACCGCTTTGCACCAACTTCTTGAGTGGCTTCACCGGTGTACCCAATCCGTAGAAAGGATCGTTAAAGCGAAACCAAGTATTCAGGCGGAACATACGTCCATATTGCTCGATGGCTTCCTTTACACGTTTGCCTTCTCCAATCGTACGAGTCATTGGCTTTTCGCACCAAATGTCTTTTCCTGCCTTGGCGGCCTCTACAGACATAATACCGTGCCAATGGGGAGGCGTGGCAATATGCACAATGTCCACATTCTTATCCAGTATCAAATCGCGGAAGTCATGATAAGCAGCAATTTTATCCTTCACGAGCTGTTTGCCCAGTTCCAGATGATTTTTGTCCACATCGCACACAGCAACCAAACGGGTGCCGGCGTAGTCCACATGCCCCCGTCCCATTCCTCCGGTTCCTATAATACCTTTTGTCAGTTGGTCACTGGGGGCTATGAACCCCTGCCCTAAAACGTGGCGCGGCACAATTGTAAAAGCCGCAATCCCTCCTAGGGTCTTGAGAAAATCTCTTCTGTTTGTTCTCATAGTATGATATATAATTAGACTAATAGTTATTCGATTAACACTCATATTAAGTAGTGGACAAATATAAGTATTATCAATGAGACTACCATACTCTCGCCCTATATTTTGCGTGCACGCATACAGTAGCTTCCTATTTTGAATGCTTATTTTTCATAGGACGACAGCTGTCAGCTTATAGACCGACAGCTGTCAGCCTATAAGCCGACAGTTGTCGGTCTATAAATCGACAACTGTCGGTTTATTAAAAACAAGCATTCAAAGGAGGAAACAATAGCTTACGATCAGATAAGAGAAACCATACAAGGGAGATATAAACGCATATGAATCAACGCATAAGCTACGAGTAAAAACGAAAAAGCTGCCTGCCGGATAAGACATCCAACAGGCAGCTTCTTTGAATAAGCTTCGACAGAGCAAACGAATAAAGAATAGCGGGGGAATCAGCGCAAGGTACCTTGCTGAGCTTCCTTTACCATTTTTTCGTTGGCGAGGATCAATATTTCTACGCGACGGTTCAATGAGCGTCCTTCCGGAGTGCTGTTGTCGGCTACGGGCTGATGTACGCCTTTGCCTTCATAAGCCATTCGGTTGGCGGCTACGCCCTGCATCTGCAAGTAATCGTACACACTACGGGCGCGCTTCTCGGAAAGGATCTGGTTATAATCCACCTTTCCGGTATTGTCGGTATGGCCAATAACTTTTATATTGGTATCCGGATTTGCCTTCAGACTGGTGGCAAAATTGCCCAGTGCATTCATAGACGCATCGCTCAATGTGCTGGAATTGGTAGCATAAAGGATGCCGGAATCGAAGGTAATCTTTAACGCTTCGCCATTGTTGACGGTTTCCACCTTCGCCTCAGGCAAAGCGGTTTCGAGTTCCTTCTTTTGTTTATCCATCTTCTTTCCAATCAGAGCGCCGGCTGTGCCGCCTACTGCAGCACCAATAATAGCACCCAAGGCCGTGTTTCCAGCCAATGCGCCTATACCTGCGCCCACTGCGCCCCCGGCTCCGACACCAATACCTGTACCCTTTATCGTATTGTTGACTTTACAGCCGGTAAACAGCACGGCGATACAGAGCATACATACGGCAACTAGTTTAATGTTTTTCATTATCAATCGAACATGTTAATAGAGTCACAATAATCCAGTTCACCTTGCACAATGAAGGCAATCTCTTCGGCTTCGTACTTGCCGACGCCGTCTTTCTGAGCATTCTTCACTACGTATTTCACTAGCTCTTCTTCATCAATTTCCACATCTTCATCCATTTCCGGATCTTCATTCATGTAACCTTTCGACTCATAGAAGTCATAAATAAGATCCACGATATAGTTGATATCGTCATTGCTGAACTTTTCTTTCAGTTCCTGCGGAAGATAGTTCTGGATAAAGGCTACAGAATCGTCTTCGTCATAAATCAAATCTTCATTTTCACTCATAGCTGATCTATTTTAATGTTTGTTTAGTACGGCAAAGATAACTATTATTTATTACCGAAAGCTTTTATTTATATTCTTGCCAGCTCTTAATCTGTATATCGTCCGCCCGAAGGGTACAAAAGGCTTCGATAAAGGCCACCGCCAGCCGGGCGTTGGTCAGTAAAGAGACGTTTAGGTCGATGGCAGCACGGCGTATTTTGTAGCCATTGTCTAGTTCGCCTGCCGACAGATCGCGAGGAATATTGACTACCATATCAATCTTCTTTTCGCGCAACATCGTGAGCGCTTGCGGCTGTCCGCTCTCGCTAGGCCAGTAGACAAGCGTACTTTTAATGCCATTCTCGGTCAGGAAACGGTGCGTACCGCCGGTGGCAAAGAGGCTATACCCCTTCTCGTCCAGCAGACGAGCAGCGTCGAGCATATCGACCTTCTGATACGGGGTACCTGTGGAAAGGAGGATATTCTTCTCCGGAATGCGATAACCCACAGAAAGCATACTTTTAAGGACAGCCTCCGAGGTATCGTCTGCTAGGCAACCTACTTCGCCCGTCGAAGCCATATCTACCCCCAGCACAGGATCGGCCTTTTGAAGGCGGCTGAAGGAGAATTGAGAAGCCTTGATGCCGACATAATCCAAGTCGAACTCGCTTCGTGACGGCTTTTCTACCGGCAAGCCAAGCATAATACGGGTAGCCAGATGAATAAAGTTTATCTTCAGCACCTTGCTTACGAAGGGGAAGCTGCGCGAAGCGCGAAGGTTACACTCAATCACCTTGATGTCATTGCCCTTGGCCAAATATTGTATATTGAACGGACCGGAGATATTTAGCTCCGCTGCGATCTGTCGGCTTACGCGCTTGATGCGGCGCATGGTTTCCACGTATAGCTTTTGCGCCGGAAACTGGATGGTCGCGTCGCCACTATGTACGCCGGCAAATTCGATATGCTCACTAATGGCATACATCACGATGCGTCCATGGTCGGCCACAGCGTCCATCTCCACCTCTTTTGCCTGCTCAATAAACTGGCTGACTACGACTGGATACTTCTTGCTCACGTTGGCAGCCAGCAGCAGAAAGCGCTCCAGCTCCTCTTGGTTAGAGCATACGTTCATCGCCGCACCACTCAGCACATAGCTGGGACGCACCAATACAGGGAAACCTACTTCGGATACAAAACCGTTGATGTCCTCCAAACTACTTAGTTCCTTCCAACGGGGCTGGTCTACACCGATGCGATCGAGCATGGCGGAGAACTTATGGCGGTCTTCTGCATTGTCAATGCTCTGAGCTGAAGTTCCGAGGATGTTGACATGCTGTTCGTCCAGACGCATAGCTAGGTTGTTGGGGATCTGTCCACCGGTAGATACAATCACACCATGCGGATTCTCCAGTTCGAGAATGTCCATTACCCGTTCGAAGGTTAGTTCGTCGAAGTAAAGGCGGTCGCACATATCGTAGTCCGTCGAAACGGTTTCGGGGTTATAGTTAATCATGACCGAACGCCACCCCTCCTTGCGGATGGTCTCGAGCGCCTGCACCCCACACCAATCGAACTCCACCGAGCTGCCGATACGGTATGCACCGGAACCGAGCACAACGATGGAACGATGGTCGCCCAGATACTGCACGTCATTCTCCGTACCGTTATAGGTCAGATAGAGGTAATTGGTTTGTGCCGGATATTCGGCGGCTAAGGTGTCTATCTGCTTCACTACCGGAAGGATGCCACGATGGATGCGGTTCTGGCGCACTTGCAACGTACCCAATTCAGCATCCGTCAGTTGCTCCTTAAAGAGTGCGCGGGCAATCTGAAAGTCAGAGAAGCCCTGCTCCTTGGCCAAGCGGAAGAGATTGTCCGGCACTTGTGGAAGCTTGTTGAAGCTTTCCAACGCAGCGGCCGTCTGAACAATGCCATAGAGCTTTTGAAGAAACCAGCGGTCTATCTTCGTTAGGTCGTGTATCTGGTTGATGGTATATCCGAGGCGAAAGGCTTTGCTAATAACAAAGACACGACTGTCGGTCGGTTCATGGAGCGCCTTGTCGATGTCGGCAATAACCAACTCCTTATTCTCCACGAAGCCGTGCATGCCCTGTCCAATCATCCGCAGCCCTTTCTGAATGGCCTCCTCGAAGGTACGACCGATAGCCATTACTTCGCCAACGGACTTCATGCTACTGCCCAAGCAGCGATCTACGCCATGAAACTTGCCCAAGTCCCAACGCGGGATCTTGCAGACCACATAGTCCAGCGCAGGTTCAAAGAAGGCGCTCGTAGTCTTCGTCACTGAGTTCTTCAAGTCGAACAATCCGTAACCGAGTCCCAGCTTGGCTGCCACAAAGGCCAACGGATAGCCGGTAGCTTTCGAGGCTAATGCGGAGGAGCGCGAAAGGCGGGCGTTCACCTCGATCACCCGATAGTCCTCGCTTTCGGGATCGAAAGCATACTGCACGTTACACTCCCCTACGATACCAATATGGCGAATAATACGGATAGCCAATTCGCGCAACTTATGATATTCGGCATTGGTCAGGGTTTGCGAAGGGGCAATCACGATACTCTCGCCGGTATGGATACCAAGAGGGTCGAAATTCTCCATGTTGCAGACCGTGATACAATTGTCGAAGCGGTCGCGCACCACCTCGTATTCTATCTCTTTCCAACCTTTCAGGCTCTTCTCCACCAATACCTGTGGCGAGAAGGAAAAGGCTTTTTCCACCAATACATTCAGTTCTTGCTCGTTGTCGCAGAAGCCGGAGCCAAGACCGCCCAAAGCATAGGCCGCACGGACAATAACCGGATAGCCCAACTCCGCAGCAGCACGGCGAGCATTCACAATGTCGCCTACCGCTTCGCTCTTGATGGTCTTTACGTTGATCTCATCCAGTTTATGGACAAACAGTTCGCGATCCTCGGTATCCATAATGGCTTGCACAGGAGTACCAAGTACACGAACATTATACTTTTCAAGCACGCCGCTCTCGTAGAGCGCCACGCCACAGTTGAGCGCCGTCTGTCCACCAAAAGCCAGCAGTATGCCTTCGGGACGTTCTTTGGCAATTACCTTCTCAACAAAGAAGGGTGTTACGGGCAGGAAGTAGACGGTATCCGCCACCCCGTCTGATGTCTGCACAGTAGCGATATTCGGATTGATCAGCACCGTATGGATGCCCTCTTCCTTGATGGCTTTCAGCGCCTGGCTGCCTGAATAATCGAACTCACCAGCCTCTCCAATCTTAAGAGCACCGGAACCGAGTATCAGGACTTTCTTTATATCTTCTCGTTTCATACAGAATGTTATTTTAAAAGGTATTGGGTACTAAAGCAACTTCACGAACTCATCGAACAAGAACTCGGTATCCGTCGGACCACTACAAGCCTCTGGATGGAACTGTGCCGAGAAGAAGGGTTTCGACTTATGGCGAATGCCCTCATTCGTGCCGTCGTTCATATTGATGAACAGCGGTTCCCAGTCTGCTCCCAACGTATCGTTATCCACAGCGTAACCATGATTTTGCGAAGTAATAAAGCAACGCTCTGTGCCCACGCGACGCACGGGCTGGTTATGACTGCGGTGGCCATACTTCAATTTGTAGATGGAAGCGCCACCTGCCTTTGCCAACAACTGATTACCCATACAGATACCACAAATGGGCTTGTCGCCACCAAGCGCTTGGCGAATGTGAGTTACGGCAGCATCGCATGTTTCCGGATCGCCGGGGCCGTTGCTCAGGAACAAACCGTCATACTCCAACGCATTGAAGTCATAGTTCCAAGGCACGCGCTTCACTGTTACGCCACGCTTCAATAAGCTGCGGATAATGTTATGCTTCACGCCGCAATCCAACAGTACGACGGTCTTGTTATATTGTGGTGTGACATTCGAATATTGACAAATAGAAGAGGGGGTGTAGGTGATGACCTCTTTGCAACTGACGCGATCCACGTAGTTCACTGCTCCATAGTCTGGAAAGGGCAGGTTCTTTTCATTGTCAATTAAACCTTGTCCATTGTCAATTATAATCCGCCCCATCATCACTCCGTGTTCACGAAGCTTCTTGGTCAGGGCACGGGTATCAATGCCGTAAATACCGGGAATCTGCTCCTCTTTGAGCCAATCGCCCAAACTACAGGCAGCGTTCCAATGGCTGTATTCGCTACTGTAATCGCTCACGATAATAGCTTCGGCATGTATCCTCTCGCTCTCCAAAAAGGTGGAGATTCCGTTTGGCTGAAAGGTACGGAGCGGCACTCCATAATTACCCACCAACGGAAAGGTGAGTACCATCAGTTGGCCGGCATACGAAGGGTCGGTTAGGCTTTCGGGATAGCCTGTCATGGCGGTGTTGAACACTACTTCCCCTTGCGCCATCTTCTCGTAGCCAAAGGAAAAACCGGAATAGATACTGCCATCGTCTAACAATAGCGTGGCTGTTCTGTTTGTTTGCATAGATGCTATATGTTGTGTCATTTAACTAAATACTCTTCTTCTATATAATGAATGTAGGCATTGTTTACCATCCGCACACCACCGGGCGTAGGATAGTTGCCGGAGAAGTACCAATCGCCCGGATGATCAGGGCAAGAGGCATGCAGGCCTTCAAGGGTCTGATAGACAATCTCCACCTTTGCCTTCGTGTCTGAAGGAGTAAGCAACTCCGCCATCTTAGCGGAAATCTCTTCGGGACTGAAGGAGGCATATATCTCCTTTACGTAATTAATCAGAGTCTCAGGCGGCTGGGCAAGTTGCTGCTTCGCCTTACGATAGGCTTCGAGGATAACAGCCTCCTGACCGCGCTCCCGCAGAAGGGCAATAGTTGCCTTAAAGGCAATAAACTCGCTCATGCGACTCATGTCGATGCCATAACAATCCGGATAGCGCACTTGCGGCGAGGAGGAAACAATTACGATCTTCTTCGGGTGCAGACGGTCGAGGATGCCAATGATGCTTTGACGTAATGTCGTACCACGTACGATGCTATCGTCTATCACCACCAGATTATCCACGTTAGGGACGATGCTGCCATACGTGATGTCATATACATGTGCCGCTAAGTCATTGCGCGTATTCCCTTCGGCAATGAAAGTGCGGAGCTTGATGTCCTTGATAGCCACCTTCTCACTGCGGATGCGCATGGAGAGGATCTCTTCCAGTTCCTTCTCCTGCATCAGGTGGCGGCGATCGGCTATCCAATCCCTTTTCTGTTTGTTCAGGAAGTTGTTAAGTCCCTCCAGCATGCCGAAGTAGGCCACCTCAGCCGTGTTAGGAATGAAGGAGAAGACGGTGTGGCGCAAGTCGTAATCCACCGTTTTGAGGATGGGATGCACTAGGTTTTCGCCCAGACGTTTCCGCTCACGATAGATGTCCACATCACTTCCGCGCGAAAAATAAATACGCTCGAAAGAGCAGGCTTGCAGCTTGCGCGGGGCAAGCACCTGAGCCGTGCGAAAGTGTCCGTCCTTACTGATAAAGACAGCTTCGCCGGGCTTCAATTCCCGCACGTCGTCCACCTGCACATTCATGGCGGTCTGGATAACAGGACGCTCGGAGGCCAATACCACAATCTCGTCGTCTACATAGTAAAAGGCAGGACGAATGCCCCAAGGATCGCGCAAGCTGAAGGACTCGCCACTTCCGGTCAGTCCGCAAATCACGTAACCACCATCCCATAGCGGGGCGCAGCGTTTGAGCACATTGCCCATATCTACCCGTGCCTCGATAGCATGGGTTATATCCATGCCGCTAAGCCCTTCCGCCTCACATTGGCGGTAAAGGCGCTCCACCTCACGGTCCAGCCGATGCCCCATCTGTTCCAACAGAATATAAGTATCGGCAAACTTGCGCGGATGCTGGCCAATGGAGGTGATCTCCTTAAAAATATCGTCTACGTTTGTCAGATTGAAATTGCCGCAAAGAGCCAGGTTCTTGGCTCGCCAATTGTTACGGCGTAGAAAAGGATGGATATAAGAAAGACCGGAACGTCCGGTAGTGCTGTATCGGAGATGACCCATGTATAGTTCACCCGCAAAGGGGAGATGAGTCTTGGCGAAAAAGGGATCATTCAGTTGCTCAGGAGAAAGGTCTTTGTAATGCTCATGCACCGCGGCAAAAATCTCAGTAATAGCGCCTGTACCGGTGGAACGTTCGCGAAACATATACTCTTCTCCCGGCTTGACTTCCAGCTTGACGCAGGCCAATCCTGCCCCCTCCTGCCCTCGATTATGCTGTTTCTCCATCAACAGATAAAGCTTGTTGAGTCCGTACATCCAGCTGCCATACTTATTATGGTAATATTCCAGCGGCTTCAACAGCCGAACCATTGCAACCCCACACTCATGTTTAAGTTCTTCCATTCGTTCTATCTTACTTAGTTTTATCTCGCGACAAAGATACTTACATGACACTATAAAACCGTTATCGAGACAAAAGAATTATTTGTGCGTTAATAGAAATACTGAAACGGTAGGCAAAAGGGTTAAATTATCTGCATAATATTCAGTAATTACCGTAGAGCATCTTCAGCAAACAAATCACGGCAAAGAGACTCGTGCCTCCACCTCATATAGATCAATAACGCATTCATCACAACAAGTTCAAAAACAAAGTAAGCCCACGGAATATTTAACAGAATACAAATAAACAGCGCAATTACACGGGTATTAAACGAGAGTATGTTGGTATATTTCATCAGCGGGAGACTATAGGCACGAAACCGGTCGCGCCATTCCTGCGGCACTTGGTCACCATAACGCTGCTGCAACGAGGTAAAAAGGCGTTGAAAACGAGGCGTCAACTGCTCCTGCGAAGCGGTGTAATTGGTGTAGAAAAAGCAGAATAGCTTCGAAATCAGATTACCGCCCCAAGACATGGAGCGAAACTTTTCGCGCTGCTGCCGGGAGTTGTCGAACTCGCTGCCAGCCTTTCCTTTCAGAAAAAGCAGATGGATATTGCGATAATAATCGGCCAAGGCAGCCTGTTTGCTATGGCAAAAGCCGGCAACAGCGGCCAACAGCCAGATCCAGATCCCCCACTCAGGCGTAAGGCGCAGACAAATGGCGACATAGATAGCGATAAACCAGCAATCGCCCGACACACCGTCGAGGATGCGACCTATCTCCGACTTCTGTCCCGTCATACGAGCAAGCTGGCCATCGGCACTGTCATACATATTCGCCCAGACAAGGAGCAACATCCCCACCACATTCAACCACAAGTTGGTGTAATAAAAGAGTATACCGGCCGCCACCCCCAAAAAGATTGAAAGGATGGTAACTGCATTTGGCGTAACGCCCATCTGGCGGAAGAGCAATGCCCAACGGTAGCCAATCGGTCGATAGAACAACAGATCAATAAACTCTTCGGTGTCGGCCGATTTAAGCGAGGAGGCGAGTGAGGGAGTATCTTGTTTCATTATTATTTACTTTCTTTATTTGTTAATAAAAGGACTACCATACGGGCTATCGCACGGGAAGCCTCTTCACGACAAGGAGCAAAGCTAGGCCAGTCATTGAAATCGATTACACGAACAGTGCCATCGCGGGAGACAATGCCATCGCCCCCATAAACCGTAATACCTAATGCACGCGCAGCAGTATCGCAAATAGCTTTTAAGCCGTCAAGGGAAAAGTGGATCCCTTTCGGTTTGCCATTAATCTCTTCCAATCCAAACTTGCTGTGATTTGCTTCGTACGGATAGAACCAATAAAAGAAATCGCTTCCGGCCACTCCGTAAAATTTCACCAAATCGCCCGCTAAGTGTTCATTGATAACAACACGCGAAATACCTCGTGCAGCATATTCAGCAATGACTTCGGCCAATTCATCCGGATTACTTACCTGAGTGACATCCTCACGATGGATAGCATGAAAGTCGGCACGCTTCACCCAACAAGGCGTAAACCAAGCAGGTAAAAGCTCCTTACATAATGTCTTTTCGGTATCCAGAACCAAGCTTCGTGGATGAGGAATGTGATGGTTAATCAACAAATTAGTCATCCGCTCACGTGTGCAATTTTCAATACCAAAGCCTGAATTAACAGCCAAGCATCCCTGACGCTCCATGCTTTGCAGGCGGCGAATAGCTTGTTCGCTGCGCATCATTGTTATCAGGCAAGACTCAGCAACGCGGCCGCCCAGAAACTCCTGTTCGGTATATAAGTTCACCTCATAGCCAGCTTGGCGCAAACAGGCAGCTGTGGCGTTAAAGATTGTAGCATCGTTGCCCACATTGTTGGGCGAGAAAAGCGAATGACGCTGTACGCCAGCTAATACTATTGGTTTCATTCGTTTGTTTCTTTAAGTAATTGTTCGGCTTTTGCCACATCGGACAAATGGTCTACATCAATAATCTTGGTGAAGGGATAAGCATGTACCTGCAATCCAGACTCCACCATCCGCCGTTGGAAATTGCGCATACGCGACATTCCCGCCCCTATAGCCTCTTCGAGAAGCGGAAAGACCCGTTCGTTCATGCAATAGATACCACCGGAAATGTAACGTGCATTCGGATAGACTTCGTTGCGATAGGCAGTAACGCAAAGATCAGCATCGGTCTCCACATAAAGTGGCTTCTCGTCGTCAATATAATCGGTAACAGCCATCAGGGCATCATGCGCACGATCCACCTCGAAAGCATGGATATAAGAAGCAAATTCTTGTTCGGGAAAGACAGGATCTACCGTGGTCAAACAGAACTTTCCGCAACCACGCAAATAGGGCATTAGGGCATAAAAACTGTGCAGTGAGTCCGGTGTGGATTGGACATGGATATGCAGCGGGACAGGATAGTTCATCTGCTCCAGATAGTGCCTCACCAGAGGCATCTCTTCATTAATAATAACACTAACCGACTGAGCCCCGTTTGCCAGAAAGAGTTGGAGAAGACGTTCAATGAGCGGCTGCCCATTGAGTTCGACCAACGGTTTCGGAAGCGGGGATCCTTCGGTAGCGAGGCGGGACCCTTGTCCCGCCGCTATAATAGCATAGTGCATGAGCAATACAGTCGATTAGTCAATATAATCGAGCGTCTCTTCACCCACCATCTTACGAAGTGTATTCTTCATTTTGGTGCATTGGATGAAAAGATCATGTTCGGGTATATGATCGAAGTCGTGCATTGGGCTCTTAAAGTAGAACGACAGCCAGCTCTGGATGCCACTCATGCCGGCACGTTGTGCCAAGTCGGTAAACAGCACAAGGTCTAACACCAGCGGAGCAGCCAGAATAGAGTCGCGGCAAAGGAAATCGACCTTCAACTGCATCGGATAGCCCATCCAGCCAACAATGTCGATATTATCCCATCCCTCTTTGTTATCCTTGCGGGGCGGGTAGTAGTTGATACGTACCTTATGATAGATATTACCATAAAGGTCAGGATAAAGGTCAGGCTGCAGGATGGTGTCGATAACAGACAGCTTGCTCACCTCTTTCGTCTTGAAGTTTTCGGGATCGTCCAACACTTCGCCGTCACGGTTACCCAAAATGTTTGTAGAGAACCATCCGTCAAGACCTAACATACGCCGTTTCAGCATCGGGGCAAGCACTGTCTTCATCAATGTCTGGCCGGTCTTAAAGTCTTTTCCACAGATAGCAACGCCTTCGCGTTGAGAAAATTCCCACATAGCAGGCGTGTCAACACAAAGATTCGGAGCACCCATAATGAACGGTGCACCCTCAGCAATGGCTGCATAAGCGTAACACATACTCGGAGAAACTTTATCCGTCTTGTTTTCCTTCATTGCCTTTTCGAGTGCTGCCAGCGATTTATGCTCATCACACAACGGCAGATAGATCTCCGTACTGGCAGCCCAGATTACGACGATACGCTCGCAACCATTTGTCTGCTTGAAGTTACGGATGTCCTCTCGAACCTGTTCCATCATTTCCCAACGGGTTGCTGCATTCTTAATATGCGTACCGTTCAGGCGTTTTACCCATTCATGATCGAAAGCGGCTGGCATCGGCTTGATAGCCTGCAATTCCTCTTTTACTCCGTCAAGGTCTTTCTGTTGTAATACTTCGGCATGAACGGCAGCTTCATAAACATTTTCAGGGAACATATCCCAGCCACCAAACACCAAACTGTTTAAATCACTCAAAGGAACGACATCTTTAATCATGGGAAATTTGTTCTCATTTCTCTTGCCTAAACGGATCGTATCCATCTGAGTCAAAGAACCAATCGGTTTCGTTAGTCCTTTACGGGTGGCTAAGGTTCCCACTACAAAGGTAGAAGACACTGCTCCCCCCAAACCTACAACCAAAACACCCAATTTACCGGATGCTGGTTTAATTTGATTTTCCATTTTTCTTTTGCGTATAATTAATTACTAAAAAAGTCTATAAATAAATAGGAACGTCCCATACACCTTAGGAAAGGCTTTAATAGGATTGTAATTATTCAGATTCAGTTCTTCAAACAACTCATTGAGAATAGTCGTTTTTCTATCATCTTTTAACAGCGGCAAAGATACGGTGCTTTTAACAAACAATCCTGTTTTTAATTCATTCAAAACAGGTCGAAATTATCACATTTTTGTGCAAAATAGCAAATAAGTAGTAGCTGGCAGTTGTACTATAGGCAGACGCACTAGCTCTCAATAGGCAGTATATTAATACAAAAGAGCGGATGTTTTGCCCTGCAGCCTATATGCTATTATACTTTTGAGCCTGCTCAAAATTGTTTTTGAGCAAGCTGGTAATTGTTTTTGAGCAGGCTCAAAATTGATTTCGAGCTAGCTCAAAAGTATAATTAGAGTAATGCTTTGATCTAATTGTAGGTATACTTTCAGCCAGATATATGCTCAAAAGAAGATAGAGTGTGCACTTTCCAAAAGAATATTCTTTGATATAAAGAATGTTTGATTACTTTTGCACCTCGGTGCTTATTAGTAAGTATCAAACGTATTCACAGGACAATAGAAATCTAATATTCCTATAAAAGATGAGTTTAAGAATTATTGTTTTAGCAAAACAGGTACCTGACACACGTAATGTGGGAAAGGATGCAATGAAAGCTGACGGGACGGTAAATCGCGCCGCGCTTCCTGCTATCTTTAATCCGGAAGACCTGAACGCATTGGAGCAGGCACTTCGCCTGAAAGATGCCTATCCCGGCACAACAGTCACCCTATTGACTATGGGTCCGGGACGTGCCGCCGAAATCATTCGCGAAGGTTTATATCGCGGAGCTGACGGCGGCTTTTTATTGACCGACCGTGCCTTTGCCGGGGCTGACACGTTGGCTACATCGTATGCAATCGCAATGGCTATTCGTAAAATAAAGGACTTTGATCTGATTATTTGCGGTCGTCAAGCGATCGACGGAGACACCGCACAGGTAGGTCCGCAGGTAGCCGAGAAATTAGGACTGAGCCAGATTACCTATGCAGAGGACATTTTGAAAGTAGAAGACGGCAAAGTAATCGTAAAACGCCGCTTGGAAAGAGGTATTGAAACGGTAGCAGGACAACTGCCTATCGTGATTACCGTCAATGGCACTGCTCCGGACTGCCGCCCGCGCAACGCTAAGTTTGTACAAAAATACAAGCATGCCAAGACCGTTACCGAAAAGCAGGAAGCGACTACGGACTATACAGAGCTATTCAACCTCCGCCCCTACCTCGATTTACAGGAATGGAGCGTTACCGACGTAAACGCGGACGTCAAACTATGCGGCCTCTCCGGATCGCCTACGAAGGTGAAAAAGATTGAAAGCGTCATCTTCCAAGCAAAAGAAAGTAAAACGCTGGCACCGACCGATAGCGAGATCGAAGAGTTAATGAAAGAATTAATTGCAAACCATACGATTGGATAACATGAACAACTTATTTGTATATTGCGAAATAGAAGACGGCATCGTAGCCGATGTAAGTTTGGAACTGCTTACCAAAGGACACTCCCTAGCCACTACGCTGGGTTGCAAACTGGAGGCAATTGCCATTGGTTCTAACCTGGAAGGGATCGCCCCACAGGTATTCCCTTATGGGGTGGACGTGCTCCATCTCTTTGACGACACACGCCTCTATCCTTACACCTCGCAACCGCACACGGCTATTCTGGTAAATCTCTTTAAAGAAGAGTTGCCACAGATTGCCTTGATGGGCGCATCCAGTATTGGGCGCGACTTGGGGCCACGCGTCTCATCAGCTGCCGGAAGCGGACTAACGGCCGACTGTACCTCTCTGGAGATAGGCGACCATGAAGAAAAGAAAGATAATAAGGTATATAAGAACTTGCTCTATCAGATTCGCCCTGCCTTCGGTGGTAACATCGTAGCCACCATCATCAACCCCGAATGCCGTCCACAGATGGCTACCGTACGCGAAGGGGTGATGAAAAAAGCAATACTTGATCCTGCTTTTAAAGGTGAGATCAAAAATCATGACGTGAGCAAGTACGTGAGCGATACAGACTTCGTTGTTACCGTCATAGATCGCCACATGGAAAAGAGCAAGACGAACATTAAAGGCTCGCCCATCATCGTTGCCGGTGGTTACGGAGTTGGCTCGAAAGAAAACTTCCAGTTGCTGCACGATCTGGCTACCGTAATTGGTGGCGAAGTAGGAGCCTCGCGCGCTGCCGTGGATGCCGGATACACCGAGCACGACCGTCAGATCGGACAGACCGGTGTAACCGTCCGCCCGAAACTCTATATTGCCTGTGGCATCTCTGGGCAGATTCAACACATCGCGGGAATGCAAGAGAGTTCCATCATTATTTCTATCAATAATGACCCGAATGCCCCCATCAATACCATTGCCGATTATGTTATAACAGGGACGGTGGAAGAGGTGCTTCCCAAGATGATTAAGTATTACAAAAAGAACACGAAGTAACTATGGCAAATTTCTATTTAGATAACCCCAGCATGAAGCATCACTTGCATCATCCGTTGATGAAGCGCATTGTGGAGCTGAAAGAACGCGGCTATGCCGAGAAAGATTCATTCGATTACGCTCCGATCGACTTCGAAGACGCAATGGACAGTTACGAGAAAGTACTGGAAATTGTTGGCGAAATCTGTGGAGACATCATTGCCCCCAACGCAGAAAGCGTGGATCATGACGGCCCGACAGTAGCCGCCGGTCGCGTTACCTACGCCGCCGGGACACAACATAACCTGGAGGCTGTGCGTAAAGCCGGCCTGATGGGTATCGCTATGCCCCGTCGTTATACAGGACTAAACTTCCCGATCGTACCTTATATTATGGCTGCCGACCTCGTGTCGCGCGCCGACGCCGGATTTGAAAACCTTTGGGGGTTGCAGGATTGTGCCGAAACGCTCTATGAATTCGGTAACGAAGACCAACGTCAACGCTACATACCGCGCGTATGTGGAGGCGAAACCATGTCAATGGACTTAACCGAGCCCGATGCAGGTTCCGACCTTCAGTCCGTTATGCTCAAAGCCACATACAGCGAGCAGGATAACTGTTGGTACCTGAACGGCGTGAAACGCTTCATCACCAACGGTGATGCAGATATTCACCTCGTCCTCGCACGTTCGGAAGAGGGAACAAAGGATGGCCGTGGTCTCTCCATGTTCATCTACGACAAGAAGAACGGAGGAGTAAACGTACGCCGCATTGAAAACAAGATGGGTATTAAAGGCTCACCTACTTGCGAGTTAGTCTACAAGCATGCAAAGGCAGAACTGTGTGGCGACCGTAAGCTAGGCCTTATTAAATACGTAATGGCCTTGATGAACGGTGCCCGTCTGGGCATCATGGCACAAGCCGTAGGGTTAAGCGAAGCCGCTTACCGCGAAGGACTCTCCTATGCCGGAGAGCGCCGACAGTTCGGCAAAGCCATCATCGAATTTCCCGCCGTATATGAAATGTTAGCCATGATGCGTGCCAAGGCTGATGCTTCCCGCTCCATGCTTTACGAAACTGCCCGCTTTGTAGATATATACAAGGTGTTGGAGGACATTTCGAAAGAACGTAAACTAACGCCGGAAGAACGTACGGAGATGAAGAAGTACAGTAAGTTGGCCGATGCCTTTACGCCCATGGGTAAGGGTATGACAACCGAATATGCCAATCAGAACGCCTACGACGCCATCCAGATACACGGCGGTTCAGGATTCATGAAGGACTATGCATGCGAACGCCTCTACCGTGATGCCCGCATCACAAACATCTACGAAGGCACAACGCAGCTACAAGTAGTAGCCGCTATCCGCCACGTAACGACCGGCACCTATCTGGCTCAAATCCGCGAATATGAAGGTCTCAACTACAAACCGGAACTACAAGATCTGAAAAACAAACTGACGGTCATGACCAATCAGTATGAAAAGATTGTAGCCATGGTGATAGAGACAAAGGACAACGAATACATCGACTTCCAAGCTCGCCGCATGGTGGAAGCTGCCTCACATTGTGTGTTTGGCTACCTCCTCCTTCAGGATGCCAACGCAAACGAAAGTTTCCGCCGCTCCGCCGAAGTATACATCAACTACGGACAAGCAGAAGTAGACAAAATCCTCTCATACATCAGCAAATTCGATCGAGAAGATCTGGGTTACTACAAGATGTAAGAAGGGCAATTCCCCTGATAATAAAAAAGCCACCGTTATGTCTGTTGACATACGGTGGCTTTTTTATTGTCTGATGTTCTATTTTCTTGGTTTAATATCCAGTTTAACCGGGTGTAACATGTTTTCAGGACTTAGGATTGTATCCAACTCTTCCTTATTCAAAATGCCATGCTCCAATACGAGTTCATAAACGCTTCTTCCTGTTGACAAAGCCTCTTTTGCAATTTTAGTAGAGTTCTTATAGCCAATAATCGGATTCAAAGCAGTTACAATACCGATACTATTATGTACTTCCGTCTTGCAATGTTCTGCGTTAGCCGTAATGCCTTCCACGCAACGAGTACGCAAGGTTTCAAAGCCATTCACCATCAAATCGATCGATTCAAAGCAACATTGTGCCATCACCGGCTCCATAGCGTTCAACTCCATTTGAGCCGCTTCGCCTGCCATCGTAACACACAATTCATTTCCTATCACCTTATAGCAAATCTGGTTCATCACTTCAGGGATTACCGGATTCACTTTGCCCGGCATGATAGAAGAACCCGGTTGCATGGCCGGCAAATTGAATTCACCTAATCCGCAGCGCGGTCCACTAGCCAACAGACGCAAGTCATTACATATCTTATTCAGTTTCACAGCCAGTCGCTTCAAAGCAGAAGCATATCCCACCAAGCAGGAAGTATCCGACGTGGCACCAACCAAATCTTCGGACAATTTGAAATCTAACTTGGACACTTCTCGTAGCGCAGCAACACATTTTTCAGCATAATCCGGCTCTGCACAAATACCCGTTCCTATCGCAGTAGCTCCCATGTTTACGGTTAAGAAATCGGCGGCAGCCTGATTTAAATGAAGAATTTCATCATTCAGAATACTAGCAAAACCATTGAACGTTTGTCCCAAAGTCATCGGAACAGCATCTTCCAACTGTGTACGTCCCATCTTGATGACATGCGCAAATTCCTCTCCCTTTTTACGGAAAGCAGCAATCAGGGCTTCCAAATGCGGCAACATACGCAGATGAGAATAATACATACCAATATGAATGGCGGTAGGGTAAGCATCATTCGTAGACTGTGAGCAGTTTACAATGTCATTGGGTGAGCAATATTGATATTCGCCCCGCTTATGCCCCATGATTTCCAATGCAAGGTTAGCAATAACCTCGTTCGCATTCATGTTAGTGGACGTACCTGCACCACCTTGTATCATATCTACCGGGAACTGGTTATGATGTTTGCCCTTCAAAATCTCCTGGCATGCCATGACAACGGCCTCTTTTTGATCTTTCGTCAGCAGTTCCAA
Organism: Tannerellaceae bacterium; assembly: GCA_036654795.1. Lineage (GTDB taxonomy): Bacteria > Bacteroidota > Bacteroidia > Bacteroidales > Tannerellaceae > JAVVRI01. The sequence goes on from JAVVRI010000005.1 coordinate 39,689, forward strand.
CTCATAGTTTGCCATAGCGGCGGCCATTTTGGTTATAGCCAAACCATTAATAAACAAAGGGTATTCATTGAGATGAAAGTTACTGATAGGAAAGTTTTCAATCCCGCGCAAGGTTTGCACACCATATAATGCGCTTTCCGGAATCTCACGAGCACCGATTAAATCACTTTCAATACGAGTTTCATTCGATAGTTTTGTTTCCATATTCTAGTTATAATTTATAGATGATTATCGTTAACTACGACAAAGGTACAAACTTACATTTTGATAGCAAAGTATATTTGAATATAAATCAGGTCAGTTTATCTTGTCTATTTCCAGTTCAATTATCGCCAAACAAAATAGCATAATGAAAGTTTGTGGTTTATCTATAATTTGTAGTGATGCCATCTCTTTAAAGTTTCCATTGAAAAGACACTCCTCCGGCCAAAAAAAAAGTTGGAAGACCTTGTACCGACACCTTTTTTTCATGGTGCTTTACTCCCTTTTTTTTGCCCGATAAGCCCCCAACGTACATACCGATGACTTTTCCAACTCATCGGTGCCATTTCCAAAAGTCATCGGTATGACACGGTAAAGTGATAGTCGTCCA
>JAVVRI010000006.1:0-35605 GCA_036654795.1 Tannerellaceae bacterium
GTAGGTGCTTTACTTTTATCCGCTCCATTTTGAAAACATACCCTTCCATTTTGGAAGGGTATGTTTTTATTGCCTAAAGGCGTATTGTTGCTTAATAAAATGAAGCCTAGTTTCTTACCATTTTCTTGTTGCTTTTGGCACGTAATTCGCATTGAGTATGATGAGCATGAAAGAGCAAATATGTATAACAATGAAAGAAAAAAGAAAGTATGGAAGAGTTTGTATTCTATTTAGGAATGTGCCTGCTGGCAGTGGGTATCTTCGGGTATTTGATGTATGTATTGGTTAAACCCGAGAAGTTTTAATCTCATAATTTAGAGGAAATGATGAATACGGAATTAATGGGTAGTATTGCGCAGATTGTGCTCGTAGCGGCACTAAGCTATCCGCTGGGCATACACATTGCCCGAGTATATAAGGGCGAGAGGGATTGGATGAGTTTTATGGCTCCTGTGGAGCGGTGGATGTTTAAGCTGTGCGCTATCAATCCGAACGAAGAGATGGGATGGCGGAGTTTCCTCAAAGCGTTGCTTACGTTGAACCTCTTTTGGTTCTTTTGGGGAATGATCTTATTGCTTGCTCAACACCTTTTACCTCTCAATCCGGATGCTAACGGGGCGCAGAGTTTGCATCAGGCTTTTAATACTTGCGTTAGCTTTCTGGTCAATTGTAACGAGCAGCATTATAGTGGCGAAAGTGGGTTGACCTATTTTACGCAGTTGTATGTTATTATGTTGTTCCAGTTTATTACGGCAGCAACGGGTATGGCGGCCATGGCGGGTGTCTTTAAGGCGATGGCGGGTAAGAGTGCAAGGACGATTGGCAACTTTTGGGACTATCTGGTAAAGAGTGTGACGCGCATTCTGCTGCCTCTTTCGCTGCTGGTCGGGTTCGTTCTGATTCTGCAAGGCACGCCGATGGGTTTCGAGGGGAAGATGCGGCTCACTACGCTGGAGGGTGTGGAGCAATTTGTCTCGCAAGGACCAGCTGCAGCCATTATTCCTATCAAACAGTTGGGTACGAATGGGGGAGGTTACTTTGGCACGAACGCTGCCCATCCGCTTGAGAATCCTACCTACCTGACTAATATGGTGGAGTGTTGCTCCATCCTGCTGATCCCTATGGCGATGATCGTGGCGCTTGGTTTCTACCTGAAGCGTCGGAAGCTGGCAGCTGTTATATACGGTGTTATGCTGATGGCTTTGCTAGCAGGTATTGGTGCGAATGTCTATACTGAGACGAACGGCAATCCTGCCATCAGCCATATGGGTATCGACCAGAGCAGCGGCGCAATGGAGGGGAAGGAGTCGCGCATCGGAGCTACCGGCACGGCGTTATGGAGCGCTGTTGCCACGGCTACTTCCAGTGGTTCGGTCAACGGAATGCACGACAGCATGATGCCTCTTTCCGGCCTGACGGAGATGCTCAACATGCAGACGAACACTTGGTTCGGCGGGGTTGGGGTAGGCTTTATGAACTATTACGTGTTTATTATCATCGCTGTCTTTATCAGCGGGCTGATGGTGGGACGTACGCCTGAGTTTCTGGGCAAGAAGGTGGAGGCTAGAGAGATGAAGATAGCGATAGCCGTTGCCCTTCTCCATCCGCTATTGATTTTGACGGGTACGGGAATTGCTGCCCATCTGGCTTCGGGGAATAGTGAATTGGCCGGAGCGTGGCTGAGCAACCCTTCGCACCATGGCTTTAGTGAGATGTTATACGAGTTCACCTCGGTAGCCGCCAACAATGGTTCCGGCTTCGAAGGGCTGGGGGATAATACTCCGTTCTGGAATATTGCTTGCGGCGTTGTTTTGCTGCTGAGTCGTTTCCTTCCCATCGTAGGGCAGGTGGCTATTGCCGGCTTGCTGGCTGAGAAGAAGTTTGTTCCCGAAAGTGCAGGTACGCTACGGACGGACACGGTGACGTTCGGCCTGATGACATTTACCGTTATTGTGATTATTGCCGCGCTAGCATTCTTTCCCGCCTTGGCGCTGGGGCCGATTGCTGAACATTTTAGTATGAATTAATACCGACAGATATAGTATAAGAGTATGAAGAATAATAAATCCGCTTCTTTGTTTCCAAAGGAGCTTGTAATAGAGAGTTTAAAGCAATCGTTTGTTAAGCTGAATCCGCGGACGATGTTTCGCAATCCGACGATGTTTATCGTGGAGGTTGTAACGTTTGTGATGCTGATTGTTACTCTTTGGTTTGCCGCTACCGACAATCAGACGCAAGGCACGTTTGGTTATAACATCTTTGTCTTTCTTATTTTGTTCCTCACCCTCCTGTTTGCCAACTTTGCAGAGGCCATTGCCGAAGCAAGAGGTAAGGCGCAGGCTGACAGTCTCCGCAAGACGCGGGAGGAGACACCCGCCAAGCGCATCAGTGCGAAAGGCGAGGTTACGGTCGTCAGCAGTTCGAAGCTAAAAAAGGGTGATCTGTTTGTATGCGAAGCTGGAGACACGATTCCTTCGGACGGAGAGATTATTGAGGGGCTTGCCTCGATAGACGAAAGTGCGATTACTGGTGAGTCCGCTCCCGTGATTCGCGAAGCGGGCGGAGACAAGAGCTCGGTTACGGGGGGTACAAAGGTGCTTTCCGATCAGATTCAGGTAATGGTTACTACCCAGCCCGGCGAGAGTTTTTTGGATAAGATGATTGCTTTGGTGGAAGGGGCATCGCGTAAGAAGACTCCGAACGAGATCGCTCTTACGATTCTTTTGGCCGGATTTACGCTCGTTTTTGTGATTGTCTGCACAACGCTGGAGCCGATGGCCGCCTTTTCGGGTACGCATATTACGATGGCTGCCTATATATCCCTCTTTGTTTGTCTGATACCGACTACGATTGGTGGATTGCTTTCTGCTATCGGAATTGCTGGAATGGACCGTGCGCTGCGTGCCAACGTGATTACCAAATCGGGCAAAGCCGTGGAGACGGCCGGAGATATTGACACCCTGTTGCTGGACAAGACCGGCACGATTACGATTGGTAACCGCAAAGCTACCCGCTTTTATCCTGCTCAGGGCATCGATCAGCGCTCGTTTGTGGAGGCCTGCCTATTGGCTTCGGTTTCGGACGAGACGCCGGAAGGTAAATCTGTAGTAGAATTGGGACGTGAGCAGGGCGTACGAGTTCGAGATCTGAATGTAAGCGGTGCGCGAATGGTTAAGTTTACAGCCGAAACGAAATCCTCAGGTGTTGATCTGAAGGATGGCATCCGCATTCGTAAAGGTGCTTTCGATGCGATTCGCCGGATGAGCGAAGCGGCCGGAAACCTTTATCCGGCCGAAGTTGAGGAGACGGTACGTTCCATTTCCGGCAACGGCGGCACGCCGCTTGTGGTGTCGCAAGACGATTTTATTATCGGCGTTATCGAGCTACAGGATATTATCAAGCCCGGCATACAGGAACGCTTCGAGCGCCTTCGCAAGATGGGTGTGAAGACTGTGATGGTTACGGGTGACAACCCCCTGACCGCAAAATATATTGCCGAGAAGGCCGGTGTAGATGACTACATTGCCGAGGCTAAGCCGGAGGATAAAATGAACTATATCCGCAAGGAACAGGAGTCCGGCAAGCTGGTTGCCATGATGGGCGACGGCACAAACGATGCCCCTGCTCTGGCACAAGCCAACGTCGGCGTAGCCATGAATAGTGGCACGCAGGCAGCCAAAGAAGCAGGAAATATGGTGGATCTGGATAACGATCCGACAAAACTGATCGAGATCGTGGAGATTGGCAAGCAATTGCTGATGACGCGTGGTACGTTGACTACCTTCTCGATAGCAAATGATGTAGCGAAGTATTTTGCTATTGTACCTGCTCTGTTTATGGTCTCTATTCCTTCTCTTGCTGCCCTCAATGTTATGGGGCTGCATAGTCCGGAGAGCGCTGTGCTGAGTGCTATTATTTTTAATGCGATTATCATTCCGTTGCTGATTCCATTGGCTTTGCGTGGTGTGGCCTACAAACCGATTGGCGCCAGCGCCTTGCTTCGTCGCAACCTGCTTGTCTATGGGTTGGGCGGGTTGCTTGCCCCGTTCGTTGGAATTAAGCTGATTGATATGGTTGTCTCTCTATTTGTATAATTATAATATTCAAGGTTATGAAATCAAATCTGTTGAAATCAATTAAACTAACGCTTGCTTTCTGTGTGTTGCTGAGCGTTTCGTATATCTTTTTGCTGTGGGCTTTTGCTCGGATAGCAGGGCCGAACGGTGGCAATGCTGACGTGATTACGTTGGATGGGCAAGTGGTGGGCGCTACGAACGTAGGTCAGCAATTTGCAGATACCCTCTATTTCTGGGGTCGCCCCTCTGCTGCCGGTTATGCGGCTGATGCTTCTGCCGGTAGTAATAAAGGACCCTCTAACCCGGAGTATTTGACTGAGGTGGAGGAACGCATTACTACTTTTATGGCTGCGCATCCCTATCTGGCTCGTCCCGAAGTACCCTCTGAGATGGTTACGGCTAGTGCCTCCGGTCTTGATCCGGATATATCTCCGAAGGCAGCCTATGTGCAGGTTCAGCGTGTAGCCTCCGCCCGCGGATTATCAGTCGACAGGGTGATGGCTCTAGTGAATGCCCAAACGGAGTCTCCCTTGTTTGGCCTCTTTGGTCCGGAGAAGGTAAATGTATTGAAGTTGAACGTGGCACTTGATGAAATGAAATGAAACGAGTACGTAAACGCCCGGCTTACGCCGGAGGCGATTTCGATAAGTAGTAGCCGACAGTTGTGCTGCAAGATTCAACCATCTGTTTTAAGCTTAAAATAATTATTCACAAAAAAATAAAGTATGAAAGTTCTGAATAAGCCTGCCGTTGTATCGGCTGTAATCTGTGCTTTGTCTATCTTTGTCCTAACTATTTACCTGAAGATGTCATAGAATATGAACCGAGAGCAAAGTGTACAACATTTCCTCGACCTGCTGAAGAAGTCGCGTCGTGGAAACTTTAAGATATATATAGGTATGATTGCTGGTGTAGGTAAGTCCTACCGTATGCTTCAGGATGCGCACGAGTTGCTGAAGAGTGGCATAGATGTGCAGATCGGCTATATAGAAACACACGAACGGGTGGAGACGGAAGCATTGGTAACAGGCCTTCCCGTCATTCCCCGTCGTAAACTGTTTTATAAGGGAAAGGAAATGGAGGAAATGGATCTGCAGGCTGTCCTTGCTATCCATCCCGAAGTGGTCATTGTGGACGAACTGGCGCATACGAATGTGGACGGCAGCACGAACGAAAAACGTTGGCAAGACGTAGAGGAGATATTGGAAGCCGGTATCAGCGTCATTACTGCCGTTAACATCCAGCATATCGAGGGACTGAACGAAGAGATTCAGGACATTGCCGGCATAGAGGTGAAAGAGCGCATCCCCGACCGCGTGCTCGGTTTGGCCGACGAAGTGGTCAATATAGACCTTACTGCCGACGAGTTGGTTGCCCGCCTCAAAGCCGGAAAAATCTATAAGCCGGAAAAGGTACAGACGGCTCTCGATAACTTCTTTAAGAGTGAGAACATCCTTCAGCTCCGCGAGTTGGCGCTCAAAGAGGTAGCCCTGAGGGTGGAAAAGAAGGTGGAGAACTCTGTACCGGTCAATACCGGCGTGCGCCACGAGAAGTTTCTAGCTTGTATAAGTAGCCATGAAAAGACTCCGCGCCGTGTGATTCGCCGTGCTGCCCGATTGGCTACGCGTTATAACACAACCTTTGTTGTCCTTTACGTGCAGACGCCTCGTGAAAGCATTGACCGCATTCCACTGGCCAATCAGCGCTATCTGTCGAACCATTTCCGTTTGGCAACAGAGCTGGGGGGAGAGGTTGTGCAGGTGCAATCCGATAATATACCGAACGCAATTGTCCGTGTATGTCGTGAGCGGCAGATTAGCTCGGTGTGCGTAGGCCGTCCTAGGCTTCGCTTGCTTTCGGTGCTTTTTTCTCTGCTTAAGTATAGGCAGTTACTCCGTGATCTTTCTATGTTAAACGTTGATTTAATCCTTTTATCATGAATATTAAAACGAAACTTACCGTTGGTATCGGGTTGCTAGTAGCTATGATTGTTTTGCTGGTAGCTATCTCCGTGGTGAACTTACAAATATTGACTGCCACTGAGCCGGATAGTCCGGCAGCCGGTCCCGGTTTGCAGCGCGCTTTGTTCTGGATTAGTAGTGTGGGGGCTATCTGCATCTTAATTGGTGTGGCGATGTTACTGCGTTTGCCAACCTCCATCAACCGCCCCATCCGTACGCTGACTGATGGCATTATGGACATAGCGGGTCATAACTATGAGCGCCGCCTCGACTTGGGGCAGGATCAGGAGTTTGCCGAGGTGGCCGAGTCCTTCAATCGTATGGCTGAGCGGCTGACCGAATATCGCCGTAGTACATTGGACGATATCATACAAGGCAAGAAATACATAGAAGCAATTGTAAATAGCATCACCGAGCCTATTATTGGGTTGGCCGGCGATTATTCAATCCTTTTCATCAACGACGAGGCACTGACCATCTTGAATCTGAAGCGTGAGAATGTGATTGGCCGTTCCGCTCCCGAACTGGCGCTGAAGAATGACCTTTTACGTCGTCTGGTACGTGAACTGGTACAACCTAATGAGAAGAATGAGCCGCTCAAGATCTATGCCGACAACAAAGAAAGCTACTTTCAGGCTAAGTATATCCCGATTCGGGTGGCCGATGCTAATGGAAGTATCAACCAAGGTGTAGGCAACGTCGTATTGCTCAAAAACATTACTGAGTTTAAGGAGTTGGATTCGGCGAAGACAACCTTTATCTCTACTATTTCGCACGAACTGAAGACGCCTATATCTGCTATCTTGATGAGTCTTCAACTGCTGGAAGACCGCCGCGTAGGGGAGATGAACGATGAGCAGCATGCTCTTTCGCAAAGCATTAAGGAGAGTAGCGACCGCCTTCTCGAAATCACCGGCGAACTGCTTAAAATGACGCAGGTGGAAACTGGTAAGTTGCAACTGAATCCTAAGATAACCAAGCCTATCGAATTGATCGATTACGCCATCAAGGCGAACCGTGTGCAGTCTGAGCGCTTCGGTTGCCACATCGAAGTGGAGTATCCGGAAAAGATAGCCAAACTGTTCGTGGACAGCGAAAAGATTGCTTGGGTGCTGACCAACCTACTTTCGAACGCCATCCACTATACGCCCGAACAAGGCCGTATTGTAATTGGCGCACGCGAATCGGACAAGACGATCGAAATCTATGTGCATGACTTTGGTAAGGGCATTGACCCCCGCTACCATCAAAGCATATTCGATCGCTATTTCCGCGTACCCGGTACGAAGGTGCAAGGTAGCGGCCTCGGACTAGCCATCAGCAAGGACTTTGTAGAAGCGCATGGTGGTACGATTCGTGTAGAGAGCGAAGTAGGGAAGGGGAGTAACTTTATTATTCGCTTTAACGTGTAGGCTGGCGTTTGTTGTTTAGCCTACTTCTGCACTGCGTTTATTTTGTTGTCGTCCGGTTGCTCCACCCAAATCAGCCGTTTCGTGTTGTATCCGTGTCGTTTGGCTTGGGTTAAGAGGTGATTCACAGTCTGTGTGGGCAGGCAGGGGGTGCGGCTTACAATCCAAAGGTTATTGTTCTGGTCGCTTCCTATCAGGGCATAGCTGTAATCCTTTTCATCCAATTCCAGAATGTAATGATAGAGCGTAAAGCCGAGCAAGAACGTGGCTTTAAGTACGCCGGGTTTGTTTGGATCCGGTTGTTGCATGTATCCCTGTGTACTCCTCTTAGCTCCTGTCAGACCTCCTCTGTACCCGACATAATATATTCCTATTTTACCATCAGGCAATGCTGTCAGTTCAGTCGTAACACCGACCAGATTGTATTCGAAGCGATGATTAAAACGGGCTATTTCATACCATTTACCCATATATAAATTCAGATCAAGGTACTTGACTGTATCTCTTTTGACTGTTGTTTGAGTACAAGACCAGAAGGTGGTCAGTAGCAAGTAGAGCAGAGAATAGATTCGGACTTCCATGCGTTTATTTTATTTATAAATGAGTCGTTAAATCTTCTACAATGAATATCGGGCAAAGGCCATAAGGCAGAACCAACTTTTTGTGTCGGGCACAATGTCGCGTATAGCTTCTCCCGGAAAGGTGAGGGCGGTGTTGAGGTGGAAGTACCAGCGGCGGGAATGGAAGTACTTTACCGTCAGATTCAATTCCGTCCCGTAATAATTGGATTGCAGTACGGAAAGTGCAGGATTCCCTCCGAGGTTGTTCGTCTGCGGTGCCAGGAAAGCCCATATCTGCGTCACTGTCTGTATCTTTGGAAATGGAGAGTAGACGAGTTGCACCAGATGAGACATCTCATTGGAGTTTTGCACAATTTTATACATGTTCGATCCTTGTACCCATTGCTCCCCGTTGCCACCGGTATAGAGGGCGTCCCATCGTTCGTAAGCCACTGTTGCCGGGTTGTCGCCCGAAAAATAAGCAAAGCGATAACTCACCGCCGGAGCGCCAGGTGTACGGGTAAAGTTCCATCCTGCTTGCGCATAGCCTGCGTAAGCGCGCATCTTGAAATGCGGGTTGGTCTGGTATCCTACTTCTGTTTTATAGAAAAGTCCCGGCCGATTGGCTGGTTGGTTGCCAAAGAAGCGTAGGTTATAGACCCATAGCCCATTACGAGTGTGGCTGCTTCCATCCGGTAGATAGTAGCGAACGTCGGAGCGTGGAGAATGGAGCACACTAATGGCCGGCTGTATCTGACTGTTAGTACCCAGTTCCAAATTGAGGCCATTGATGATGGTGTGGCTGTTGAAGATGGGGAGTTCGTTGGGACGCATCTGAAAAGCCTGTAATAACAATTTGTCCCATGTAATGCCGGCTTGGAATAGATTCTTGGCAGCCCAGCGGGGATTTATTTGCAATCCGGCTCGTTTTTGTCCGTTCATCGATGTGTTTACGATCAGCCAGCCGTTGCCTAAAACAAATTGCTTGCGGCCATAAAGCACGTTGTAGGAAAAGTTATGTCCGTTTAAACTCCGTTTTCCACCCACTAATCCAACGAAGGCATCTTCCACTGCCCCATAAAAGCGCGAACGGTCTGTGAAGAGTTCGCGCCCGGCGCTGAAAGAGGCGATATAACTAGCCCCGCCGTATAGATGCAGATTCATACGGGGTATAATCTTTGTGATGCCATACGCGCCACCCATTACGAAACCTTCCAGCCAGCCAGTGTATCCTTTTCCAACAGGAGCGTCTGCCAGTGGATTATTGGTCAGTAGCGCCGTCGGCTGTCCGAACCAGGCATTGTTGTTGCTGTATGCCATTTCAGAGGCAGCAAAACGCAGGGTGAGGTACGAGCGTTTGTCCATATATATCACCGGAAAAGTGTTTTTTGTCATTTCTTTTCTTGTTGTTAGCGTAACAGTTATGGTCAGCTGAACACCTCCTTCACCAGGCATAGTTACGTCCAATATGGCTGTCTCTACAAAGGGAAAGCGCCTGATTTGTGCTAGGTAATATTCCGTTTGGAACTCGCTATAATGGGTGTAGGGATAGATTTTAAACGTGTTTTCTACTTTTTGCTTGACATTGATCGCACTTAATGTGTCGGAGGGCAGATCCTTGAACGTGAAGTAAACGGCATGAATGCGTTCACCTTCGTAAATGGATAAGGCATTACTGTTTTGTGCCTTTAGCCCGATTGGCAAAAGCACAATCAATAATCCAGCAAGTTGTAGGAAATAGCTTCTTTTCATTCCTTTGTCTGTCTTTCCTATTGTTCTTAAAAGTCAGTCCATCCGCCGTCCGTAGCCATGATAGTGCCGGTGATGGCTGAGGCCTCGTCCGAGATGAGATAGAGCATGGTGGATGCCTGTTCCCAAGCATAGGAGCCGATGTGCTCAGTGTCGCAATATTTTAGCAGACTCATCGTCTTGATGCGTCCCATGCCAAAACCAAAACCGGCTTTTTGCTCTGCTTTCACAAAGTCTCCGGCACGTTCTACCATCGGAGTCTGTGTCTCTGCCATGTTTACGGAGTTGACGCGAATGCCGTAAGGAGCATAGTCGATGGCCGCATTACGTACCAATCCGTTGACTGCATGCTTGCTGGCCACATAGGCCGGATTGCCTGACAGACCGGTCATGCCGGCGATAGAGCCTACTACCACAATGGCTCCGCCGCTGTTTTGTTTCATAAACTGACTGAGCACGGCGCGCATGGATTTAAATGTTCCGGCAGCGTTCGTGGCAAACACCTTGTCCCAATATTCATCCGTTGCTTCGGTAATCATGGCTGGCATCAACTTGCGCTGTTCTTCGTCAAATTTGAAAGGAGTACCGGAAAAAACGCCGTCCATAACGCCTGCATTCAGGCAGGCATAATCCAACTTGCCAAACTTTACTACTGCCTCGTTTACAGCGCGGCGGCAGTCTTCGTCTTTTTGTATATTTCCAAACACAAATAGGGCGTTGCCGCCCATATTCTTGATAGAATCGGCCACGTGGCGCCCATCGACCTCCAGCCAGTCCATAATGACGACGTTTGCCCCTTCTTTAGCTGCGCGTACGGCGGTTGCTTTGCCGATGCCGCGTGCTGCTCCGGTTATCAGGATGGTTTTATCTTTGAAGCGGTTCGGTATGAAATAGTCTTTACAGAGGCGGTTAACGTCTCTTTTTTGTGCAGTCACTTTTGCTACTTCCTTTTGTGCCATCGTGGCAAACGATACACCTAGTAGCAGGATCAGTAAGAACAGATAATTCTTTTTCATCTTTGGTCGATTTTATAATACTCTTTATAGAACTGTATTCTATCTGTATTTGTTCGTAAAATAGTGCTATTTCGTGCTTTTTATGTAGAAAACAATATTACTATTCTTATCTTTGCTTATCCTTATGCGGGATGTTTGTGGACATCAGAGAGGGGAGAGGTGTGAATACTTAAATCAGTAAAGGACAAATAATATGTTATACTTAAATCAAACATACGACCTTTTAATAGGTGGTTACTATTTAGGCAATTCGTCCTGGAATAAAAAACATACCGAAATAGATAACTGCTTCAAAATATATCAACTAACAGAAGGCGAAGTCTTTATATACAACAAAGAGCAACGCTTTAACCTACAGAAAAACAAGTTGTATTTCATCAATGGGAATATGATAGACTATCAACATTGTAGTTCTTCTTTTTCGCTTTGCTGGTTACATTTCATCCCGAAAGATTTAATTATTTATCAGGGATTGCTATCGCTTCCCACAGTTGTTGAGCTTCCTATAGAAGAAATTAACTTGCAGGACATAATGCCAAGTTTGGAAAATTTACTTACATCCAATATGATTTCAAATTGGCAGTTCTCTCTTGACATTCTTAATACGCAGACGTTTTTGCAAAGGATAACACTTATGGTGTTTGCTCAACATCCAACGAATGATCTGTTTGTTTCTTTTGAGGCTCAGCGGATCGAACCGGCTATACACTATATTAATCAATGCTACAGAGAAACAATTAAATTGGAAGAGCTAGCCAATAAATGTTGCATGTCGCCTAACTATTTTCACAAAATATTTAAAACGACACTAAATCTTACACCGGCTAATTATCAGACCCTTCTTCGTATGAATACAGCGTTGCAGTTATTGGCAGATGAACGGCAGACCATAAAAAGTATTGCTTATGAATTAGGCTTTACTGACGATGCTCATTTTTGCAGATCATTCAAGAAGTATTATGGAATACCTCCCGGAGAATATAAAAAGCAGAGAGGAAATATTCTATTGTGAAAGGCATGCGTTTAACAAGATGTGACATCCCCTTGTGCGGTAGCCTTGAAGTAAGATAAGATTTTACAAGGATATGTGTTATTTATTCAATGGAAAAATGGGTGTAAAACCTACATTTGTGCTTTGTAATAATTGTCTTATTAAAGAGTATCAAAGTACAGCAATAAAAAATGAATAGCATGAGAAGCACAACATTATTTACAAAGAGTGATCGTATTGAGTTATTGCATAAACGTAACAAAGAATTGGCACAAAGCCACAAACGAGATATTTATGTCGATAACCCTGAGTTTTTGGTTTATCATTGGTCTGGTAAAGCTGCCGCTTTTAGTCCGGCTACGGGTGAAACGGCCGCTGATGCAAGCGAGCGTATTAATCTAGGTGATCATAATTGCCGTATTGATATTGGTGGCTCCTTTCCCTTTGCGAAGCAAATGCCATCTAAAGTTTCCGGATATTCTTACGATCCAATCAATTTCTCGGAAGATTACGCCTTTTTCCTGGATCATAGCCCTGTTGTTATTCATCCAAATGAGTTGATTGTTGGAGAATTCTATTGGCAATTGGACGAAGCCCGCTATTTTAAATATCCTCAAGAGAATCAAGACTTAGGATTTAAAGCACGCAAATTGGGCGCAGGAGGTATGAGCTTGGCACATACTTGTCCGGATTTATCTATCGGATTAAAACTTGGTTGGAGTGGCTTGTTAAATAAAATTCGCTGTTATAAAGAACAATACATAGCATTTGGCAATCAGAAGAGCACTGATTATCTATGTGCTGCTGAAATTGTTTGCGAATCAATTATCCGCTATGTAGGACGTTATGTTGTAAAGGCAAAGGAGTTGCTAAAAGAAGAAAAGAATGCAGAAAATAGAGCGATTTATGAAGTAATCATTAATAACTGTACGAATCTTGTAGACCATGCTCCCTCAACTTTTCTAGAGGCTCTTCAATGGATGAATTTCTATCAGATAGCTGAGCGAATCATAGGACATGGCAATGGTTATGGACGAATGGATCAACTATTGATTGACTTCTATCGGGCTGACATTCAAAAAGGAATTTTAACCAAAGACTTGGCTCGTGAATACATAGCAGAATTGTATCTTAAATATGGAGGTAATTATTATTCGTTTGGAGGTCGCGATCAGTATCTAAAAGATGCGACGAACGAATTGAGCTGGATTGGGGTAGAGGCCTATGACATGCTGGGTGGCTACAACCAGTTGGGAGTGATGTGGCATAGCGATATTGATTCGGCATTTTGGGAATATGCTTGTGATGTGGTAGGCCGTCATGGCTGTGGTGCGCCTACGTTGGTCAATTACGATGTGTTACGAGCAAGCGAATTGCGCTCAGGATATAAAGAGGAGGATGCTTGGAATATTGCCTATTCAGGATGTCAATGGTATTGTTCGATTGGCAAAGAGTATTGCGATCAGGATACGAATTCTCTTGTTCCCCTTCAATCCATGTTCAGGACCATTGAATATGCCAAGGAGAGTGCTACGCTTGATTGGGATGGCTTCATGAATTATTTCCGGTACGAACTGGATAAAACGATTGATGTGCTGGTTGAATTTAAGAATAATACCTATAAATGGCAGCCGAAAGTGTGGCCTGAAATCGTAACCTCTATGTGTATGCATGGCCCTATCGAAAACGGTCGAGACGTAACCGATGTACGGGCTGTTGCAAACAATTACACTTCGGTCAATGTTTTGGGCGTTCCCAATTTGTGTGACAGCCTTTTTGCTATACGTGAATTGATCTTTAAACAGAAAAGATATACTCTTGAGCAATTGGATTCTGCCCTTAAAAGTAATTGGAACGGTAATGAAGTGATGCGTCAGGAGTTTTTGAATCAACCCAAATTTGGTAATGATATAGATATGGTCGATGATTTTACGGTCGATGTCTGTACAATGATTCGGAGTTTATTGGAAGATAAACATAACATAAAGGGTTTCCATTTTCGTCCGTCGTTGTTCCAATTTATGGGACATACCTATGCCGGTCCTATGTTAGGCGCAACCCCTGATGGCAGAACAGCAGATGAACCTTTGGCACACGGAATGAATCCGATGCATAGCCGTAACAAAGGGGGAATACTTTCAACTATGCGTTCGTTTACCAAACTTAATTATGCTGAGTATCAGGGTGGCTCTTTTCAAATAGAGTTACATCCCAGCTTTTTCCCCGAAGAGCAACCCCGAGGAATGTTTGTTCGTGCTTTTGCCGACCATTTTTTTGATCAGGGTGGTGTGCAAATCAATTTGAATGTGGTCGATCTAGCTACATTGAAAGACGCGATGCATCATCCGGATAAGGAAGAGTATAAGGGTATTGTCGTGAAAGTGACAGGATATTCTGCTCATTTTGTTTTCATGGACAGGCAGTTTCAGGAAGAGTTTATTAAACGAGTTAATTATCAGAGTCTATGATTTTGCGGAAGCAGGGTGAAGCCTTGATAACAAACGTTACGTCTCTTTCTTCTCATGATGGGCCGGGACTGAGGACCACTGTGTTTTTTAAGGGCTGTTCGTTAAAATGCAGATGGTGTCATAATCCGGAAACAATTCGGCAAGAGCCCGAATTAGAATGGAACCGTCGTCTGTGTATCGGGTGCTTCACCTGCAACTCTCGGTGTAACAGTAGGGCAATATCTGCCCAAGCTAATTATTTAATTGATAAGAAGCAGTGCGTTCAGTGTTTTACGTGTGTGGAGAGTTGTCCGTCGGAAGCATTAAAGGTCATAGGGCGGTCTTATTCGCTCGAAGCGTTAGAGGCATTGATCGTAAAAGATGAGAAGTTGATTAAAACCATGCATGGGGGAGTTACTTTCTCAGGAGGAGAACCGGCTCTTCAATCGGAATTCGTTGCAATGCTAGCGCAACGATTGAAAAGTAAAGGTCTCCATTTGGCTTTGGATACTTCCGGTCAGGCTCCTTGGAAGAATTATGAACAATTATTACCCTTTATCGATTTGTTGTTGTTTGATCTGAAAGAGATGAATCCAACCAAGCATGCTGAATTTACCGGAACCGATAATCGGCTTATCCATGAAAACATTCTTCGCATAGCTGAATATATCCGTACTCATCAATTGGCTACTCGGATATGGATTCGTACGCCTTTGATACCTCAAATGACAGCTTTTCAAGAGAACATAGCTGCTGTTGGATTGTTTATAAATACCTATTTGTCAGATTGTGTAGATAAATGGGAGCTTTGTTCATTCAATAATTTATGTGGAGATAAATACGATCGTTTGGGCGTTCGATGGGAGTTGGAAAAAGTCTCCTTACTATCCGAAAGTGAGATGAACGAATTATTAGTAAGGGCGAAACAATCGGCTTCTTCCATAAAACAGGTAACAGCCTCTGGCTTAAATAGAAAATAAAATGAAAGTACAAGATACATTGGTTAACCCCCTCTATAAATCAACATTTATATGGGTTACATTTCTCTTTTTTCTGTGGGGTATTCCCAACAACTTAAATGGCATATTAATCAAGCAATTTATGAAATCGTTTGAGTTGTCCATTTTTCAAGCAAGCTTGGTACAGTCTGTGTTTTACATAGGTTATTTTGTTTTTGCCTTGCCTTCCGCCATTGTCATGAGGAAATACAGCTATAAAACAGGGTTAGTAACAGGCTTATTGCTGTTTGCATTAGGATGTTTGTTGTTTTGGCCGGCAGCTTTATTAAATTCATATCTATTTTTTCTTTTTAGCCTTTTTATTATTGCCTCTGGGCTTACATTCTTGGAAACAGGTGCAAATCCATTTATTGTGGAGCTAGGAAAGGAACAGACCGCTGAAAGACGATTAAATCTTTCTCAGGCCTTTAATCCACTAGGTGCAATTTTGGGAGTACTTATCGGAACTGTTTTTGTTTTTTCGGGTACTGATCCTGACCAAGAGATGATTGATGGAATGAAGAATTCAGGCGAGTACACGGCTTATTTGCAAGAAGAAACCTTGCGAGTAGTAAGACCTTATTTGTGCTTAGCTGTGTTGGCTTGTATTTGGGCATTCTTAGCATCCAGAATCCATTTTCCGGAAAAGAGGGAGCCGCAAAATGAGAAAAAAGTATTGATTAAACAATCAATTACTCTGTTAATAAGGGACAATGCCTTTATGAAAGGGGTACTTGCCTTGTTTCTATATGTTGGTGCTCAGGTGGGAACATGGAGCTATTTTATTTTTTACGTGCAAGAATATACAGGCGTAAATGAAAAATCGGCTGGTTATATGTTATCCGGTACATTAATTGCTTTTGCTTTAGGACGTTTGTCTGCTACCTGGTTTATGAAACGAATTTCTCCCGTTCTGTTAATGCGTATATACAGCTTTGTCAATGTCGTGTTAATTGCGCTTTGTGTCGTGTTTACGGATGCTTTTGGCATGTGGTGTTTGTTGTTGACAAGCTTTTTTATGTCAGTAATGTATCCTACTATATTTTCACTGAGCGTTAAAGGGCTTGGCGATCAAACAAAGATAGGCGGTTCTTTGTTGGTTATGGCTATTCTTGGAGGTGCGGTTATTACACCTATGATGGGACTTATCATGGAAACAAGTAATGTAGCTTATGCTATGTTTGTTCCGTTAGTCGCTTATTTATATATCTTTGTTTACAGTCGAAAAGCTTGATTATAGTCTGATAAATTATAAAATAAACTCATTCTTATGTTTAAACAATTCATATGTATTGTCCTGCTTATATTTCTGACGGGTTGTAGGCAAAGCGGTGTGCCTCATTGTGATTATCGTATATTGCCGTCTGAGTTTGCCGTTGTGCAACGAGGAGAAAGCCATTTTGCTTATGGTCCTTCTGTTTTTAGTCTCGACGGACATTTTGTGTGGGGTTCTTCTGTGCTTCGCTCAGAAGAAGATGGTCGATATTATATGGTTTATTCAGCTCAGGAAGCAGGTAAATATTCTTTTGGTAACGCCTGGGTTTTGGGCTCTAAGATGGGTTTAGCTGTTTCCGATAGACCTGATGGCAACTTTAAACAATTGGGCTTTTTCTTGAATCAGGACGGCTTTACGCCGGACACCTCTTCCTGGGATGCTCAGACTGTTGTGAATCCTCACCTCCGTCGGTTTGGTGATAAATACTATCTTTATTATGTCGGATCATCTGATCCAGGTGCGGTTCCTATCAAATCAGAAACAGGAACGCTCGATCTTCGAAGCCGTGTTCAGCAAATGCAACAGATCGGAGTTATCGTATTCGATTCGTTTGATAAATTAATGAAGGGGGACTTTGTTAAAAGCAAAGATCCTTTATTGTCTCCTCGTACAAGGGTTAAACCCAATAACGTGGTGTTACCTTCCTCGGAAGGAATCCTTGCTAAACCGGATAATTTAATTGTGGTAAATCCATCTGTCGTCTATCGTCCTTCTGATAAAAAATATTTACTTTATTTTAAAGGAAACATCTATGATCCGGGCTGGAGAGGAGTACATGGTGTCGCTGTTGGCGATTCGCCAACCGGTCCTTTTGTTGCGTTAGACATACCGGTGTTCGATTTAACGGTAACCGATGGGAAAAAGTTGTCGGCAGAAGATCCCTATGTGTGGTATAACAGAAAAGATCAGCTTTTTTATGCTGTATTCAAAGATTTTACCGGCCATTTCACTCAAGCCGGCCCTTGCCTTGCCATCATGTATTCGCACGATGGTGTCGACTGGAAATTACCTAAAAAATCATTGTTTATGAAAAAAGAATTGCTATTGACCAGCGGTGACACCTTGCAAGTTCATCGTTTGGAACGTCCACAACTCTTTTTGGATGAGCAAGACGACCCTATCGTATTATATTCGGCTTGTTCGATAGATGATGTCAATCCGAAAAAGGATGGAAGTTCTTTTAATGTGCAAATTTCAATTAAAAAACAATAGTTATGTTTGTAAATAAACAAATCTACGCCTTGTGTTGCCTGTCTTTAGTGCCTTTACAGCAACTCTCAGCAGCCTCTAAGAAAGCAGTTGGGCAACCTAATATTATTTTAATCTATTGTGATGATTTAGGTTATGGAGATTTAGGCGTAACAGGCCATCCTCAAATCCATACGCCTAATATTGATCGTATGGCGTTAGACGGGGTGCGCTTTTCCAATTATTATAGTGCCTCACCTGCCTCAACGGCAAGTCGGTATGCCATGATGACGGGCAAGTATCCTGCTCGATCCGGCTTTGAATGGGTACTAGGCCCTAAGTCGGAAAAAGGTATTCATCCCAACGAAATAACACAAGCCGAAGCATTAAAGAGTAAGGGTTATAAAACGGCTATTTACGGAAAATGGCATTTGGGCTCTACCAAACAAGCTTTTATGCCGCTTCAAAATGGATTCGATGAATATGTGGGATTTCCATACAGTAATGATATGATACCTCCCAAATTTCAGAATATTGCTCTCCTTTGTGGTAATGACACGATTGAGATGAATCCTGATCAATCAAAGCTAACGGAGTTGTATACGCAGAAAGCAATTACATTTATCACCAAGAACAAAAAAGAGAAATTTTTCATCTATTTGCCTTATGCCATGCCTCACGTGCCACTTCATCCCGGTAAACGTTTTGCCAGTCAGTCAAAGCGTGGAGCTTATGGAGATGTGGTAGAAGAAATTGATTGGTATGTAGGTGAAATCCTCTCAACACTAAAAAAGGAGAAACTGGATAAGAATACGCTCGTATGGTTCATTAGCGACAATGGGCCGTGGATTATAAAAGACGAAGAGGGAGGTTCTGCCGGACTGTTTCGTGATGGTAAAGGTAGCACATGGGAAGGGGGAGTGCGCGTGCCGTGTATTGCCTATTTACCCGGTCAAATAGTTCCACAGGTAAACGACAAAATAGTTACTGCGATGGATGTTTACGCTACTAATTTGTGGCTGGGGGATTACCAATTACCTGAAAATCATGTGACGGATGGTGTGAATATAGCGTCTTATCTGGCCTATCCTAACGCAGCAGAGAAGAAGGATACTCCTTATTTCTATTTTGGGTTAAGCAATCGTTTGTTTGCTGTGCGAGAAGGAAAGTGGAAGTTACATATGAAAACATATTCTCAAACAGGAGTAGAGTATTTTAGTGGCAAACTCCCTTTATTATTTAATGTAGAAGTAGATCCTTCTGAAAAAAAAGACTTATCCAAACAGTATCCCGAAATAGTAAAACATTTGCAAGAACTATTGGACGTTAAAGGAAAAGAAATCACCGTAACTTATAAACAATAAAGAGTATGAAAAATTTCGAGAAAATAATAGTAAGCCTAGCGTTTTGCTCCCTTTTGTCGTGCGAAAACAAGCCGAAAGAAAGATATGTTACTTCCTGCCTGTTTCCCGATGGAGCCACAGTGGAAGAGAAAGTACGCTTGGCTGGTCACGTTGTTCCCTCAAAGCGGCAACTGGAATGGCAGAAGATGGAATTTACCGGCTTTATCTGTTATGGTATAAACACTTTTACGGATAAAGAATGGGGCACAGGAAAGGAAGACCCGTCTCTTTTTGCTCCAACAGAATTGGACGCAGGACAGTGGGTAAAGACAGCAAAAGAGTCCGGTATGAAAATGGTGTTGCTGACTTGTAAGCATCATGACGGTTTCTGCCTCTGGCCTTCAAAATATACTGATTTCTCAGTAGCGTCTACTCCTTGGAAAGAAGGCAAAGGTGATCTTGTACGTGAAGTGGCGGATGCTTGCAAGGAATATGGTTTGAAGTTCGCGGTATATTTATCTCCTTGGGATATGAATCATCCTGATTATGGTACCGATGGCTATAATGATTTCTTTGTCAATCAGCTCACGGAGTTGTTAACGCAATATGGATCTGTAGATGAAGTTTGGTTCGACGGGGCTTGTGGCGAAGGTCCGAATGGTAAAAAACAGGTATATGACTTCAAACGTTATTACGAAACGATCCGTCGTCTGCAACCCGAAGCGGTTATTGCCGTTATGGGACCGGACGTACGTTGGGTAGGTACGGAGACCGGTTATGGGCGTGATACGGAATGGAGCGTTCTGCCAGCTTCTGTCGTCAACCTATCGGAGATAGAGGAATCTTCTCAACAGGAAGCAGGGAGTGGAACATTCTTGCCTATTGGCGATAAAATGAAGAAGGATTTAGGTAGCAGAGCATTATTGAGTCAGGCAAAAGGAGCGATCTGGTATCCGTCGGAAGTAGATGTGTCTATCCGTCCGGGTTGGTATTATCATGCAAAAGAAGATTCAACGGTTAAGTCACCACAAAAATTGATTGACATCTATTATAGCTCTGTCGGTAAAAACTCGTTGTTACTATTGAATATACCGCCGGACAAACGAGGACTAATCCATGAAAACGACTCCCATAGCTTAAAAGAAATGGTACGTATATTGAATGAGACCTTCAAGCAGAATCTTTTAAAGACAGCCCCAATAGCCTCAGCCGATGTAAATCTGTCCGCACTAACAGACAATGTGTTGGATACCTACTGGCAAGGTGAGGGTAAGAGCGAAAAGCATGTGATGGAAATTTCTTTTGAAGGCAAACAACGCTTTGACCGTTTGTTGTTGCAAGAAAATATAACGGAAGGTCAACGAATAGAAGCGTTCACACTGGAATGCTGGCTAAATAATGAATGGAAATCTGTTGCAGAAGGTACAACGGTCGGTTATAAACGTATTCTTCGATTTGATCCGGTGGAAACAGAAAAAGTACGAATTGCCATCAAGCAATCCCGTGATTTACCCCAGATAGCAGAACTAGGCCTCTATAAAGCCTCGGCGGAAGAGCTAAGCGCAAGTAAATGAGCTTTTAGATGATTGTATGATAAAGAAATGTCTTTCGACTTTTGTCTGTGATTCGTTTGGGATAATTGGAAATTAAGTTTAATTTTGTGACACATATTCACTGTTTTGAGAAAGTTTCGTTTGAGGTTGTCAAACGGCTCTTATTTCTTGCTCAAATTAATTAAAACACAATTGGCTAATGTCTCATATTGAATTATTTAATACAATCTATGTGAAATATTACGATAAAACCTATCGTTTCGCTCGGCTCTACGTGCGTGATGATCTGGTAGCTGAAGATATTGCCACAGATTCTTTAATTAAACTATGGGAGACAATGCAAAGCGAGTCGGTAGAAAAACCGCTCGCTTTGCTGTTGACTATATTAAAACACAAATCGCTGGATTACCTAAGAAAGCAAGTGAGCATACATGAAACGTTAGAGTCATTGGCCGCGTTGCATCAACGTGAATTATCTATTCGCATTTCAACCTTGGAAGCATGCAATCCAGATCATATTTTTAGTGATGAAATTCAAAAAATATTAGAGGATACACTCAATTCATTGCCTGATCAGACAAAAAGAATTTTCATAATGAGTCGCTATGAACAAAAAACAGGAAAAGAGATAGCTGATATTTTGGGAATAACGGTTAAGGGAGTTGATTATCATATTGCCAAAGCCTTGAAATTACTGCGTATTACGTTGAAAGATTATCTGCCGCTACTTTGTCTTTTTGTCGATCATTAAATTCGTAACCGTATTAGTCATGTTTGCCCTAGCTCATTCGATATATTCCTATTTATATCGTGTGCATTTATGCCTTAAAATATGAATGTTTATTCTTTTGAGCCGGCTCAAAATTAAATTCGAGCCAGCTGAAAATTAATTTCGAGCATGCTCAAAATCAATTTTCAGCATGCTCGAAAGAATAAAAACATACGAAGGCGGAAAGAAAAGAGGACGAGGAAAAGATTAGAATAAAAGTTGACTTTCTTACTAGTGAAACCTTTCCGGCTTACGTCATATATATAGAAATGAAAAATATGGAAGATAAACTATTACAAGCATATTACGAAGGGGAGGTTTCTCATGAGCAGTCGCGTCTGATAACAGAATGGCTTGATGCTGATGAGGAGAATATGAAATATTATCAGCGATTATGCCGTTTGCAGGAAATTGTTTTCTGGCGCGATGATCTGGACACTATTTTGCGACCTTATAGACGAAACGTACGGTTAAGGAGAATTAGTTTTGAGGCCTTTAAGGTAGCGGCGATATTTATTTTAGGTTTTCTGTTGAATTATGGCATCAACCGAACGAACCAGGAGGAGGTAGCAATGCAGGAAGTACACGTTCCTAGCGGACAGAATGCACAATTGCTTTTGGCCGATGGTTCGAAAGTGTGGCTAAACGCAGGAAGTACATTAACCTTCCCTACTAGGTTTGAGCCCGGCAAACGTCAAGTAACCCTTGAAGGAGAAGGCTTTTTTGAAGTAAAAGCAGATAAGGAAAAACCTTTCATTGTTTCTACCACTCAGTATGATATAAGGGCTTTAGGCACCTCCTTTAATGTGGAAGCGTATAAACATAAACAATCAAATTGTTTTAAAACAGCCTTACTTACTGGCAAAGTAGAAATTACAGATCGTATGAGTCGTACTTTTTCGCTAAGTCCCAATACTCAGGCCATACAAGTCGGTGACCAGTTGGTTGTTGTCCCGATAAAAAATAATGATTACTTTTTATGGAGGGAGGGCATCATAAGTTTTGACGACCCGATGAGTGAGGTGTTTAAGAAATTAGAATTGCATTTTAATGTGGTTATAGACGTTCATAATAAGCAAATACTGCAAAATAAACGACATTGTATGGGGAAATTCAGGTCTGTTGACGGTTTGGATCATATATTAAAAGTTTTGCAGTACACAAACCATTTTACTTATGAGAAGGACGATGTGGTGAATAAGATTATCATTAAATGACTTTAATTTGTTTAACCTTAAAATATTAGCAGCCCATGAAGTAGAAAAAGAGAAAGGAAAAAAGAAAGAAACCGGTAAGCGCGCCAACGCTCACCGGTTAAGGGTCAGAACCCCGAAGTAGCAAAATTATCGAAGTACTAACAGAAAAAACATTTACAAAATTATGAATTATATTTTGTACAGGCAATTTTTACCAGAAATTAAACACATATTTCGTATTATGAAAATCAGTGTTATAGTCATGTTCACTTGTATTTATACACTTTTAGCTGTGGAATCTCATTCGCAGAATGCAAAAGTGTCTATACAAGCCAATGGCTTTTCCATTCAGGACGTAATGAAGGAGATCGAACGGCAAACGGATTATTTGTTTGTTTACAACAACAACGAAGTAAATGTAGGCAATAAGGTCTCTTTGAATGTTAAGAATGAAACGGTCTCCGCTGTATTAGCTAACATTTTTAAGGATACCGACGTAGAATATAAAGTGATAGGTAAAAATATCACACTTGTTAAGAGAAACGAAATAACAGGAAGAAACTTTGTCAATCAGCAATCCGCAAAAAAGGTTTCAGGTACTGTTGTCGACCAATTGGGAGAACCGATTGCCGGAGCGAATGTCGTAGAAAAGGCTACAACCAACGGAACGATTACAGATATAGATGGTCGTTTTAGTTTTGAGGTATCAGAAGGCGCAACTTTGTTAGTTTCGTTTATCGGATACTCTCCATCAGAAACTAAAATTGGAAGTCGTACTACTCTTATTATAAAGCTTAAGGAAGACTCGGAATTATTGGAAGAGGTTGTGGTCATAGGCTATGGTACAGTTAAAAAAAGCGATTTGACGGGATCAGTGGGATCTGTTTCTATGGCAAAAGTGAGTCAGGTTGGTATTACTAGTGCCGATCGTGCATTACAAGGACAAGTGGCAGGTGTACAAGTAAACGCAAAGACTGGGCAACCTGGTGGAAATTCTCTTGCGGGAGGAAATGAGCCTCTGTATGTTATTGATGGAATGCCTTTGGTAAATATGGATTCTAATTTAAATCCCGAAGATATAATCTCAATGGAAGTACTAAAAGATGCATCATCTACAGCTATTTATGGTTCCCGTGGAGCCAATGGGGTAGTACTTATAACAACAAAAAGAGGAAAGTCAACTAAAACAGTTGTAAACTATAGTGGTTATATGGGGGTATCCCAGCTAAGAAAGAAGCTTGATCTTTTGGAGAAAGATGATTATATAGCTATGGTGAATGAGGTTTCTCAAAATGACGGAAAGGGTATTGCTATAACACCAGAGGAAGTTGCATTACTACCCAATAATGATTGGCAGGATTTAGCATACCAAAATGCATTAATGCATAACCATCAATTATCAGTAGCAGGTGGTAATGAATCTACAAACTTATATGCTTCTTTAAATTATTTAAATCAAGAAGGTATTATTCTTAATTCGGGCTACGATCGGTTATCTTTACGAATCAATGGGGATCATAAAATTAACAGTAAATTATCACTAAGTGCTAATATTGCTTATTCTTATGGTAAAAAAAGACATGCTAATAGTGATACTGGTGGTTGGGGAGGAATTGCCTATACAGCAATGGTCATGCCTCCTATTTCTGAAATAAAGGACGAAGAAGGTAAATATACAGTGTTTAAAGGTGACCCATGGGGTGGAACAAACCCAGTCGGAATGGCTGAATTATATAAAAACAAGAGTGTAGATTCTAAATTATTGGCTAATTTATCCTTGAACTATAATATTATTGATGGATTGATATTCAAAATAAACGCAGGGGCAGAAGTGAATGCAAATGAATTAGATATATATATTCCTATAGGTTTAGCTGCTGGTCCTGGAGCTAGTAATGGTAATGCTACAAAATCTAAATCCAATTATTATTCTTTGATTAACGAAAATATTCTTACATATGAAAAGAAAATAAACAAAAAACATAGTATAAATATTATGGGGGGGGTTACCTTTCAAACGTATCAGACAAACCATTTAAAAGGTACATCTACCGGTTTTCTGAGAGACATATACGAAACTTATAATTTAGGAGCAGGAGCTAATCCGGGTAAGCCAGCTTCTGGTTTTAGTGATTATAAAATGGTTTCTTTTTTAGGTAGGGCAAATTATAATTTGATGGAACGTTATTTGTTCACTGTGTCTGCTCGCTATGATGGTTCTTCTAAATTCAGTGTTAATCATAAGTTTGCTTTTTTCCCTTCTGCAGCAGTCGCTTGGAGAATGACTGAAGAACAATTTTTGAAAGATGTAACGTGGTTAAGTAATCTGAAATTTAGAGCAAGTATCGGTCAAACAGGAAATCAGGGGATTTCTCCTTATGGAACTCAGGCGATACTAGGAACTAGTACTCCCGTTTTCGATGCAGGAAAAGATGTTGGATTTGGTTTGTCATCTATTGCTAATGATAATTTAAAATGGGAAACGACAACTCAAACAGATATAGGTTTGGATGTTGGACTCTTTGATAATCGATTAAATATTGGTGTGGATTATTATTTAAAACAGACACGTGATTTATTATATAATGCGCCTTTACCACCCTCATCTGGATATTCTAAAATGTTACGTAATATTGGTAGAATAGACAATAAGGGTATAGAAATTTCTATTAATACAATAAATATGAAGGGAAAGGTTAACTGGTCTACTAATTTAAATATTTCGGCTAACCGCTCAATTGTTAAAGATTTAGGGTGCGATGTACAAGGTGCTAAGATTCAACGAATAGATTATCCCGGAGGAGGAGGAAACTGGTTCCCATTATTTTTAGGGAAGGCTCCGGGACAATTGTATGGATATGAAGTTGAAGGTATTTATCAAACAGATGAGGAGGCCATCCAAAATGGTGAAGGTCGAAAAAGAGCAGGTGATTACCGCTATAAGGATGTAGATGGAAAGCCGGGTATTACAACGGGGGATAAAGTTATGTTAACCAATCTACAACCCAAATTTACATTTGGTTTGACTAATGTCATAAATTGGAATAATTTTGAGTTTACATTTCTTGTGATAGGAAGCATTGGTAATGATATTGTTAATGAATTTAATAAAAATATCGTAAATATAGGTGGCTCGTGGAATATTCGTAAAGAGGTTTGGGAGAATCGTTGGCAGCCAGGTAAAGGAGGCGAATATGCTAGAGCTTCTAGCTCAACAAAAGACTATCTCGCATTTGGGGATCCTTCTTCTATATGGGTTGAGAATGGTTCTTATGTACGCTTTAAAGATATTAAATTATCATATACTATACCTGAGAAAATATTTAAAGGTTCGTTTAAACCTAATATTTTGTTATATGTAAGTGGACAAAATTTGATTACCATAACAAACTATTCTCATTATGATCCGGAAGCCTCATGGACGGCTTCATCAATTAATGGCTGGGACAGAGGTGTATATCCGTCATCAAAGTCTTATACTTTTGGATTGCAAGTTAAATTTTAAAATAGTAGCACAAATGAAATCATTATTAAAAAATATATTATTAGGAAGTTTGCTATTTATTGCTTCTTCGTGCTCCGATTGGCTGACTGAGAGTCCTAAAACTTTTATTTCTCCATCATCGTTTTATAATTCGGTAGAAGATTTTGATGGTGCATTGAAGGGGCTTTATCCTCAAGGATTAAACTTGAATCTTACAGAGTTATTTGCGGATTATAATGATAAACCAGAATCAGCAGAACAAGTAGGGGATATTTGGGCAAATATTCCTGGATATGCATTTTATGCTTTTCGCGGAGCATGGTCTGGGGCATATTCTACTATTAAAAATGCTAATATGATTCTGTTAGAAATTAACGAAAAAGATTATCCGCAAAACGTCAAGGATAGAATAATAGGTGAGGCTAAATGTATTAGAGCTTTTTCTTATTTCAATTTAGTTCAATTGTTTGGCGATGTACCTATCCGAATGCAATCTGTAACAAATTCAAATGATATTTCAATAGGCAGAAGTCCTCAAGCTGATGTTTATAAATTGATTTTTGAAGATTTATTGGATGCTGAGGTTAAACTACCTGAAAAGTCTCAAAACATGGGGCGTGTCAATAAGTATGTTGCAAAAGCGATATTGGCTCGTGTTTATTTAACTTCGGCTGGTTTTCCTATGAATATAAAAGATAACTATATAAAGGCTCGTGACAAAGCTATCGAAGTTATTAACAATGGTGGTTATGTCTTGATGCCTAAATTTGATGCGGTTTTTAAAACAGAACGGTATACTTCCGAAACAATTTGGGCTCAATTATTTGATGCTCCTACAATATCAAGTACAATGCATGCGGAGACTGCACCTATAGGGAGTCAGACAGCCTTGTATTTACCTACAGATGCTTTTATTGAAAGCTTCGAAAAAGGTGATTATAGAAAAGAGTGGGGACTAAAACAGGAGTATACAAATACAAAAGGAACAAAAGTGATAAAACGTACCTATTATAACAAATTTATTAATGAAGACTATTTGGAACAAGAGTTACCATCTAGTGGTACAAGAATTTTACCTTGGCAAACCCAGTTGATACGATTAGCTGAAATGTATTTAATTGCGGCAGAAGCAGAGAATGAGCTAAATGGTCCAGATAATGCCTATCAATATGTAAATCAGATACGCAAACGATCTCGTATGGATCAGACTGATCCAACAAACTTACCAGATTTAAAAGAATTAAGTAAAGATACTTTTAGACAGGCTATATGGCAGGAACGTAAACATGAATTGTATTTGGAAGGTTTTGCGTGGTATGATATGAAGAGAACTCAGACTTTTTATAAAGTTCAAGAGGCGCGTGGTGATCAATTAAATGTTCCTATAGGTGTGTATAATAATACATGGCTTATACCCGATATGGAAATTTTAAACAACAATATTTCTCAAAACAAGGAGTATCAATAATTTAATTTGAATAATTAAGAACACTACGATCAGATTATTTTGAATAGAAAGTAATCTGATCGTTAAATAATAATACATGAAAACAAAACATTTTTTACTCGTGTTTTTTTACTCGTTTTTTATAATGGTATGTAATGCTGGTATTGCAAACAAACATCCGCATATAGTGGAAATAGAGAAAGATGATATAACTCGTTTAATACCTAGAGAAGCGACACTTACTGGAGGTATAAAACTTTATTCGCCCGAAGAGCATTATAAAGTGTTTTGGGCAGAAAAATGGAACCAGCCTACTCAAAAAATAAAATGGAATTTACATTCTAACGGCGGGCGTTATAAAGTGGCATTGCTTGTTTCGATAAAAGCGAAATCTTCAGATGCAAGTATGAGCCTACTTTGTAGTACGGGAGAAACGAAACAGGTATGTTGTATAAATAATACGAAGTGGCAGCGTATATGGTTGGAAGAAGAATTTACATTAAAAAGAGGAATTTCTGAATTAAGTTTACAAATTCTATCGGAAGGAAGTTCGATTGATACTGAAGTGAAATTATTTGCTGTTGAAGTTGTTAATCAATTGACATATAGTAAAATAAAACAGGAATCAATGTGCTTGCGCTCGGATACAAAATGGATGCAAAAGATCCCTTATGGTTTTTTTATTAATTGGAATTCTTGTTGTATGCCTATGCAAGGTAATCCTTTGAGTTATCAAGAAGCTGCAGAGGCCTTTAACGTAACAACATTTGCTAAAACAATGGACGACTGTGGCGCAAAGGTAATTGTCTTGACAACCAGTTGGGCTGGTTATTATTTTCC
Organism: Tannerellaceae bacterium; assembly: GCA_036654795.1. Lineage (GTDB taxonomy): Bacteria > Bacteroidota > Bacteroidia > Bacteroidales > Tannerellaceae > JAVVRI01. The sequence goes on from JAVVRI010000006.1 coordinate 28,304, forward strand.
AGGACCAATAAAAGCTATTGATGCTATTTTACCAGGACGAACTTCACAAAGGGACTTGGTTGCTGATTTATCAGATGCTTTACATAAATATGGTATTAAACTTATTCTTTATTATCATGTAGGCCATGGAGATAAAGAATGGTGGGATAAACAAAATTTTAAATTAGGAGCTCCTGGTAATGCCTTTATTAATTTGGAGAAGATAATTAGGGAAGTAAGTTTGCGATATAAAGAAAAAATTGCGGGATTTTGGTTTGATGATGGAATTGGTTATTATCCTAATAAATTGTCATTTAGGAAAATAACGAAGGCTGCAAAAGCTGGAAATAAGAATGCAGTTGTTTGTTACAATCCTTGGATATTACCAAAGTTAACTGACTTTCAGGATTTTTATTCAGGAGAATTGGGTATTACGAAGTATAGCGCTGGTCTGAATGATCCATATTTATTAGAGGATGGAAATGGCGTTTTTGCAGGAGGTCCACAAATTGGACTTCAAGCCACATATACCGGATTATTAGAAAAAGGAGATTGGACACACCGGGTAAAAGATACTCCAATAAGTCAGCCCATATTGACGATAGAACAATTGGAGAATATTATTAATATTTCAAAGAAAAAGAAGAATTTGCCTATTATTAATGTACTCGTTTATCAGAATGGGGCAATCTCTCCGGCAAGCTATAACCTGTTAGTTAAATTGAAAAATAGAATAAAATAAAAGATGTGGAGTGATGACTTTTGAATACCAATTTGACTCAGAACGATGGTTATTGAATTTTTAATTGATTGTGATATAGTATAAATAAAGGGGCGACATGATCTGATGACTGCATTATGTCGCCCTTAAAAATAATAAAGAGAATGAAGAATACTATTTTAAGTGTGGCATTTTTGTTACTTGTAAATATTTGGTGCTCACAAGGGCAAACGAAACTTTATGTATCTCCTAAAGGTAATGATGCCAATATAGGATCTATTGACAGCCCATTCAAAACATTAGAAAGGGCAAGAGACCAAATACGGTTGCTACGCTCAAAGGCAAAAGAACAAAAATATGTCGTATTGTTGCGCGAAGGTGTATATCGGTTTCAAGAACCATTCGTTTTATCGCAGGAAGATTCAGGAAGTGACAGATTTCCTGTTGCCTATCAGGCTTATTCGAATGAAAAGGTTGTGTTTACCGGAACTGTTCCACTTGTAACTAAGTGGAAGGTTTTTAATGATTCTATCTGGGTAACGGATGCCAATTTGAAGAATCAAAAAGGCTTTACACCCCGAACAATTTGGGTGGATGGTCGTGCTATGCCCCTTGCGCGCTATCCGAATTATCAAGATGGAAAACGACCCTTTGGAGGTGTTGCATCTGATTGTATAGTAAAGGATCGAGTGGCAGGTTGGGAATCTCCCGAAGGGGCATATGTACATGGAATGCAACATGGAAAATGGGGTAGCATGCATTATCAGTTGATTGATGTAAAGAAGGATGTTCCACATTTATTATTAGTGTCAACCAATACAACAACGATGTATAATGCTGCTCAACTGCATAAGCAAGATCGTTTCGTGGAAAACGTATTTGAAGAGTTAGATTCTCCTGGCGAATGGTTTTATGACCAACTGAACAAAAAGCTGTATTACTATCCATTAAAAACGATGACTGATATTCAGTCTCTACGCTTTGAAGCACCAGTTAATACAACGCTTATACGGATGGAGGGCAGTGCTGAGAATCCTGTTAAACATATTTTGTTTGATGGAATTCAATTTGAAAAAACGCGTTCTACGTGGTATCTGACGCAGGAGCATTTACCTGTTGGTGATTATGCTATTTATCGTAATGCCGCCGTTTTTATGGAAGGAACAGAGTATTGTAAAATACAAAATTGTAGGTTTGAACAATTAGGTGGTAACGGAGTACTTTTAAGTAATTACAATCGCTACTCAGCGGTGTCTCGTTGCCATTTTGAGGATTTACAGGCTAATGGGGTTGTCCTTGTGGGAAGTCGTGACGCAATGCGAGACTCCCCTTGGTGTGATGTGACTGATGAAATTTGCGTGAAAGATCTGACAGATAAATGGGGATATATATTATCATTTCCGGTTTGGAAAGAACCCTATCGTGATTCTTTTCAAAGTGTAGATGTTACTCCGGGACCTAAAGGCGAGAACTATCCTCGTTTTTGTGTTATTGAAGATAACTTAATTACCCGTATTGGTGAATTGGAGAAGCAGGCTGCTGGCATCCTTTTATCTATGTGTGCTGAAAATAAGATAAGTCATAATACAATTTACGATTTGCCTCGTGCCGGAATTTGTGTTAATGATGGTTCATGGGGTGGCCATATAATTGAATATAACGATGTCTTTCATACCGTTCTTTCTACAGCCGATCATGGCCCATTTAACTCGTGGGGACGAGATCGTCATTGGACGATGAAAATGCACGGTGTACAAAAGTCAGGCCATGAACATGCAAAAGAACGTGCCCGATTGGACAGCTATAAAACAACTGTTATTCGAAATAATCGTTTTGGACATACGGTTGATACGCATTCATGGGGTATAGACTTAGACGATGGTTCTTCTAATTTTCATATATATAACAATTTAACCATTGGGTGTAGCTTCAAACTGCGAGAAGGATTTTTCCGGACAGTAGAAAATAATATTTGTATTGGTAACTTCCCTCCAGGTAAACACGTTTGTTTTGATTCACCGGATGACATAGTAAGAAACAATATTTATGTAAACACCGAATCGAATGTTGTATTTGAAGGAATATACAGTAAGCCTACACAAATTGCAGAATACGACCACAATTTATATTATTCGTTGGTGTCAAAGCAAGTAGTTTTCAAGCTAAGAGGATCGGTTGAAGAAGGCTTTTTGCCGGAAATGAGTTTGAAGCAGTGGAAGGCAAAAGGCTTGGATGTTCACTCTGTTGTTTCAGATCCGTTGTTTGAAGATATAGAAAAGATGAATTTCAAATTAAGAAAGAAATCTCCTGCATTACAAGTAGGCTTTAAGGAGTTTGCTTTGGATAATTTTGGAACTACCGTAACGGAATATATAAAGGAAGCTCAGAAGGCACATGTTTCTTATGACAAACCTATTGTTGCAAAGAAAGAGGCAAAAAAGAAAGATGACCATATCCGAACTTGGATGGGGGCAAAGATTAAGAATATGACTACGGATGCAGAAAAGTCTGCTGCAGGAATTGATGATATTAAAGGTGTAATTTTACTGGAAGTTCCTCGTGGATCAGCTTTATATAAAGCTGGAGGGCGTCCGGGTGATGTTGTTTTAAAAGTAAATGAGGTAACAGTAAGTACCATTAAAGATTTGATGAAAGCGTTTGCTCGTAGTAAAGGATTGATGAAGTTGTGGGTGGATGGTAATCCTCCAGCTCATGAAATCACACTTGAAATATCAAAGTAGGATAAGATTATACAAGAATCGGTTTGTTTTATACAGCAAAGAGAGGTGTGAATAGTGTATTTTTGTGTAGTTTAAATAGTGGGAATCTTATTTTTAAATCATAATTAATTGGAAAGCGTATGAAGTTTTGTCGTGTTGTTTTTTTCTGTTTTTGCTTATTGGTTTCAGTAAAATCAATGTCGCAAGGGGCAGAAATCAATCATCAGAGGATAGCGGATGAGGTGAGAGCCAAACAAATTTCAGACATGAGGTTTGGTATGTTTATTTGTTGGTCGTATAGTACTTTCTCTGGAAAAGAGTGGACTGGGGAAGCACATCCCGTCGAGTTCTTTCGAGCCACAAGCGTGGATACCGACCAATGGGCTAAGACAGCCAAGATGGCAGGCATGAATTATATTGTGTTCTTAACCAAACATCATGATGGCTTCTGTTTATGGGATACGAAAACTACTGATTTAAAAGTAACCAAAGCTCCTCTGAGACAGGACGTGTTGGGGCTGCTTCGTAAATCATGCGATAAATATGGGATAAAATTAGCTCTTTATTTCTCGGAAGGAGATTGGAACTGGGAAGGGGCTACCCGTGGGGCAGGTGGTAAAGGTGCTGGTGGCTCTGATCCGGAGATGAAAAAAGCTCAACTAAAAGAACTCTTAACGCAATATGGCCCCATTGAGTTTATTTGGTTTGATGCGGCAGTAGGAGATGGTGGACTGTCTCATAAAAAAACGGTGGAGTATGTGCAAAGCCTCCAGCCCAATACCTTTTGTGGATTTAATGCGCATGAACCGGCCGGCCGGATGTGTTTGCGCGAGCGTGGTAAGCCAGGTCCAATAGGAGGAGAAGGCTTGACGTGGGTAAAAGAGGCAGGGCCGAATGAGAAAAACTATCAGAATTATAAGGTCGCTGAGTTTACCTATCCACTATTACCCAAACGAAAAGGTGGAGCTGATTGGTTTTATTCTTTACCGGCCTTTGATGAACTTTGTCATCCGGCGGATAAAATATTTGATGATTATAAAGGTGCAATTGAGTATGGTAATATCTTTTCATTGAATATTGGCCCAAACTATGAAGGTAAAATCCGGGCTATTGATGTGAAAACATTGAGGGAGGTTGGTCGAATGATTCGGAAACTTTAGTCTCATATCTTTAATAGATAAACGATATAATTAGTTGGTTTAGATTTAGTTTATTACTATGTTTTTTGAAAACTGTGAGGAGGGGGTGATAGTGAAGCAATTCACTATCACCCCCTCAACAGTTTGTTATATGTCGTTTTTTCCTTTTATTTTCCTCCTGCAAACAATTTTCCAAACAATCCGAATAGTTTTTCTACCGATTCGCGGCTTTCTACTGGGATCTTCAGGCAAGTTTTGCCGGTCTCTTTGTCCTCTTCAACGAGTGAGGCAACAAGTTGTTGTGTAGATTCGGGGGTGGAGAGGGCTTGCGCCAGACCGGAGATGAATTGCAGACCTGTTTGGACGAGTTGTTCTGGTGCCGGTTTGTCTACGGGTGGAGTGGAGGTTTCTTTCTCTAGTTCGGCAAACGGCTCGACTAACGATTCGTCTACGGATGTTTCCTCTTCTTCCTCTTCGACAGTGGGAGAGGTGGATGGTTCGGTAGCACGTTCGGGTGTGGCTTGGGCGTTACTTTCCAGCTCTTCTTGATCGATGGAGGTAGATGGCTCGATAGTCTTGGTTATATCCTCTACGGTATTCATTAGTTCGCTAAACTTACTTTCGTTAATGAAGATAGAGTCCTGTCCGTTATCCAATACTCCTTCGAAAAGGTTACTTTTGAAGGTTAGTTTGTCCAGCATCTGCTCTTCAATGGAGCCGCGTGAAACGAAGTTGATAACCGAAATGGCATTCTTCTGCCCCATGCGATGGATGCGGGCAATGCGTTGCTCCAATACAGCTGGATTCCATGGGATATCCAGATTGATAATTAGGGAAGCTGCTTGCAGATTCAAGCCCGTACTGCCGGCATCGGTCGAGAGGAAGACGCGGCACTCTGGCCGGTTGAAGTTTTCAATCAGCCTTTTGCGGTCTTTACTTGGTATGCTGCCATGTAGGTATTCATAGCCAACGCCCTCCTTTTCCAGTTCGTAAGCGACCAGACGAGTCATGCGTTCCCATTGGCTGAAGATAACGACTTTCTCGTCACCGTTTTCAAATACTTCGTGCAGGATGTTCATCAGCTCTCCGATCTTCGTGTCGAAGCGCGTCTTCTGATCCTGTATGTATGTACTATCACTCACCATACGCATTTGGGTAAGAGAGAGGAGCAGGCGTTTGCGATCGTTCTCACTCAGGAAACGGTTGTGCCGCCATTTGAGTACGAGGCGGGCAACGGTCTGTTTATGCTCTTCGTGAATATCGGCTTGTTCGGTGGTGAGGGGAACGTACAGAATTTTATCCATACGACCGGGAAGCTGGATCTGTACATCCCGCTTGCGGCGGCGGATCAGCAGCCCGTCTAGTTTGTTGCTGACGGCATGCAGGTCTTTATAGCCGATGACTTGCCCATTATCGGTCGTTATCTGATATTGGTTGAGGAACTTATAGTACGGACCAAGACGGTAGGGGTCTATATATTGTACGATGGAGTAAAGTTCTTCTAGTTTGTTTTCTAGCGGTGTACCGGTCAGTACAACTGTGTAGTCAGGCATTAGTTTTTTTACGGCTTGCGCTATTTGGGTCTTCCAGTTTTTAATGCGTTGCGCTTCGTCCAGTATCACCATGTCGAAACCAAACTGGACGAGTTGGCTGATGTCGTTTGCAGCGCTGTTATAAGATACTATTTTATAGAACTCACTGCCTGTATATTGTTCTCTGCGTTTTATGGCTGACCCTTCAATAACCTTTACGTTGTTGTCTGTAAAGCGTTTTATCTCCGCTTCCCATTGATATTTTAATGAAGTAGGGCAGATGATCAGCACACTGCTGATCCGCATCTCCTTTTGAAGCAGTTCGGCCGTACCGATTGCTTGGAGGGTTTTGCCGAGTCCCATTTCGTCCGCTATTAGTGTTCGTCCGGCCTTGGCAGCAAACAAAATGCCTTCCTCCTGGTAGGGGTAGAGTGTTGCGTGGAGCAGGTCTTTATTTAACTTTCCGTTGGGATAATGCTTTGATAGCAGTTTTTGCCGGTATTCGTCCTGCCGTCGGTTCAGTATGAAGGCAAAGGCATCTTCATAGCATCGGAAGTCGGGGCTAATATCTCGAGCGCGTTGTAGGAATTGCTCGAAAGCAACAAAATATTGAGGCTTAAGTTCCAATTCAGGTGTAAAGTATTCGGCCGCTAGTGCTTCATAATCATTTTTGAAATCTTCGCCGATACGAATCTTTACTGTTCGTTCCCCCCGATAGGAGAGGTAGACGGAGGTATAGGACGGGATGTAGGTCTTTTTTAGAGCATTCCGATGGACGTACTTTTCTTCTAAATGAAGGCGGACGGCTTCGATATGTTTGCAGGTACCTAGCTGGTTAGTTTTGAAATCTTGACAGGAACAGTAGTTCCAGTCGCTGTCAATGCCCCGGAAGGCTATTTTGTATTCGTTGTTTGTCCGTGGGTTTTTCACTAGGTAATCACCGAAAACGCCTCTCACATCTAATCGGCGAATGTTGAATTCATGTGTTTCCGCAAATTGTCGGCGTAGGGCGCATTGCCATTCCTCCAATGTCATGTCCTCCGGTTTGAAGGTGTAAGGTATTTTCTTCTTCTTCTCAGCCATCTTGTAATCTGTTTTATATTCTTGTTTAATGATTAGAGTAGCAAAGATATTAGATAAATACAATCATCAGCATATGCTTGGCATACAAAATTTGGACAATGACAAAATAATGTGCTATATTTGCCTCT
>JAVVRI010000007.1:0-31994 GCA_036654795.1 Tannerellaceae bacterium
TTTTGTGCATCGAAAGAGCTCTCTAGTTCTGCCAGCAGACGATTGAAAGTGACGGCCAGCTCTGCCAGTTCATCCTTTCTGTTTCCTTCATCTAAGCGGATGTTGAGTCGATGGGAGGTAGTGATGGCTTTAACCTTCACCATCATGCGTGAAACGGGACGGAAGGCTTGGTCTATAAAAAGGCGTAGTGTAAGGATAATACATAACAGAACGATTAGGTAAGCTATTCCAAGCACCATACGCAGTTCGTGCAATTGCGCAAACCCATGCGTGTCGTAACTGGTTGCTGTTACGATATAGTCTCCTTTGCTGCCTTCTATCAGAAAGCCGTATGTTTGTTTGTCGCCATACCAAGCTTTACATTGCCCTGTGCGGCAGACTTGTTCGATCACTTTTTGCTTCTCCTTCTCCGGGAGTGCGCTTTTGTCGTGATAGATGAGTACTCCTTTCTCATCGTAAATAGCTACTTGCGGTTCATAGTCTTTGGGGGAATTTTCGTATAGAAGATGGAATATTTCGGGATCAATCGTCTCCCCGTCAATCAAGTCCACTTTGATGGCGGCGCGCAGATGCAGGCGTTCGAAGTAGTCGTTATGACATTTCCGGCTGTAAAACTGATACACCCCGACAATGAAAACGAACAGAATTATTCCGAAGATGAACGAGAAGAGGAGGGATAGCCGTGTTTTAATTTTCATGTTCCTCTTTCAGTATGAAGCCCATACCGGATTTGGTATGGATCAGTTTGCGATCGAATCCTTTATCTACCTTTCTTCTTAGGTAACTAATGTACACTTCGATGAAGTTGGTGCCAGTATCGAACTTTGTGTCCCATACTTTTTCTGCAATTTCGCTTTTGGAGAGCACACGTCCGCTGTTTGCCATCATATAGGCTAGCAGACTGAACTCTTTAGGTGTTAGGTTCAGCTCCGTGTCGCCTCGTTTTACTATCTTTGTTTGCATATTTAGCTCCAGATCGGCAAATCGTAAGAGGTTATCCGACGGATGGATGGCGCTTCGCTTGAGTAGTGCATGGACGCGAGCCGTTAGTTCGCGCATTTCGAAAGGCTTTACCATATAGTCGTCCGCCCCTGCGTCGAAGCCATCTACCTTATCATTGGTTGTACCAAGGGCGGTAAGCATGATGATGGGGTAACGTTCATCCTTTTGCTTTAACCTTTTACATATTTCCAGACCATTGAGTGATGGCAGTAAGATGTCGGTTATCACAAGGTCGAAGGCGTGATTAAACGCTACCGACAGCCCTTCTTCCCCATCTGATGAGAGGGTGACTGTGTATTTGTTTTCTTCCAGTCCGCGGCGAATAAGCTCTGCCATCCGGCGGTCGTCTTCAATGACAAGAATAGATGCCTGCATACGTTTCTGATTTGTGCGCAAAGATAAATATAATACGGCTCTTTTTATTCAACGTATGCAGAATCCGAATGATTTTATGTACGTTTGCGTAGGATAAACTGATAAAACATGAAAGAATCTGTACGTATACTTCGTTTTGCTTTGGTAGGTACATTAAATGCGCTGATTACGGCTCTGGTTATTTGGGTAATGATGGGAGAGTTGGGGGTCAACTATCTTTGGTCGAACATTGCCGGATATATAGCAGCATTGATTAATAACTTCTTCTGGAGTAAATACTGGGTATTTACGAGTCGGAAGGGGTTTTTAAAGACGGAGATACCGTTATTTCTGATAGCCTTCGGCTGTGCTTACGGGGCGCAGTTCGCTGCGTTGCTTGTCATGGTGGAATGGTTCAGCATGAATGCCTATTTGGCTCAGTTCCTCGGCTTATTCGTATATGGTGCCGTCAACTTTATAATGAATAGAAAGCTAACGTTCAAGTCGCATTAAGGCCTATTCCATATTACCGCTTTATCGGTTTCCTTCTTATTTTGGAGGTGGTCAGAGGAAAATAATCCGCCTCTTCTTCTTTTTTATCTTTTCTGTGACTTGCTTTTCAAAGATTAATCGCTATGTTTGCGACCACCCTTTGTGGGAAATATACCTTATACCTGTTACTTTAAAGACACATACCATGACAAAAGTAAAAACATTAGATGATCTGAAGAAGATGCGCGAGAGTTTACGTACCTCACTTGACCTGCGTGAGAAAAGCAATCACCCCGAGCAATTGGTGCAAATTAGAGTTTCAATGGCTACATGCGGCATTGCCGCCGGCGCAAAGGAGGTGATGAGTTATTGCATCGAGGCGCTGGCTAAAGAGCAGATAGATGCGTTGGTAACTCAAACCGGCTGCATGGGCTACTGCTATGCCGAACCGACAATTGAGGTGACGGTGCCTGGCAAAGATCCCCTTATCTTCGGCCATGTTGACCGTGCGAAAATAGACGAAATAATTAGTCAATACCTGCGGCAAGGCATCTTGCCGGACGATTTGCTGCCTGTCACCTACACGGCTGTTAAACCTGAATAACAAACGATTCTACCTATATAATATAAGCGAATGGCACAATATACAAATTATATTTTGGTGTGTGGCGGCACAGGTTGCCGCGCCTCGCAAAGCGAACAAATCATTGAAGAACTCAGAGCCTCAGTCGCTGCGCATGGTTTAGCGGAAAGCGTGCAGGTGGTACGCACCGGTTGTTTTGGCTTTTGCGAGAAGGGGCCGGTTGTCAAGATGATTCCCGACAACACGTTTTATGTACAAGTGAAGCCTTCCGATGCAGAAGCCATCGTGAGCGAACATCTGGTTAAGGGGCGCAAGGTGGAGTCTTTGCTCTACGTCAACCCCGAAACAAATCAGCAGATACTCGACTCCAAGCATATCGACTTCTACAAGAAGCAACTCCGCATCGCTCTCCGTAATTGTGGCTTTATCAATCCGGAGAATATTGATGAATATATCGCCCGTGATGGTTATGTTGCCCTCGGTCGTGCGTTGACCGAAATGACGCCGGAGGAGGTGATCAAAGAGATCATGGACAGTGGTCTGCGCGGACGGGGTGGGGGCGGTTTCCCAACCGGACTGAAGTGGCAGATCACCCGCAAGGTGCAAGCACCACAGAAGTATGTCGTCTGCAATGCGGACGAAGGTGACCCCGGTGCCTTTATGGACCGCTCTATTTTGGAGGGCGACCCGCATTCCATTGTGGAGGCCATGGCCATCAACGGTTACTGCACCGGCGCCAGTAAAGGACTGGTCTATATCCGGGCGGAATATCCGCTGGCGGTGGAGCGTTTGAAGATTGCCATTGCCCAAGCGACCGAATACGGTTTGTTAGGCGAACATATCTTTGGTACAGACTTTTCTTTCGACATAACGATCCGTTACGGAGCCGGGGCTTTTGTCTGCGGTGAAGAGACGGCTTTGATCCATAGCATGGAGGGGCTACGTGGCGAGGCCACCGTAAAGCCCCCCTTTCCCAGCGAATCCGGTTACAAGGGTTGCCCTACGAACGTAAACAATGTGGAGACGTATGCAAACGTTCCTGTTATCCTGCTCAAAGGCGCTGCTTGGTTTAGTAGCATTGGAACGGCTAAGAGCAAAGGCACGAAAGTGTTTGCCCTAGCCGGGAAGGTGAATAATGTGGGGCTGATTGAGGTGCCGATGGGCACTACGCTGCGCGAAGTGATCTTCGGCATCGGTGGGGGTATCAAAGATGGCAAGAAGTTTAAGGCTGTCCAGACGGGAGGTCCTTCCGGTGGCTGCCTGACGGAAAAGCATCTAGATCTGCCGATTGATTATGACAACCTGATTGCTGCCGGCTCCATGATGGGCTCCGGTGGCATGATTGTGATGGACGAGGACGACTGCATGGTGGCCATGGCGAAGTTCTATCTGGACTTCACCGTCGAGGAGTCGTGCGGCAAGTGCGCACCCTGCCGCATCGGCAATAAGCGCCTGCACGAGATGCTGCAAAAGATTACCTCCGGCAATGGCACGCTGGCCGATTTGGCTGCCTTGCGCAATTTGGCTGTTGTGATAAAGGATACCGCTCTTTGCGGGCTGGGTCAGACATCGCCTAACCCGGTACTTTCTACGTTGGATAACTTCTATGATGAATACTTGGCTCACGTCAACGAGCAGCGCTGTCCGGCTCATCAATGCCGGGATCTGACGCAATACTTCGTCAATCCGGAGAAGTGCACCGGTTGTACGCTCTGTGCCCGCGTCTGCCCGGTACATGCTATTACGGGCGAGCGCAAAGTGCCGCATGTTATTGATCCGCTGATCTGTATCCGTTGTGGCACCTGTCTGGACAAGTGTAAGTTTAACGCCATCTATGTTCATTAATCAAGTACTATGGAAACAATACATCTTATAATAGATAGAAAACTGGTCGAGGTCTCCAAAGGAACCACGATTCTGGAAGCCGCCAAGAGCGTAGGCATCCGCATCCCAACGCTCTGCTACATGAAGTTGGAGGATCTCAATTACGAAAACAACCCCGGCGCCTGTCGTATCTGCGTGGTGGAGGTGGAGGGGCGCCGCAACCTAGCGCCCTCTTGTAAAACGGAATGTACCGAAGGAATGGTTGTCCGCACCCACACGCCCCGCGTGATGAATGCGCGCCGTACGGTGATGGAGCTGATCCTTTCGAATCATCCCTTCGAATGCCTTACCTGTAGCAAGAATGGTTACTGCGAACTGCAAACCATCGCTCACGACCTCGGCATTCGCGAAGTGCGTTACCAAGGCGTACAGTCCCATTTCGAGATAGACCGCTCGCCATCCATCGTGCGAAACATGAATAAGTGCATCATGTGCCGCCGGTGCGAAACGATGTGTAACACCATTCAGACCGTGGGCGCCTTGACGGCGGTCAATCGCGGATTTACGGCAGCTGTGTCCACCGCCTTCGAGCGCGACATTGCCGGCAGCACGTGTTCCTATTGCGGGCAGTGCGTATCCATCTGCCCGGTCAATGCCCTAAGCGGACGCAACACGCAGCAACCGGTGCTCGACGCCCTGGCCGATCCTGACAAGATCGTGATTGCCCAGACAGCTCCGGCCGTACGTACCGCCCTCGGTAAGGACTTCGGCTTCGAACCCGGTACATTGGTGACGGGTAAGATGGTGACCGCCCTACGTGAGTTGGGTTTCGACTACGTGTTCGATACCGACTTTGCCGCCGACCTGACGATTATGGAGGAGGGCACCGAACTGCTCGAACGCTTGACCCATTACCTTGCCGGTGACAAAGAGGTGAAGATACCCATGATGACCAGCTGCTGCCCCGGATGGGTCAGCTTTGTGGAGCAACACTTCCCTGAATTGCGCGAACACCTCTCTACGGCCAAGAGCCCGCAGCAGATGTTTGGCGCGATTGCCAAAAGCTATTTTGCCAAGAAGCTGGGCGTAGACCGCACCCGGTTGGTGGTGGTCTCCATCATGCCCTGCTTGGCTAAGAAATATGAAGCCAGTCGTCCGGAGTTTGCTACGGATGGTAATCCGGATGTGGACTATTCCATCTATACCCGCGAACTGGCACGTCTGATCCGTTACGCCAATATCAACTTTAAGGAGCTTCCAGATAGCGACTTCGATCGTCCGCTGGGCGAATCGACCGGTGCCGGCGTAATCTTTGGCACTACGGGAGGCGTGATTGAAGCTGCCTGCCGTACGGCGTACGAACTCTATACAAAGAAACCGCTCGATAAGGTGGAATTTGAAACCCTTCGCGGACTGGATGGGGTGCGTAGCGCTACGATAGACTTTGACGGTGTGCCGGTGAAGATCGGCATTGCGCACGGTTTGGGCAATGCTCGTAAGCTGATTGAGGCCGTAGAAAAGGGTACTTCTCCTTACCACGTGATCGAGGTAATGGCTTGTCCCGGTGGCTGTATTGGGGGTGGGGGACAACCGTTCCACCGGGGTAATATGGACGTATTGCGCCGTCGCGCTGCCGCCCTTTATCGTGAGGACGCCGCCAAGCCGCTTCGCAAGAGTCACGAGAATCCTTATATACAGCAACTTTACGCCGATTATCTGGGCGAGCCGTGCGGGCCGCTGGCACATGAATTGCTGCATACCCATTACATCGACCGCAAGGAGATCGTGGGGCTGTACATACCAACCGATAAAGATGAATAGTTATGGACCAAATACATTTGCCTCAGTCAATGATAACCGCCCTCAAAGCGGTCTGCGCCGAACACGATAATGATGCCGGCGAGTTAATCAACATCCTACATGCCGCCCAAGGGCTGTTTGGCTATCTGCCGCGCGAAGTGCAGGAGCTCATTGCTTCCGAACTGCATGTGCCGGTCTCTCGCGTTTATGGAGTCGTTACCTTTTATTCCTACTTCACCATGACGCCCAAGGGGAAATATCCCATTTCGGTCTGCCTTGGCACGGCCTGTTATGTGCGGGGTGCGGAGAAGATCATGGACGAGTTTCAGCGCCAGCTTGAGATAAAGGTGGGCGAGACGACACCGGATGGCCTTTTCTCGCTCGACTGCCTGCGCTGCGTAGGTGCTTGCGGTCTGGCTCCGGTCGTCACCATCGGTCACAAAGTCTATGGCCGCATGACGCCAGAGAAGGTACGCGACATTCTTTCGGAATATTACCTGCTTAGCAGTAAGTAGTAAGTGAGCGATATTTTAATGGCTCGTTAGCGAAAAAAAATGGCTCGGCAGCTATATTTTTTCGCTGACGAGCCATTTTTTTTTGCTGCCGACCTTTTTCGATTTTGCTGCCGAGCTTTTTTGATTTTGCTGCCGGGCTTTTTTCTGCGTGCTGCCGACCTTGGTTTTAGCCCTTGCTAGAAGCGACTGATAGAGCCGCCACCACCGGAACCGCCACCCCCCCATGAGCCGCCGCTAAAACCACCGCCGCCACCACCACCGCCAAACAGGCCACCTCCGCCGCCACCAATGATAACGGGCGGAACGGAGCGTTGCAGGCGGTCTACGGTGTATTGCTTTGTCTCCGTATGTCCGCAGTTTTTACAGCGATAGACCGATTCGGCCAGTCCGTCGGCATGATAAGTTGCAGAGCGAAGGGTGTTGCGCTTGACGTAGACCAACGTTTTTTGTCCACACTTCGGACAGGTGCGCGGTCTGCGCTTGATGGCATAAGCCACCCATGTGATGAGCATGAAAAAGATGAATACCGGAAGGATTAGGAACAGAATCATCACGTTTGTATCCATATCCGGGCTCCCGGCGGGGCGTACCATTGCGGAGCGCTCATAGTCGCTTGCCATCAGATATTCCTTGACCGCCGCCACTCCTTTGAGCATGCCGGCGCTGTAATCGCCCGCCTTCAAGTCTGCCATCATGTATCGTTGTTGCAGGCGGTAGCAGATGGCATCGGGCAAGGTGCCCTCCAGCCCATAACCGGTCTCGAACACTACGGAGCGTTGCACCGGCTCGGTCACCAACTGAATCAGCAAGCCATTATCCTTTCCCTTTTTGCCCAGACCCCATTCCTTGAAGAGATCGGTAGCAAACATACGGGCATCGTCCTCGCCAATGCTTTCCACCGCAACTACCGCCACTTCGATGCCGAGACTGTCCTCCACAACTTGTAGCAGTTGGTTGATCTGAGCCACGTCGGAGGCATTGATGATCCCGTCCGGGTTGCTGACGTGGTTCAGGCGGTCAGTCAGGCGCATGTTGGGTATGGACTGTACGGTATAGTCCGTAGCCGCCCATCCCTTGAGCGGGAGCAGTGCCAACAGAAGCAAACCTACCAGCAGCAGGCTTGTTGTTCTTTTATGATTCGGTTTGTTCATGCGTAGGGTGAGGGGGCTAAAACTCCACAACCGGCGCCTTTTCGGCTCCGCTCTCGGCAGCAAAATAGGGTTTCGGCGAGAAGTTGAACATGCCGGAGAGGATGTTGTTCGGGAACGTCCGGATGTATGTATTATAACTTTGGGCAACTTCGTTAAAGCGTTTACGCTCCACGGAGATGCGATTTTCGGTACCTTCCAGCTGGGCTTGCAGCTCCATGAAGTTCTGGTTTGCTTTCAGGTCTGGATAACGCTCGATGACGAGCATTAGGCGCGAGAGGGCACTTCCCAATTCCCCTTGTGCGGATTGAAACTTCTGCATTGAAGCCTCGTCCAACTTCGTTGGGTCGATGCTGGTTTGTGTAGCTTTTGCGCGGGCGGAGACTACACCTTCCAGTGTTTCGCGCTCGTGCGAGGCGTATCCTTTCACGGTGTTTACTAAGTTTGGAATCAAATCCACGCGGCGCTGATATTGGTTTTCCACCTGGCTCCAAGCCGTCTTAACTCCTTCATCCTGCGTCACCATTGTGTTGTAAGAGCCCTTCACCCAGGAGAACCCGGCCAGGAACAGAACGACAATGACAGCAAGCGTAATCCATAATGTCTTGTTCTTCATACTTCGCTTTCTTCTTTTAAATTACTATATATGACTGCAAAGCTAAATAAAAAATAGCTTCTTCCGGTCGCCCGGTCGGATTATTTTTAACGGAAAGTAGGTTCTTTGTCGTGATAATATAAGTGGAGGCGCATAATTTATAAGGTATGTAATCAATAATTAAATTAAAAGCTCTATTTTTGCAGGTAACAAATCAAAAACAAAATAGCTTATGTGTAAAACGATTCATTGTAAAATGAAGGCATTGCCAATTGGGCTAATAACTCTGGCATTTGCCTTACCCAGTTGTACTTCTGAGTACAAGCAGTATGCCGGTGATGAAGCGAAACAAGTAGCATCCATCCTACGGGAAAACGGATGTCTGGCTTGCCACGCAACAGACGCCCCCGTACCTTTCTATGGTAAACTTCCGCTGATTGGTCCGGTTGTGAAGGCTGACATGGTAGAAGGAACGCACTATCTGGATCTGACCGCAGCAGTCGAAGCGCTAGAGAGCGGACAGGCAGTCTCCGAAGTTGACTTGGCAAAGATTGAAAACAGTGCGCTAAGCGGCTCAATGCCCCCCGTTAAGTATTACGCCATGCCTAACCATTGGGGCACCAATCTGGACAGTGATGAGAAAGCTGTCATTATCGAATGGGCTAAAAATGTCCGTAAGAGTAAGTTCGTAACGGCTACGGTAGCCGAGGAGTTTGCCAACGAGCCGGTACAACCGCTGATGGCTTCCCTGCCAACCGACTCGGCCAAGGTGGCATTGGGCTTTGCCCTTTTCCATGACACCCGCTTGTCTGCAGACAGCACTGTGTCGTGTGCTACTTGCCACGGGCTGAATACCGGTGGTGTAGACCGCAAGCAGTATTCCGAAGGCATAAAAGGGCAATTTGGTGGAGTGAATGCACCGACTGTATATAACGCAGCACTCAACTTCGTACAGTTCTGGGACGGACGTGCAGCAGACTTGAAGGAACAGGCCGCCGGCCCTCCATTGAATCCGATAGAGATGGGGCATACTTCCTTTGACAACATCTGCTCAGCATTGGCAGCCGACAAGGAGTTCAGTGCGAAGTTTATGGCTGTCTATCCCGAAGGTTTCACGCAATCGAACATTACGGAAGCCATTGCTGAGTTTGAAAAGACATTGTTGACCCCGAGCCGTTTCGATAAATACCTGATGGGCGACAAGAGTGCCCTGACAGCAGACGAACTAGAAGGTTATCAATTGTTCAAGGACAACAAGTGTGCTACCTGCCACGTAGGTGTTAACCTAGGCGGACAGTCGTTCGAGTACATGGGAATCAAGGGCAATTACTTCGATTATCGTGGCACAGGCTTAACGGATGGAGATAATGGACGCTTCTCAGTAACAAAGAAAGAGTCAGACCGCTATCGGTTTAAAACACCTACTTTGCGTAACGTAATGCTGACACCTCCGTACATGCACGATGGTACGATTAAAACGGTAGAAGACGCTATTCAGGTGATGCACCAGTTCCAGATTGGTCGCCGCATGGATGATGCTCAAACAGCAAAGATTGTAGCATTCTTGCACACATTAACTGGTGAATATAACGGAGCAACACTTCAATAAAGACTAAGGTATGCCCTTCCGCTTATCTCATATTATCCTGTGGTTTCTTGCTTGTCAAAGCATAACGGGGGTATGGGCGTATGAGGAAGGGCTTGCTTCTTATTATCATCACCGCTTCCACGGCAAAGCCTCATCAAGTGGGCGCGTGCATGATCGCGACGAACTGGTTGCCGCCCATCGTACGCATCCTTTCGGTACCTTCCTTCGTGTGACGAATCTGGCAAATATGAAAAGTGTGATTGTGTGTGTGACTGATCGCGGTCCCCGCAAAAGGACACGTATCGTTGACGTATCACGCGGAGCAGCCGAATTGCTTGACTTTGTAGAAAAAGGCGTAGCCCGCGTACGGATAGAAGTAGTGCCCGGCTCGCTCGACTTACGTTACTTGGATCTTATCTATCCCAAAATACCGGCTCTAAAGATAGACTATCAGAGCCCCGTACCCCCTTTGAAGTTTTCATTCGATCGGCATTAACGATTCTACTGATTGTTCCGCTTCATCCACCGGCTTATCCTCTGGAGCAGCTTCTTTGAAGAGGAAGGACTGTGCTGTGGCCGAGAATTGCAGTGCAGGCGTAACGCCGACAGCCTCTTCCGAAGTAATCAATCCCCGATCAATCAACCGCGTCAGGATGACATGATAGAAGTTATTGTAATAAGACTTCAACTGCGTGCCGTCAAAGCAGCTGCGTACATGCTTCGGCTTGGGTATGATGCTGGCTAAGAAGATACATTCGCCCAGTGTGAGGGCGGACGGCTCCTTGGCAAAATAGAACCGTGAGGCCTCGGCAGCACCATAGATTAGCGGCCCCCATTCCACAATGTTCAAATAGACTTCGAACATTCGTTCCTTGCTGGTCAGTCGGTTGCTTTCGATCAGCCAGACAATCAGTATCTCCTCCACCTTACGGGCAATCGTCTTGTTGCGGCTCAGGAATATATTCTTCACCAGTTGCATGCTCAACGTGCTGCCGCCGCGGGCAAAGCGATGTTCCTTCAGATTTTGTATGAGCGATTCGCGAATGGCGCTTGGAATGAAGCCCGCATGGTTGAAAAAGCCTGCATCTTCGCTTTGCATAATGGCCAGCGGAAGATAAGGTGAAACGGCTGCAAAGTTGCGATAGGATGGATTTGCCTCGCCGACTTCAAAGGTGCGGACAGGTTCGCCCTGCTCATAGGCTGTATAGATGAAGGGCTCATTCATGCGCCGTAGGTCTGTGTTTCCGTATTTTAGTATGTGAAAGCCTTTCGACTGTATGGTCGATTCGAACGTCAGACTGTCCAATTGCTTGAAATCTATATCCAGCAGGAAGTGGTAAGTCAGTGTGCCGGCTGCCTGTAAACCCTCTAGGTTAGAAAACAATCCGGAAGGCAGGGAGGCAAAGAGGTCGTTGGCAGGAAAGTCGCGTTTGTCCATGGCGGCCGTCAGGTGCCATTCGTCTGTCTTTTCGGCTTTTGCATACGGATGAAAGGAGAGCTTGTTGAAGCGGACTTCGGTCGCGCTGTCCATCTCTAGGTAATTGGTGCCGATGTTTAGCTTGTAGTTGAATGTCCCGCTGTCCAGCAACACAGTGTCCGGTGAGATTCGCTGGTGATGGAGTGTTAGGCCGCTAACAAGTGCTTTACCTTCTACCTGTTGCAGTTGCGCAGTTCCTTTAGGTACGGACAGTTGGAAGGCAAGGGTGTCGAACTGTATGGTTGCCCCCCAACGGTAGGCTAAGAAGGGTAGGGTTATCCGAGTGTTCTCGCGGGCAAAGAGGCTGAACTCCATTTGTTGTTTGTTGTCTTGCAAGGCTCCTTCGCAGATCCATTTGCTTTGCTGCCCGTTCTCAGTACTGCTTATTTCAGTACGGAAACGGCTGTCAATGATCCGAAAATCGGGAATCTCTATGCACAGATCGTTGTCTCTGTTTTCGTAGGAGAGGCTCAGGTTGTGCATGGTTGCATTGTCGGGTAATAGTTTGAAAAGGAGGCCGAAGGTCTGTCCGGCTTTGGTGGCGTAGTTTTGTTGTTCGTCTTTCGGGTTAACGGGCGCAGCTTTGTGTGTGCGGTAGAGGAAGTCGAAATTGGAGGTGTTGCCGTCCTTTATAAAGCGGATGGAAAGGTCGTCTGCCGTCAGATATTGTACATCAGCCCTAAGCAGTAGCAGAGGAAGCAGGTTAAGTTTGATTTCGAAAGCTGCGGCTGTCAGGAACGTATCGGCCCCTTCGGGAATCACCGAGAGGCCTTCTATTCGGATGCCGCTGATCCCCTCCATCCGAATGCCGGCATAGTGGATGCGCAGGTGATTTTGCCGTCCGATAGCTTCCAACTTGTGGCTAGCTAAGGGACGAATAATCTGATTGCGCCCTGCCAGCAGAAGGGCAATCAGAGCAACCGGCACCAGAAGCCCTATAATCAGACCTTGTTTCAGATTCTTTGTCATTCGTTCTTTTGTTCCTTGTTCATCTTTGAAGCACAGAAATCAGAGCCGCACATGCTGCAATAGTCCTTGCCAATAATGGCGCTGTCCTTGTAGTAGGCGATGGCGCGTTCAGGGTCTATTGAAAGGTGGAACTGATCTTTCCAGCGAAATTCAATGCGCGCTTTGCTTATGGCGTTGTCTCGTACTTGTGCTCCCGGATGTCCTTTGGCCAGGTCGGCAGCATGAGCCGCAATTTTATAAGCAACTACAGCGGCGCGAATATCCTCCTTGTCCGGCAAGCCAATGTGCTCGCGCGGCGTGACGCAACCGAGCAGCGAAGTGCCATACCAAGCAATCTGCGCAGCACCAATAGCCGACGTGATGTGGTCGTAACCGGGGGCAATATCTGTAGTAATAGGTCCTTGCGTGTAATGGGGCGCCCCGTGGCAGGCATACTGCTGCTCCGTTGCGTTTTCCTTTACCTTATTCATGGGTGTATGTCCCGGTCCTTCGGTAATGACCTGCACGTAGTGGCTCCAAGCCGTCCGCGTCAGTTCCCCCATCGTATATAACTCGGCAAACTGGGACGAATCGTTTGCATCATAGATAGAGCCGGAACTCAGGCCGCTACCGATGGAAAGGACAATGTCGTACCTCTTTAGTATCGCACATATCTCCTCGAAGTGAGTGTATAGGAAGTTCTCTTCGTTGTGTATCCGCATCCATTTGTTTAGGATGGCGCCACTACACGAAGCAATGCCGGTTAGCCGCGTTCCGGCCAGGTCGATGTGCTTGCGTAGCATGGCGGCGTGGATGGTAACTAGGTCTACCCCTTGCTCCGCCTGCTCAATAAGTGTGTCTTTATAAACCTTCCAAGTAAGTAATTCTACCTTTCCGTTTACATTACTCAGCGCCTCAAGCAGCGGCACCGTGCCCATAGGTACAGGGCTGTTGCGTATCAGCCACTCGCGCGTGTTATACAGACCCTTACCGGTGGAGAGGTCCATCAGCAGGTCGCTACCAAACCGGATGCTGCAGATGGCCTTTTCTACTTCTTCGTCGATGCTGGAGTTCAGAGGGGAGTGGCCGATATGGGTATTTATCTTGACCAAAAACTTCTTGCCGATAATCATCGGCTCAGCCTCCGGATGGTTGATGTTGGCAGGGATGACGGCACGCCCGGCAGCAACTTCCTTACGGACGAATTCCGGGGTGATATAGGATTTGAGGCAGAGCGCTTCAATCTGCTGGTTTTCGCGGATGGCTACATATTCCATCTCCGGTGTTATGATACGGCGCTTGGCGTAATACATCTGGGTGATGTTCTTTCCTTCTTTGGCCCGAAGGGGGAGGTATGGGCAGGGGAAATAGGTTGCTGTCGAACTCAACCTTTCTTCCCGTATCAGATCCTTTCGGCGGGCATACCATTCTTCGCGGATACGGGGAATGCCCAGTGTGGAGTCGAGTGTTTGCCGGGTGTCTGAATAGGGACCACTCGTGTCGTAAACAATCACGGGATTATTTTTCTTCATGCCCTGTATGCCTTCATTGTCTGTCGTCTGAGTGTCTTGCAACTTTATTTTGCGCATGCCGACCTTTATTTTGTTTATTTCTCCGGGCACATAGACCTTCTCGGACGCAGGGTAGCTGATATGTATGTTTTTCTTTACAGTCATGTTTTTAGTTCGCTATTTGTTTTTTATTAAAAGGCTTCGGTCATGTTCATATAGATTTGCATTCCTTCTTCTCCAATGCCTTTACCTATGTCGAGGCGGAAATTCTTGCCTGGCTGCATCTGAACACGGAGGCCAACACCGAAGTTTAACTTCCATTTATTCCAGTCGAAGGGTGTGTTGCCGATTGTTCCGGTACCGCCCCAAGCCGCAAAGCCACATTTTGCCCAGAAGTTTCCACTTTTATATTTGGCTGGTGAGCCAAACATGTGCCGATATTCCACAATGCCGTACGCCATTGATTTGTCGCGATACTTGCCCCAATAATATCCCCTCAGGTCGAAGGGCGAACCAAAGGAGGGCAGCTCGGTAAAGGGCACATCCCCCAGACTGATCTGGCTTCGTACGATCCATGCCAACGTGCTTCGTGGACGGAAGACGGGTTGAAACTGACGATATTCCAATTCGATCACTTCGTAGTTGTAGTCTCCTCCCAGATATTTACCAAAAGCTTTGAAGTTTGCACTCAGCAAAAGGCCTTTGGAGGGTGTGGCCACATCGTCGCGTGTGTCATATTGAATCAGGCCGCCGATGCCAACATTCAGATACTTCTGTTTGAATTGCTGAAAATAGGGATCCTCAGCCATTACGGGGTTGATTTCCGTCATCTTCGAATAGTTGATGTCGAACAGCGTCCCTACGTATAAGTGTGGCCTTACCTCCCACACAAAGCGGGGGTAGAGTTGGAAATAGCTTTTATGAAATTGGGTCGTACTGTCGCTGCGAACAGTCTGTTCGATGGTTTCGTATCCTTTGCCGTAGTAATGGGTTGGTTCGTTTCGGTATCCGTAGCTGGCATAGATGCGAAACTTGTTCTGATTGAAAAAGAAAGTACCCGCACCGGCTACTACGATCGTCCCGTTAACGGATAGGTTGATCCCAGCTGGCAGAAAGGAGCGTTGCAAGAGGGTGTCTCGCTTATTCATCTTAAAACTGGCTAAAACAGCGCCTCCAACACCAAACGATGCTTCGGGCGTATAGGACGGTCCGCCTAGAACAGACCACCAGATGTTTTTCGTTGCGCGTATCGAATCTCGTCGTAACTGTCGGATGTAACGCTTTTGCTGTTTCTCATTTAAGACATATCCGTCAATAGATACGGTCTTGCTTTGATTGATTATAGTATCAGCGGAGGTAGATATATGATCTTCCGGCACTATTGCTTTGTTTTCTGCTTTATTTCCTGTTTGTGCCTGAACAGCCAAAGAGGAGCAGAGCAATCCAATATATAGGAGTATATGTTTGAATATCGTTTTCATTTTGTGTGCAAAAATACAAAATTGTACGGACCAATGCTCTGCCGAATACATAAAAAACAGGTGGTAATAATGAAAAGAAACAAAAAAAGAACCTTTCTTCCGAAAAGTTCTTTTTAAATTCGTGGGCAGTGATGGATTCGAACCACCGAAGTCGAAAGACAGCTGAGTTACAGTCAGCCCCATTTGGCCACTCTGGTAACTGCCCAGTTTTATAATGATCAATTAAAAATAGAGCCTCTTGTAAGATTCGAACTTACGACCCCGAGATTACAAATCACGTGCTCTGGCCAACTGAGCTAAAGAGGCATCTTGTTTTAGTTTTCTTTAGCGAGTGCAAAAGTAGTAATTCTTTTTTATCCTGCAATAGCTACGGGCTGTTTTTTTAGGACGACCACACCAAAATTAAGTTTTAAGCTTAAAAACAGATGGTTTGAATCTTGTAATACATTTTGTCTGAACGATTAGTGCTTTCGATGCGAATAGTTAGTTCAAAGCAGTACGCTTATTATGCGTTTGAGCTTGCTCGTTTTCTATTTTGAGCAGGCTCAAAATAGAAAACGAGCAAGCTCAAAATTAATTACGAGCAGGCTCAAAAGAATAATAGTATATAGGCGAAAAGGTAAAATATTCGATCCTTTTCATTAATATACTGCATGTTAGAGCTAACTCGTCGGCATCATGTAGTATAACTTTCGGTTACTGTTTTGAGATTTATTGGGGCAGCATGCTATCCCATGTGCCATTCTTCGCTATCTTTACCCGCTGAAAGTAATAGGATGAAGTAATAGGATGAAGAATGGCTAAGACGAAAACAGTATATATATGCTCCAATTGTGGGGTGGATTCGCCGAAGTGGGTGGGTAAATGTCCCTCCTGCGGCGAATGGAATACGTATGTGGAAGAGGTGATTGCAAGGGATCCTTCGGTTAAACGCTCCGTTCCGGGGCTGATGGAAAGTGCGCCAACGCGGCCGGTGCTGTTGAGGGATATTACGTCCGAAGAGGAGCCGCGCATCGACTTAAGGGATGCTGAGTTGAACCGTGTACTGGGGGGCGGACTGGTTCGTGGTTCGTTGGTGCTGATTGGTGGTGAGCCGGGTATTGGTAAGTCCACCCTTGTGTTGCAAACCGTGTTGAGGTTGACGGAACTAAAGACTCTTTACGTCTCCGGAGAGGAGAGTAGCCGCCAATTGAAACTTCGTGCCGACCGCTTGGAGCATGACAACCCTGCCTGTTTCATCCTTTGCGAAACGAACTTGGAGCAGATCTTTGCGCAGGCACAAAACGTGCAGCCCGACTTGCTGATTATCGACTCTATTCAAACCATGTTTACTGAGCTGGTAGAATCCTCGCCCGGCAGCATTTCGCAGGTGCGGGAGTGTAGTGCTTCGATCCTGAAATATGCTAAGGAGAGCGGGGTGCCTGTCCTCCTTATCGGTCATATTAATAAGGAGGGAAGCATTGCCGGTCCGAAGGTGTTGGAGCATATTGTGGACACGGTGCTTCAGTTTGAGGGCGACCAGCATTATATGTATCGTATTCTTCGTAGCATAAAGAACCGCTTTGGCAGTACGGCCGAACTGGGCATCTACGAGATGCGCCAGAACGGTCTTCGCGAAGTGAGCAACCCTTCCGAACTGCTCCTTACGCAGAACCATGAGGGACTGAGCGGTGTCGCCATTGCGGCAGCCATCGAGGGCGTCCGCCCGTTCCTGATAGAGACGCAAGGATTGGTCAGCACGGCTGTTTACGGTACGCCTCAGCGTAGCTCCACTGGTTTCGACCTTCGTAGAATGAACATGCTGCTGGCTGTTTTAGAGAAGCGCGCCGGCTTCAAACTGGTGCAAAAGGACGTTTTTCTCAACATTGCCGGTGGGCTGAAGGTGAACGATCCGGCCATCGACCTAGCTGTGCTTAGCGCCGTCCTCTCTTCCAGCCTTGATATTAGTATTGAGCAAGGCACTTGTATGGCGGGCGAAGTAGGCCTTTCCGGTGAGATCCGCCCCGTCAATCGCATCGAACAACGCATCTTGGAGGCGGAGAAGCTCGGCTTCACCCGTATCCTGATACCCAATAATAACCTGAAAGGCTTCGACGCCAGCCGTTGTAAAATACAGATTCTGCAGGTGCGCAAGGTAGAAGACGCCTTCCGTCAGCTGTTTGGATAAGCCTGACTACAAACGAATAAAACAACAAAGAAATATGATAAAAGAAATACAACTCCGTATCCTGCCCGAAGAGGCGGCTAGCGAACAGGCGTTAAAAGAGGTGATCGCTCGCGAGACCGGAACTGCCTTGGGCGACATCACGGCTGTACGTGTGTTGAAACGTTCGGTGGATGCCCGCCAGCGTACGATTTATATAAACATCAAGCTCCGCGCCTTTGTGTGTGAGGAGCCGATGGAGGCTGAATATCTATCGGTGGAGTATCCGGACGTTTCGTCCGGTAAGCCGGTTGTTATTGTTGGTGCTGGTCCGGGCGGACTCTTTGCTGCCCTTCGGCTGATAGAATTGGGTTATCGCCCGATTGTGCTAGAGCGTGGAAAGGATGTGCACGAACGCAAGAAAGACATTGCCCTGATCAGCCGCGAACATCGGGTAAACGAGGAGTCGAACTATTGCTTCGGCGAAGGGGGAGCAGGTGCCTATTCGGACGGCAAGCTTTATACGCGCAGCAAGAAGCGCGGTTCGGTAGATAAGATATTGAATGTGTTTTGCCAGCATGGCGCCAGTCCTTCCATCTTGGTGGATGCTCATCCGCATATCGGAACGGACAAGCTGCCCCGTGTGATAGAGAACATCCGCGAACAGATCAAGCGTTGCGGTGGCGAGGTTCACTTCCAAACTCGTATGGAGGCGTTGATCATCCAAAACGATGAAGTAATAGGGGTGGAGACGCAGACGGGCGAGAGCTTTCGCGGTCCTGTGATTCTGGCTACCGGCCACTCGGCACGTGATGTCTACTATTACCTTTATCAGCAACAAATACAATTAGAGGCCAAAGGCATTGCTATCGGTGTCCGCTTAGAGCATCCGCAGGCGCTGATCGATCAGATACAATATCATCGTCCGGAGGGTAGGGGGGATTACCTGCCGGCTGCCGAATATAGTTTTGTTACACAGGTGGCCGAGCGAGGCGTCTATTCCTTCTGTATGTGTCCGGGTGGCTTTGTCGTTCCGGCGGCAAGTGCGCCTAAGCAGGTGGTGGTGAATGGGATGTCCCCCTCAAGCCGTGGCTCACAGTGGGCTAATTCGGGTATGGTGGTGGAGATTCGTCCTGAAGACTTCCCACTGCTGATGGATGCCGAGAGCGTGAAGCGTCACGATTCGCCCCTCAAACTGATGAAGCTTCAGGAGCAGATGGAGGAACATTGCTGGCTGAACGGCGGCATGAAGCAGACGGCGCCGGCGCAACGCATGGGCGACTTTATCAGTAAAAAGAACTCCTTCGACCTGCCGGTCTCTTCTTATACGCCCGGTTTGCTGGCTTCTCCGCTTCACTTCTGGATGCCGGAATTTATTACGACTCGCTTGCGTGAAGGGATGCGTTCTTTCGGTAAGCTATCCCACGGCTTCCAAACGAACGAAGCTTTGATGATCGGGGTAGAGACGCGTACCTCTTCACCCGTTCGTATCTTGCGCGATCGCGAAACAAATCAGCATGTTACCATTCGTGGTCTCTTCCCTTGCGGTGAAGGCGCAGGTTATGCCGGAGGCATTGTTTCCGCCGCTATCGACGGTGAGCGTTGTGCTGAAGGGGTGGCAATGCTTTATAAGTAAGAGGTCGGTTATCATAGGAAACCGGGATGTTTTTGTTTTCATCTGTTCATATATCAGGAAAAAGCTGTAACTTTGCTCTTGAATCGTATGTTTTGGTGAGAGAAATAACTTAAAAACAGATCTATGAAAGAAAAAGACGACGTATTTAAGAAATTCCAGGATTCCTTTGGTAGAATGGAAGGTCATTTCCATATACTGGAACAACGCATACCTATGGGATTGCAGATGGAGTATTTCAAATATTCTGAAAAGATAAAAAAGGAAGCTCGCGTGTTGACGGATGCTGAATGTGATGCTTTTCAGGAAGATCTGTCTGATGAGAAGCTGGATATGGAAAGTAAGAAGCTGATACTTTCTGTATTGGGTAGTTCGCGGAAGGTGAAGGCCTATCGGATATTGGAAGATTACGCAAAGCATCCTTCAGAGGATGTCGTTGATTGGTCGCACATGGCTTTGATGGAAAGTCGTATTATGCTAGAATCTGAATTGTCTGACGAAAAGCAAATTTACATTTCTACAGGGCTTGGCGGACGTGATGAGAAGCTACGTTTTTATATCTTACTAACTTCTGTCGGCAGAAAGCCTTTTGAGGAGTACCAACGTAAGGTTATAGAACGTGAGTTTATCTATTCTTTGCCTCAGTCAGATTGCGAAATAGAACGTCTTACAATTGCGGAACAGTATGTGGAACTGCTTTTCTTGGTTCCTATACGTTCAGATTTCAAAAGGGTGTTGGATATGATAATAAACGAGTGTAATCAATATGGTAATTTCCTATCGGAGATATTTACAATAACAAATGTAAAGGAACTGTCAGAGGAGGAGATTCAGACGATTTTAAATAAGAATGGAGACAATCAAACAGGCCATTAAGTATGGTGTAGTAGGAGTTAGTAACACCGTGATCACTGCTGCCGTCATCTGGGTAATGATGAAGGGGCTGGGTTTTCCGGATGTAATAGCCAACATAACCGGTTACATTGCCGGTGTGCTGAATAGTTTTATATGGAACAAACAATGGACTTTTCAGAGTCAGGCCGGATGGTGGGGTAGCGCTGTGCGTTTTGGCGTGGTGTTTGGGGTCTGTTACTTGTTGCAACTGGGGTTGCTGCTCTATCTGAATGCTCATCTCAGCATTGATCCTTATTACAATCAGCTGATTGCTATGGCTTTTTATACGGTAATCAATTTTATTATGAACAAGTTCTATACGTTTAAATAAAGAGTGCAAAAGATGAAAAAACTATCGGTTATAGTGCCTTGTTATAATGAGGAGGCGGTCATTACTGAATCGTACCGTCGCACAAAGCTGGCGTTGAAAGCATTGCCTAATCCGACGGAAATTATCTATATAAATGATGGAAGTAGTGATGGTACACGCCGGATGCTGAATGACATAGCGAATTCTGATCCGGAGGTGAAAGTACTTCATTTCTCGCGTAACTTTGGACATCAGCCGGCTGTTACGGCCGGTATTAATTATTGTACTTCCGATCTGGCAATTATATTGGATGCAGATATGCAAGACCCTCCGGAACTGATTGCTGGCATCCTTGCCGTACAGGCGAAGGAGGAGGCTAATGTGGTCTACTGCGTACGCAAGTCGCGTGAGGGGGAGGGCTTTTTTAAGCTGTTTACCGCCAAGTTGTTTTATCGCGCGATGAACCGTATGAGCGAAGTGCACTTTCCGCTCGATACCGGAGACTTCCGCCTGATAGACCGCAAGGTGATGGATCAGTTCGACCGTTTTAAGGAACGGGGTAAGTACATCCGCGGGTTGATCAGCTGGATAGGTTTCAAACAAGTGCCTTTTTACTATGAACGCGAAGCACGCATTGCCGGAGAGACAAAATATCCACTCAGCAAAATGTTTAAGTTTGCCTCTAACGCCATGCTTTACTTCTCTAAAAAGCCGTTGAAACTGGCTATGAGTATGGGCTTTCTGGCTGTGTTGGTGGGCGTCGTTTTGGCTGTTTGGTTTACATTAGGAAAAATATACGGTTTCAGCAAGGCTGAGATTGGCTGGACATCCATTATGACGGCTGTTGTCTTCTTTGGTGGTGTACAGCTTTTGACGGTTGGCGTGTTGGGACAATACATCGGCATCCTTTTTGATGAAATAAAAGCCCGTCCCGAATATATCGTGGATGAGATGCGCAATTTCGAATAAAAGAGAAATAGTTCTTATAGCAAGTATGTTGAATGTTTTAATTATAAGATAGGATTGGGAAACGAGTATATACAAAAGTCTGACTGCATTATCAGCGTAGAGCATGTGTCGAAGTATTTTGGCGACAAGGCAGTGTTGGATGATGTTAATTTATTTGTCCGTAAGGGCGAGTTCGTTACTATTTTAGGTCCATCGGGCTGTGGCAAGACAACGCTATTGCGTCTGATTGCCGGATTTCAAACAGCTTCTAAAGGAGAGATTATGATTGCCGGGAAAGATATTACACAGACCCCTCCTCATAAACGACCGGTGAATACGGTCTTCCAGAAGTATGCCCTCTTCCCTCATTTGAACGTATATAATAATATCGCTTTTGGTCTGAAATTGAAAAAGCAGGCAGACGCTGTGATTGAAAAGAAGGTGAAGCAGGCTTTGCGCATGGTGGGTATGACCGATTATGAAGATCGAGATGTAGACTCTCTTTCCGGTGGTCAGCAGCAGCGTGTAGCCATTGCCCGTGCCATCGTAAACGAGCCGAAGGTGCTTCTTTTGGACGAACCTTTAGCAGCTCTTGATCTGAAAATGCGTAAAGATATGCAGATGGAACTAAAGGAGATGCATAAATCTCTTGGCATCTCCTTTGTCTATGTCACGCACGATCAAGAAGAAGCATTAACCTTGAGCGACACTATTGTGGTGATGAGCGAAGGAAAGATTCAGCAGGTTGGCACTCCGATTGATATCTATAACGAACCCATCAACTCCTTTGTAGCCGACTTTATCGGCGAGAGCAACATCTTGAACGGGGTGATGCTGAAAGACAAACTGGTTAGCTTTGCCGGCCGAGAGTTCGATTGTGTGGATGAAGGTTTCGGTCTTCAGGCACCTGTGGACGTGGTGGTTCGTCCTGAAGATATTTATATTTTCGAACCTTCCGAAGCGGCGATGCTGACCGGACGGGTTACCTCCTCCATCTTTAAAGGGGTGCATTATGAGATGATGGTGCTTACCCCCAATGGATATGAGTTTATGGTACAGGATTATCACTGCTTCGATGCAGGACAGGAGGTGGGTTTACTTGTAAAACCGAACGACATCCATGTGATGAAAAAGGAACGGATATGCAACACCTTTGATGGAAAGCTGATAGATGCTACGCACGTGGAGTTTCTGGGCTGTACCTTTCCATGTCTTAAAGTGGAAGGTATCGATCCTGATACGTCTGTTCATATTGAGGTTGATTTCAAAGAAGTCGTTTTGCAAGATAATGAAGGCGACGGTATGTTGACAGGAGAGGTGAAGTTTATTCTCTACAAAGGCAACCATTACCATCTGACTGTTCAGACGGATTGGGATGAACCGATTTATGTGGATACCAATGATGTTTGGGATGATGGCGACCGCGTCGGCATCTCCTTGTCACCGGAGAGTATTCGGGTTATTTACTCTTTAAACTAAGTGGTGGCCGTGATAAATACTCTATCAACCTTTTTCATGCGGCGCAAGAACTGGACGCTTCCTTATGTCCTTTTCTTGGTAGTCTTTGTTGTGGTGCCTCTGCTACTGATTGTTCTTTATGCGTTTACAGATGCAGACGGGGCGTTTACTTTTGCCAACTTTCGTAAGTTTATGATGCACCCCGAAGCGATGAATACCTTTGTCTATTCGGTAGGAATTGCTATTATTACTACGTTGATCTGTCTTTTGTTGGGTTATCCGGCGGCTTATATACTTAGTCAGACACGCTTTAATACGTCCCGTACGATGGTGGTGCTCTTCATTCTGCCGATGTGGATTAATATTTTGATTCGTACATTGGCAACAGTGGCTTTGTTCGACTTTTTGAGTGTGCCTTTGGGTGAAACGGCGTTGGTGTTTGGGATGGTGTATAACTTTCTTCCGTTTATGATCTATCCTATTTACAATACGTTACAGAAGATGGATCATAGTCTGATTGAGGCTGCGCAAGATTTGGGCGCTAACCCGATACAGGTATTTACTAAGGCTGTCTTTCCTCTTTCCATGCCGGGGGTGATGAGTGGAGTGATGATGGTCTTTATGCCTACCATATCTACTTTTGCCATCGCGGAATTGCTTACGATGAATAACATCAAGCTGTTTGGTACTACTATTCAGGAGAATATTAATAACGGTATGTGGAACTACGGTGCCGCCCTGTCACTTATCATGTTGCTGCTGATTGGTATTACCGGTCTGTTCAGCAATGAAGAGACGGATGGTTCAAATGAAGGAGGTGTGATATGATGACCCGATTCTTTGCTCGTTTCTACTTGTGGACGCTGCTTGCGTTGCTCTATTCGCCCATCCTGATTATTATGATCTTTTCCTTTACGGAGGCCAAGGTGCTGGGTAATTGGACGGGGTTCTCTACTAAGCTATACAGTTCGCTCTTCACCGGAGGAGTGCAGCATTCGTTGATAAGTGCTATCTGGAATACGTTCCTTATCGCCTTAGTTGCGGCTACGGTTTCTACCTTTTTGGGAAGCGTGGCAGCTATTGGAATCTTTAACCTAAAGGCGCGGATGCGTCAGACGGTGAGTTTTCTCAATAGCATTCCGATATTAAATCCGGATATCATTACTGGTATTTCCCTCTTTCTGCTTTTTGTCAGCCTCGGCATTTCGCAGGGATTGACGACGGTTATATTGGCACATATCACCTTTTGCACCCCTTATGTGGTGCTTAGCGTGCTGCCCCGCTTGAAGCAGATGAATCCTAATTTATATGAAGCGGCGCTCGATTTGGGAGCTACTCCGTGGCAGGCACTTCGCAAAGTGATTGTGCCGGAGATTCGTCCGGGAATGATCAGCGGCTTTATTCTGGCCTTTACCCTCTCAATAGACGACTTTGCTGTGACCATCTTTACGATTGGCAACGAGGGGTTGGAGACGCTCTCTACCTTTATATATGCTGATGCGCGCAAGGGGGGACTGACACCGGAACTACGCCCGCTCTCTACCCTCATCTTTATAACTGTGCTGGTGTTGCTGATAGTGATAAACAAGCGTGCCGAGAAGGCTCGTCACGCCTAATCCCTTGAAGAATGATGATGAAACGACTGATAACAATTCTTTCTTTTCTGACGTTGCTGCTCTTCGTCTGCTCTTCTTGCGGACGTTCGGATCAGGAACGCAGTAAGATTCTGAAGATTTACAATTGGGCAGACTATATAGACGAAGAGGTATTGACCGAATTTCCCGCTTGGTACAAAGAGCAGACGGGGGAGGAGATACGCATCATCTACCAAGTGTTCGATATTAATGAAATCATGCTTACTAAGGTGGAGCGCGGACACGAGGACTTCGACTTGATTTGTCCTTCGGAGTATATTCTTGAGCGGATGCTTCGTAAGAACCTGCTGCTGCCGATTGATCGCAACTTTGGTCGTACACCGGATTATATGAAGAACATCTCCCCCTATATCCGTACTCAGCTGGACAAACTGAGTCAGCCCGGACGCGTCACGAGCGATTATGTAGTGCCTTATATGTGGGGTACGACCGGCCTGCTTTATAATACCGCTTTCGTCACAAAGAAGGATGTGCTGAGTTGGAACTGTCTTTGGAATCCTCGCTTTAAGGGGAAGATACTAATGAAGGATAGTTATCGCGATGCTTATGGTACTGCGATCATCTATGCGCATGCGGCTGAATTGGCTGCCGGAAAGATTACCGTGGAGGAGTTGATGAACAACTCTACCCCTGAAGCCATTGCTATGGCTGAAGATTACTTAAAACGCATGAAACCCAATATTGCTGGCTGGGAAGCAGACTTCGGTAAGGAGATGATGACCAAGAACAAAGCTTGGTTGAACCTGACTTGGAGTGGCGACGCCGTCTGGGCTATGGAGGAAGCAGAAGCCGTGGGTGTATCCTTGGACTATGAGGTACCTATTGAGGGCAGTAATATCTGGTATGACGGCTGGGCTATTCCTCGTTATGCCCGCAACGTAAAGGCCGCTAGTTATTTTATGGATTACCTTTGCCGTCCGGAAGTTGCCTTGCGTAACATGGATGCCATCGGATATGTCAGCGCCGTGGCTACGCCGGAGATTATGGAGGCCAAGATAGATACCACCTTGACTGCACGTGTCGACTTGAGTTATTTCTTTGGTGCTGGGGCGGACAGTCTACTGATAAACCCTGTGCAATATCCCGACAGGAAGGTGGTGGAGCGTTGCGCCATGATTCGTGACTTTGGCAGTGAAACAGGCTTTGTGCTTGAGATGTGGAGCCGCGTCAAAGGGGATAATCTCAATACAGGTATTGTCCTGCTGATCTTTTTTGTCTTTGGACTCTTGTTCGTGTGGGTGGTTTTTAAAAAGTATCGTAAGTATAAACAACAACAGCACCATCGCAGACATCGCAGGCGCTGGTATAATAAATAAATAGACATGGAAGGAATCAAGAATTTGATTATAGACTTTGGCGGGGTAATTATAAACTTGAACCGCCCTCGCTGTCTTGCTTCGTTTCAGGCAATGGGATTCGACAGCATTGAGAGTTTGATTACTACGACTTACCTTCAGAAGGGTTTCTTTCGGGGCATTGAAGAGGGTTCCGTCTCGCCTGAAGAGTTTCGAGCGGACGTGCGCAAACTGATCCCCAATCAGGTAACGGACGAACAGATAGACGCTGCTTGGAACGCGATGTTAGTAGACGTTCCGGCCTATAAGCTGGAACTGTTGCTGCGTCTTCGCAGTAGGTTTAACACCTTGCTGCTAAGTAATACGAACCAGATCCATTGGGAGTTTGCTTTGAAGAGTGCCTTTCAATACAAGGGGTTGAATGTGGCAGACTTCTTTAATAAAATCTACCTCTCTTATGAACTTCATTTGCTTAAACCTAATCCAGTCATCTTTGAGTATGTATTGCGTGATGCCAACATCCGTCCAGAGGAAACGCTTTTCATTGATGATGCCCAGCCCAACTGCGACGCAGCTGAGCGTTTAGGCATTCATACATACAGTCCGAAAGCTGGTGAGGATTGGTCTCATTTATTCGAATAAGTGGGGCTACAACTCTTTTATCTTTAGCGGATTATAAGAGGTATGGGTGTCATATACGTCTGTACCCTCTATTTGTTTGATATATTTTACTACCCGTATGGTGATCGGCAGGATAATAACCTCATACATTGATTTGAGTACAGCCTGCGTGCCGATCATAATGAGTAGATCACGAAGAGGAATCACGCCGCCGAAGGCGATAGGGAAGAAGATCACAGAGTCTGCACTCTCGCCCGCCAGCGTGGAGACTACCGCCCGCAATGAAAAATTCTTCCCTTCCGAAGCGATCTTCATCCGGCTCATTACGTATGCATTGAGAAACGATCCAATCAGAAAGGCGCATAGGCTGGCAAAGACGATGCGCGGTGCCATGCCGAACACAAAATCGAAACCCTCTTCTCCTTTCCAAAACGGAGCAGCCGGTAAGGCCACGGCTAGTTGGGCAAAGCCGACAACAAGGAAATTCATCACAAAACCACTCCAAATAATCAGCCGTGCTTTACGATAACCCCACACCTCGGCGATGCAGTCATTAATAATATAGGAGATTGGAAAAACCAGCAAACCGGCGGTTGCCGTGATGCCCCATACCTGCACTACTTTTGTTTCCAGTAGGTTGGAGGCGATTAAGCACACATTAAAAAGAATCCCCAGCAACATAAAGGGGACGGATACCATTGTCTTTTGCATTCTCATCCTTGTTTTTTACGTGGTTCTACAAGTACACGTTGCACCGTTTATTCGGTTCATAGTACAAAAATAGATTCTTTTGTTGAATAAAGAACTATATTGGCAATGATTTGATTCGTTGGAGCAAGTGGGGCACTATTTCAAATGCTTCTCCTCTTACTTCTCTTAACCCCATTATTGAATGCCATACTTTTGCATTTCGTAATTGCCTAATACTTTCAGACAGTTGATGCATCTCTTGATAACTTTTTTCATAGCGAATCTCTTTTTGTTTACGACTGTTTGTGTGTTACGACACACGTTCCTTTAAATATGTTTTACAACACAAAAGTAGTGCATAATGTGTAAAGTTGATCGAATGATCCTTCTTATTTAACATCATTTACAAGCAATCGTGTCTTATCTTGCCTTAGGAGTCCCAAACGTTGCAGTGTATTAATGAAAAAGATAGGATGTTTTGTCCTGTAGCCTATATGCTATTATGCTTTTGAGCTAGCTGGTAATTGTTTTTGAGCATGCTAGTAATTGTTTTTGAGCTGGCTCAAAATCAATTTTGAGCCAGCTCAAAAGAATAATTAGAGTAATACTTTGATCTAAATAATGGTATAGAAAGTACTAATAGTTCGGACGAATGTATTACATGATTCAATCGATAGGCATTCGGTATAACCACCGAATGCCTATCATTAAAATACATATAAGTCGTTAATACCGTTTGCCTACGGCTTCCCAGTCGATGATTTGCCAGAGACTGTTCAGGTGGTCGGCACGGCGATTCTGATAGTCCAGATAATAGGAATGCTCCCATACGTCAAAACCTAAGATAGGGGTTAGGCCTTTGGTTATCGGGTTCCCGCCATTTACTTCTTTGACAATGGACAGTTTGCCGGTTTTGTCTTTTGACAACCATACCCATCCGGAACCAAACAGACTGACACCGGCAGCTACAAATTCCTTCTGGAAATTCTCGAATGAACCCCAAGTAGACAGGATGGCATCGGCTAATGCACCGGTAGGAACACCGCCTCCTGTCGGAGAGAAGGAGGTGAAATACAGATTGTGATTCAATACCTGACCGGCATTGTTGAATATCGCGCCATCTGCTTCTGCCACAATTGATTCTATCGGCATGTTTTCGTAGACAGTACCCGGTATTAATGCGTTCAGATTGTTGACGTACGCTTGAAGGTGCTTCCCGTAATGGAAATCGACCGTTTGTTTGCTGATAGCCGGTTCCAGCGCATTGGCTGCATAGGGCAATGTAATCAATTCGAATTTCATAACTTCTTGATTTTTATCTGTTATTTGATCACTTGTAATAAACAATAAGATGCTGAGACAAAGTGCGAACATGGCAATTCTCTTTTAAGTTTGTTTATATTGTTAGAACATTTTTGCCCGCCTGAATGTTTTGATAAATAGATGTAAAAATAAAAATAATATCCTGTGCTGTTTTTTCGTCCTTAGTAAGAGGTATAATCTCGAAGAAGTTTCTACTTTTGTGCGCTCAATGTATTATTAATTAGTAAAACATATTTGTAGATGGTTAAGAAAGTTGGAAATTTAATTCCAAACACCTTTTTTATTACGAAGGGTAGTGGAGAATCGGATCTGGAAAAGCATGCAGGTTCTTACCACATGGCTCTTTATGATGCTGGCATATCGGATTTCAACATCATGACGTATTCGTCAGTAATCCCTGCAACTGCGCATCTGTTAACTATGGACGAGTTAGATCTCCCCCCATTTGGTTCGGAAATGAAAACCATCATGGCCATGTCTCATGGTTATCAGGATGAGTTCGTCTCTGCTGGAGTGGTTTATGCCTGGATGTATAAAGATGAAAACTTCGATGAAAAAGTAGGCGGCTTGGTATGTGAAGTGAGCGGAAGGTTCCGTATTGAGGAACTGGAGTCACGCCTCATCCGTGTCATCAACGACCTCCATCAAAAAACATACAGCAAATATTATTTAGGCGAACTAAACTTTATTACCGAAGGCATCACGATTGAAAAACGTTATGGGACGGCTTTGGCTGCGCTCTGTTTTGTGGATTTCATCCAACCGGAAATAGACGAATAATCTATTTCGTATCGTATTATACACTTACGAAAGGCTGCGCCCTGTTAAATAGGCACAGCCTTTTTGCGGTAATTTATAGAACAGAAAATGATAGATCTGAATCGTATACCCTCTCCTTGTTATGTGATGGAGGAACAATTGCTTAGACGAAACCTGAGTTTGATAAAACGTGTAAAAGAACGTGCCGGAGTAAATATCATCCTTGCTTTTAAGGCTTTTGCTCTTTGGAAAGCCTTCCCGATTGTAAGAGAATATATTCCTTACTCAACAGCTAGCTCCATCTATGAAGCGCAATTGGCTTTCGAGGAGATGGGAAGCAGGGCGCATACCTATTCGCCGGCCTATACGGAAGCAGACTTTCCGGCCATACTCCGTTACAGCAGCCACGTAACGTTCAACTCACTTACGCAGTTTCATCGTTTTTATCCGATGGTGCAGGCCGATGGAAACCGCGTGTCGTGTGGATTGCGCATCAATCCTGAATATTCGGAAGTGGAGACTGACCTATACAATCCTTGTGCGCCCGGTTCGCGGATGGGAATCGTTAGCGACCTGTTGGGCGACACACTGCCCGAAGGGGTGGAGGGGTTCCATTTTCATACCCTGTGCGAATCTTCTTCTTACGATCTGGAAAACACGTTGCGGGAGGTTGAAAAGCGCTTTGGCCGTTTTCTGCCACAATTAAAATGGCTTAATATGGGAGGAGGACACCTGATGACACGCCGGGATTATGACACCGATCACCTTATAGCATTACTTCAGTCCTTTAAGGCTAAGTATCCTAATCTGGAGGTGATTATGGAGCCTGGAAGTGCTTTTGCTTGGCAGACCGGATTCTTGCTGGCAACGGTGGTGGACATTGTGGAAAATCATGGAATCAAGACGGCCATTATGGATGCCTCTTTTACCTGCCACATGCCCGATTGTTTGGAGATGCCCTATAAGCCGGCTATTCGATATGCTACTGATCCGATAGCCGGAAAGCCTACTTACCGCATCGGCGGGAATAGTTGCCTGAGCGGCGACTATATGGGCGATTGGTCTTTCGATGCCCCTTTGCAGGTGGGTGACAAGTTGATTTTCGAAGATATGATCCACTATACCATTGTGAAAACGTCCATGTTTAACGGCATTCCCCATCCCTCGATCGCACTGTTAAAGGAGGAGGGTGAGCTGGTAATCTATAGGAAGTTCGGCTACGAAGACTATAAAGGGCGAATGAGTTGATTTTTCGTCAATTATCAATTGAGTTTTAACGAAAAAGCAGTATCTTAGCGGTGTTGTTTAAAAACAGAGATAATAATTAAGCAGTATAAATATGGGCATTTTTAGCTTTTTCAGTAAAGAAAAAAAGGAAACTTTAGACAAGGGGTTGTCAAAAACAAAGGAGAACGTCTTCTCGAAACTATCCCGTGCAATTGCGGGTAAGAATAAGGTGGACGATGAAGTGCTGGATAACCTAGAAGAGGTGTTGATTACTTCGGACGTAGGAGTAGATACCACCTTGAAGATCATTGATCGTATTGAGAAGCGTGTGGCAAAAGATAAATATGTAACCACAAAAGAATTGACAACCATCTTAAGGGACGAAATAGCCAGCCTGCTGACTGAAAATAATACGGAAGATACGGAAGGCTTTACACTGCCCGAAGGAACGAAGCCGTATGTTATCATGGTGGTAGGGGTCAATGGCGTAGGTAAAACAACAACTATCGGAAAACTAGCTTATCAGTATAAGAAGGCCGGACTGAATGTTTACCTAGGCGCTGCCGATACGTTTC
The DNA here is from genome assembly GCA_036654795.1 of Tannerellaceae bacterium. Taxonomy (GTDB): domain Bacteria; phylum Bacteroidota; class Bacteroidia; order Bacteroidales; family Tannerellaceae; genus JAVVRI01. The sequence goes on from JAVVRI010000007.1 coordinate 30,850, forward strand.
GTGCTGCTGCCGTTGAGCAATTGGTGATTTGGAGTGAACGGGTGGGAGTGCCGATTGTGAAGCAAAAGATGGGTTCCGATCCGGCCTCGGTGGCTTTCGATACACTTACTTCTGCCAAGGTAAACAATGCCGACGTGGTGATTATAGACACAGCCGGCCGCCTGCACAATAAAATAAACCTGATGAACGAACTAACCAAGATTAAGAATGTGATGAAGAAGGTAATGCCTGACGCACCACACGAAGTGTTGTTGGTATTGGACGGATCGACGGGACAGAACGCCTTTGAACAGGCAAAACAATTTACGGCCGCTACCGAAGTAAACGCGTTGGCTGTCACGAAACTGGACGGTACAGCAAAAGGTGGCGTTGTAATTGGTATATCAGACCATTTCCGCATCCCGGTGAAATACATCGGCTTAGGAGAGGGAATCGAGGATTTGCAGGCTTTCCGTAAAGCGGAGTTTGTAAATTCATTATTTGGAGAGTGAAAAATCGGTATGAGAAAGAATAAGGTTGATATTATAACACTGGGTTGCTCGAAAAACCTAGTCGATTCGGAGCAGTTGATGCGTCAGTTTGTAGCAAACGGATATACCGTAGAGCACGATCCGCATAAGATAAACGGCGAAATAGTCGTAGTAAACACTTGTGGTTTCATAGGCGATGCGCAGGAAGAGTCGATAAACATGATTCTGGAACTGGTAGAAGCAAAGAAGCAGGGACGTATAGGACGACTGTGCGTCATGGGCTGCCTCTCGGAACGATTTCTGGATGATTTGAAAAAGGAATTGCCGGAAGTAGACCGTTTTTATGGCAAATTCAACTGGAAAGAGTTGCTGACCGATCTGGGTAAATCTTACCACAACGAGCTAGCCATCGAACGCGTGCTGACCACGCCGAAGCATTATGCCTACCTAAAGATAGGCGAAGGATGCAACCGCACCTGTTCCTACTGCTCAATTCCGATCATTACGGGACATTACCAGTCGCGCCCCATGGAAGAGATTGAAGAAGAGGTACGTTTGCTGGTGGCACAGGGCGTAAAAGAGTTTCAAATGATTGCTCAGGAACTGACCTATTATGGATTCGACCTTTATAAGCGAATGGCACTATCCGAATTGGTGGAACGCATCTCTGATATA